>QIAH01000386.1 GCA_003225465.1 Acidobacteriota bacterium | reverse complement strand
ATTTCAAGATCATCACCGAGGGCTTCACGGTTCCGGCGGGCGAGGTATACCAGGCGGTGGAATCGCCGCGCGGCGAGATGGGCTACTACGTGGTGAGCGATGGCACAGCGAAACCGTACCGCGTGCATATGCGCGCGGCTTGCCTGGCGAATCTGCAGACGCTACCCACCATGTGCGAGGGCCAGCTAATAGCGGACGTCGTGGCCGCCATCGGATCCATCGACATTGTGCTCGGGGAGATCGACCGGTGAGGAATGTAACTTCGTGATCGGGTAACTTGGTTCCTGAAAAACCTGAGATTTGCAGGCATGAAATTTTCGGACGAATTCGAGACACGCTTCACCATGATGGCTCGGCACTATCCGACGAAACGCTCGGTGCTCGTCCCGGCGCTTCTGTACGCGCAGGATGAGATCGGATACTTGAGCGACGAAGTCATCCAGGAAATTGCCCGGCGGCTCGAGCTGACGGAACTCGATGTGCGCAACGTGATCAGCTATTACTCCATGCTGACCACCAAGCCGCGCGGTAAATACAACGTGCAGGTGTGCACGAACATTGCCTGCATGCTGCGGGGCGGAGAGGAACTCTTCGCACATTGCCGCAAGAAACTCGGCATTGGCCACAAGCAGACGACCCAAGACGGCCGGTTCACGCTCGAAGAAGTCGAATGTATCGGGGCATGCAGCTGGGCCCCGGCCATCCAGGTGAACTACGATTTTCATGAGAACCTTACCGTGGAGAAATTGGACAAGGTGCTCGACGGATATCAGAAGTGAGGAGAATGTGTGATTTGGTAATCGAGTGATTTCGTAATTTGAAAACTGCTGTGCGGATCCGATTTCAATTACGAAATTATCCCGTTACAAAATTACAAATTCGCGAATGGCTTCTCTTGTTTCCCATCCCGACGAGGTAAAAGTGGTGTCCCGGCGCTTTGGCCAGGGCGCGACCAACATTGATCGCTACCTCGAACTCGACGGCTACAAGGCCGTGCAGAAGGCGTTCGCCATGGAGCCGGACGCGATCATCAACGAGGTCAAAAACTCGGGCCTTCGCGGGCGCGGCGGCGCGGGTTTCTCGACCGGGATGAAGTGGTCGTTCGTACCGAAGCAGTCCGCCAAGCCGAAATACGTATTGTGCAACGGCGATGAAAGCGAGCCTGGCACCTGCAAAGATCGCCTGATCTTCGAGCATGACCCGCATGCGGTGATTGAAGGCGTGATGATTGCCGCTCTCGCCGTCGGATCGCAGACCGGCTACATTTATATCCGGGGCGAATATCGATATCTGTCGATCATCATGCAAAAGGCTCTCGCTGACGCCTATGCACGCGGGTTCCTGGGCAAGAACATCTTCGGCAGCGGACGCGATCTGGATATCTACTGGCACGGCGGCGCGGGAGCCTACGAGGTCGGCGAAGAATCGGCGCTGATGGAATCGCTCGAAGGCAAGCGCGGCATTCCGCGCATCCGGCCTCCCTTCCCGGCTGTCGTTGGACTATGGGGCGGGCCTACCGTCATCAACAACGCCGAGACGCTGGCGAGCGTTCCGCACATCATTCTGGGCGGCGCCGAGTGGTACGCGAAGGTTGGCACGCCGAAAAATGGTGGGACGCGCTTATTTTGCCTGAGCGGAAATCTGGAGAAGCCTGGGGTCTACGAACTGCCGATGGGATACAACCTCAGGAAGATGATCTATGAGGTGGGCGGCGGCATCCCGAACGGCCGTGAACTCAAGGCGGTGGTTCCCGGAGGATCATCGACTCCGGTGCTGTTGCCGGAAGAGATCGACATTTCCATGGATTTCGATTCGGTTGCGAAAGCCGGATCGATGCTGGGCTCTGGCGGGGTGGTGGTGCTCGACGACACTAATTGCATCGTGAAGTTTGCTCTAAGAACCATGAAGTTCTACCGGCATGAAAGTTGCGGCTGGTGTATCCCATGCCGTGAAGGTACCGATTGGCTCGAGAAGACGCTGACCCGCTTCCATGCAGGCGGAGGCCTGAAAAAGGACATCGACAACATTCAATATTTGTCGGAAAACATGCTGGGACGGACGTTCTGTCCTTTAGGGGACGCAGCGGCGATGCCGACCATCGCCTTCGTGAAGAAGTTTCGCAAGGAATTTGAAGATCACCTGGAAGGCAGACCTTGTCCATTTGAAAGAGCGGGCGCGGTTGAACAATTACCGGTTCTGGCCTAGCAGGGAATTTGTAATTTGGTAATCGGGTAATTTGTAATTTATGACAACCTGATGCCATCACCACAAGAACTTCGGGATCGGACAAAGGCTTTCGCGGTGAGAATTGTCCGACTCTACCGTTCGTTGCCTTATCGGACGGATGCGCAGGTCTTGGGTAAACAACTTATTCGGTCGGGCACGGCAGTGGCGGCGAACTACCGAGCAGCCTGCCGAGCTCGCTCGAAGGCCGAATGGGTTGCAAAGATCGGTGTTGTAGTGGAGGAAGCTGACGAAACGCTGTTTTGGCTCGAAATGCTAATGGACTGCGAGATCGTTGCCCCTGGCAAATTGCAGGCACTTATCAAGGAAGGACACGAACTCAGCGCGATCTTTACAGCGTCTCGCCACACGGCGCGAAGTACTTGATGGCAATAAATTACAAATTACCCGATTACAAAATTACAAATTCCTAAATGCCTGACGTAACTCTCACTGTCGACGGAAAAAAGCTTACGGCTCCCGCGGGGACGCTGCTGATTGAGGCCTGCAAGAGTGCGGGCATTGAGATACCTTCCTTCTGTTATTACCCCAATCTGTCTTTGCAGGGCGCTTGCCGCATGTGCCTGGTGAAGATTGAAAAGATGCCCAAGCTGCAGACTGCCTGCACCACAGTGGTCACCGAGGGCATGATCGTCACCAGCGATAACGAGGAAGTGCGCCAGGCGCGCAAGTCGATGGTCGAGTTGCTGCTCGGTAATCACCCACTGGATTGCCCGGTGTGTGACGCGGGCGGAGAGTGCGAACTGCAGGACATGACGTTCTCCTATGGGGCCGCCGAGTCGAAGTACATGGAGGCCAAGAATCACAAGGACGAGCAGCAGTGGTCGCCGGTGGTGTTCTTTGACCGGCCACGTTGCATCCTGTGTTACCGCTGCGTGCGCGTTTGTGGCGAGGGTATGGATGTGTGGGCGCTGGGCGTGCAGAACCGCGGCGTCTCGTCCATCATTGCGCCAAATAAGGAAGATCACCTCGAGTGCGAAGAGTGCGGCATGTGCATCGACATCTGCCCGGTGGGCGCGCTCACCTCGGGAGCCTATCGTTACAAGACCCGGCCCTGGGAGATGAAGCATGTCGGCACGATCTGCACGCACTGCGGCGATGGCTGCAAAACGACGCTAGGTGTGCGCCGCTCCGATAGCGGCATGGAGATCGTGCGCGGCGACAATCGCGATAAGAGCGGCATTAATAATGATTTTCTGTGCATCAAAGGCCGGTACGCATTCGATTTTGCTCATCATCCGGACCGTCTGATGCAGCCGCTCATCCGAAAGAATGGGAAACTCACTCCGGCGAACTGGGAAGAAGCTTTTGAGCTGATCGGAAAGCGTTTCGCGGAAATCCGCGATCATGATGGCATGATTGGCGTGGTGGGCTCGAGCCGCATCACCAATGAAGAAGCGTACCTGCTTTCGAAATTCGCGCGCGTCGTTCTGAAGACAAATAACGTTGATCATCACCGTACGGCCGACTTCCCTGCTTTGGCTGCGGCGTTAAGCGGCAAGCCCGACTCGACCGCCACCATGCGTGAGGTCTATGACGCGCCCGCGATCCTGTTGATCGGCAACAATCCTACCGATCAGCATCCGCTACTGGCATGGCAAATCCGCAACAACGTTCGCCTGCATCGGTCGCGGCTCTACCTGATCAACTCGCAAACCATCAAACTCGGACGGCAGGCCGCAGGGTTCACGCAGATTCCCGCAGGTACAGAAGGCAAAGTCGCCGCTTATCTTGCGGGAGATGATGCGGCCGTCGAAGCGATCATCACCGAGAAAAACAGTCGTGAGACATGGAACGCCCTGCGCGAGAAACTGCGTGGCGAGCAGAAGCTGGTCATCATCTTTGGATCAGAGATTCGCGGCAACGATGTGGCTGTACTGGTGAAGTTCGGTTCTGGAGTTCACGGCGCGAAATTTGTGTGCCTGGCTGATTACGCGAATTCGCGCGGCGCCGCCGACATGGGGCTCTATCCCGATCTGCTGCCCGGGTACCATCGAGTGGCCGACACGGGCAAGTTCCACGACGAGTGGACCAGCATCCCGGCTACCACAGGCCTCACCCTGCCGGAGATGGTGGACGCCGCCAAAGCCAGCAAGCTCAAAGCTCTATACGTTGTGGGCGCAAATCCGATTGGCCGGCTTGGGCTGGATCCTTTCCTGTTCTCGAAGACGTTCGTCGTCGTGCAGGAGATGTTCCTCACAGAGACCGCCTTCATGGCCGATGTCGTTCTGCCGGCTGCCAACGCTTACGAAAAATCGGGCACGTTCACGAACACCTGCGGTGATCTGCAGATTCTCAAGAAGGCCGGCGAGGTGACAGGTACGAAGAGTGACTTCGAGATGATCGTGCGTATCGCGGACGCAATGGGTTTCGATGTTCACAAACTGGTGCCGTTCGGCGCAGGCGAGCGTACCGACATGGGACAGTCGCGCGGCGCGCAGTCGGGCGAAGCCGACCGGCACGCGGTGTGGCTGGAGGCGCGCGGGCTGGAGCCCAAGATGAGTCCACTCGAGCCGACTGCGATTCTCGACGAGATCCAGCGGCTGGTACCCGGCTATGATTTTTCGCGGATCAACCTGCTGGCTGGCAATGATCAGCATACGACGCTCGCAAATAGCGGTCCGGGCGCAATTCAAAAACCGGAATTGATTGTTCCGGCGAACGACAATCTGTTCAGCAGCGGAACTCTGGGCCGCTATTCCAAGGCCTTGCATAGCGTGATGGAAAGCCGTACGCAACAAACTTCGGAAGTCGCGGCCGACTGAGCCGTCTCGAAGCAGTCCCGGTATCGGTTTCACCTAAGGTTCACGAACAAGTCAGGAAACGAACTTGCTGAGTCTGCCCATCTTCTTGGTCGCGTCGGTCGTGAAGATCGTGCTGGTGATCTTCATTTTGCTCACGGCGGTCGCCTACACGGTCTGGTTGGAGCGCAAAGTTGTAGGTCACATGCAGAATCGGTGGGGCCCTTCGCGGGTGGGACCTTTCGGATTGCTGCAACCTCTGGCCGATGGCGTCAAGTTTCTTCTCAAGGAAGATTTGACGCCTCCCCACGTGTACCGGCCGCTGTTTATCGCGGCTCCGATGATCGCGGTCATTTGCGCGCTCACGTCGATTTCGGTGATCCCCTTCGGTACTGCGATTCCGGTTGCGGGTCACATTATTCCGCTTCAGATTACCGACCTGAACATCGGATTGCTTGTGATTCTGGGAGTCACGTCGATCGGGGTATACGGGGTAGCGCTGGCCGGATGGTCGTCGAACAGCAAGTATTCCCTGCTCGGCGGATTGCGGGCCAGCGCGCAGATGGTGAGCTACGAGATCTGTCTCGGGCTATCGCTGGTGGGCGTCCTCATCGTGTCGGGAAGCTTCAGCCTGCAGCAGATTGTCGAATCGCAAAGAGGTTACTTCTGGGGATTCATTCCCAAGTGGAATATCTTCTACGGATGTCAGTTCGTTGCATTCTTCATTTATCTAATGGCAGCGTATGCCGAGACCAACCGGATTCCCTTTGACCTTCCAGAAGCAGAGACCGAACTGGTTGCGGGTTACCATACCGAGTACAGCGCGATGAAATTCGCGATGTTCTTCATGGCGGAGTATGCCAACATGATCACGGTCGCCTGCCTGGCAACCATTTTGTTCCTGGGTGGCGGGAATGGCCCGCTGTTTGGACCGCCACTTTTGCGGCTTATCCTGCCCACCTTCTACTTCGTCGCGAAAGTATTTGTCTTCCTTTTCACGTATATCTGGGTGCGTGGCACGCTGCCGCGCTTCCGTTATGACCAACTGATGGCCTTCGGCTGGAAGTTTCTGTTCCCACTGGCAATCGCGAATCTTGTGGTGACGGCCCTGGTAGTTGCGTACCGTTCTTGATCATGTCGCCGCGGTACTGAAGCGGCGCGCGGACAAATAAGAAGATGCTACATCTCGTGCTGTTTCTGGTTTTCGGAGCGATCTGCGTGGCGGGGGCGATCAACCTGCTGGTGCAGAGCCATCCTATCAGCAGCGCACTGTCGCTGGTGGTGGTGATGGCGTCGCTGGCCGTGGAGTACCTGCTGCTGGGTGCGGAATTCGTTGCGGCCGTGCAGGTGATCGTCTATGCGGGCGCGGTGATGGTGCTGTTCGTCTTCGTCATCATGTTGTTGAATGCGGGTGTGGAAGAACGCACCAAGGGCAGCCGGGTGGCGCTCATCCTGGGCATACCGGGAGTTCTGGCCGGAGGCCTGCTCGTGGCATGGGTTCTCATCGAGCGCACGGGCACGGCAACGGTCGGCCTGGGAGCCCTGCCTGGTTTCCCTAAGACAATCGGCAATCTTTTGTTTCACGATTTTCTGCTGCCCTTCGAAGTCACGTCGGTGCTTGTGCTGATCGCGATCATGGGTGCGGTCGTTCTGGCAAGCCGCCCCGAACCCAAGAACCCGGAAAAGGAGAGTTGATGGTTCCCGTCTCCTATTACCTGATTTTGAGCGGCATTTTGTTTTCGTGCGGCGTGATTGGCTTCCTGATCAAGCGCAACATCATCACCATTTTCATCTCCATCGAGCTGATGCTGAATGGCGTGAACCTTTCGTTCGTGGCATTCGCCGCCCAATGGCAACACTTGAGCGGACAGGTATTCGTCTTCTTCGTGATGGTGGTGGCGGCGGCCGAGGCGACGGTCGGCTTGGCGATCATCATCGCGGTTTTCCGCACGCGCGAGACCTTGAACGTAGACCACGTGAACCTGCTGAAACTATGACGCCTTCTCTCCATCTGTGGCTGATTCCGATTCTGCCGCTGATCGGCGCGGCCATCAACGGCTTCTTCGGACGCCGGCTCTCGCGACAGACGGTTTCTGCGGTTGCGCTGACCTTCTGCGGCGCGGCGTTCCTGATGGGCTTGTACGTCGCCGCCCGCTTCCCGTCCCTCGAACTGCCGCACGCCGAGTACCTGGGTCATTGGATCCGGTCCGGCAACTTCATGGTGAACTTCGAGTTCTATCTCGACCAGTTGACACTCGTGATGTTGCTGGTGGTGACCGGAGTCGGATTCCTGATCCACATTTATTCCGTCGGGTACATGTGGGAAGAAGGCGGCTTCTATCGCTTCTTCTCCTATCTCAACCTGTTCATGTTTTTCATGCTCACGCTGGTACTGGCGGGCAACTACCTGCAGATGTTTATCGGGTGGGAAGGCGTGGGCCTCGCGTCTTATCTGCTGATTGGATTTTGGTTCACGAAAGATTCGGCGGCCTCTGCCGGGAAGAAAGCTTTCATCGTGAACCGGATCGGCGACTTCGGCTTTCTAATTGCGCTCTTCCTGCTGATCAAGCACTTCGGCTCGCTGAATTTCAGCCAGCTGTTCTCGTCGATTGCACAGCAGCCGGCGGAGACCGCCGGGGTTGGCCTGCTGACTTCGATCGGGCTGCTGCTGATGGTGGGCGCTGCCGGCAAGTCGGCGCAGATTCCCCTTTATGTCTGGCTGCCGGATGCGATGGAGGGCCCTACGCCGGTTTCTGCCTTGATCCACGCAGCGACGATGGTTACGGCGGGCGTCTACATGGTGGCGCGCTCGCATGTCATCTTCGGGCACGCGCCGAATGCCCTCACCGTGGTCGCAATCATTGGCACGCTGACGGCGCTGTTCGCCGCGACCATAGGCATCGCGCAAACCGATATCAAGAAGGTGCTCGCTTATTCCACCGTCTCGCAGCTGGGCTACATGTTCATGGCGTGCGGCGTTGCGGCGTACTCGGCCGGAATCTTTCACCTGATGACGCACGCATTCTTCAAGGGGCTCTTGTTTCTCGCAGCGGGCTCGGTGATTCATGCCGTCGGCGGCGAGCAGGACATGCGCAAGATGGGTGGGCTGAGGCAGTACATCCCATGGACTTTCATGACCATGACGGCCGCGACTTTCGCGATCGCAGGCTTTCCACCCTTCGCAGGATTCTTCAGCAAGGATGAAATTCTGGCACGTGCTTACGAGGCAAATCCGGCGTACTGGTTTATCGGAGTGACGACCGCCTTCATCACTTCGTTCTATATGTTCCGGCTCTGGTTCATGACTTTCTTTGGCGATTACCGCGGCCGCGAAGCGGCGGAACACGGCCATGCTCCGGCTCATGGTCATGGACACGGCGGGCACGGCGATCCTCATGAGAGCCCCATGATCATGTTGGTTCCGCTGATGATTCTCGCCGTTCTCTCCGTGATCGGCGGGTGGGTGGGAATCGGCGGCCGGTTTGAGCATTTTCTCTCGCCCGTGTTCGGCGAAGGCGCCACGGCGGTCGCGACCGAAGCTTTGAGTCGCAGCACCGAGATCACATTAATGGTCATCTCGGTCGTGGCCGCAGTTTTAGGTTTTTACCTTGCCTACGTTCTGTACTTAAAGCGTCCGGAACTGCCTCAGAAGATTGCGGACTCGCTCGGCGGCCTGTACCAAGCGGTTGTGAACAAGTACTACGTCGATGAGATCTATGGGGACCTGTTTGTGAAGCCGCTAGTAGATGGTTCTACACGCATCCTGTGGCACGGCGTGGACCAGGGTGTGATTGACGCTGCGATCAACGACACCGCGGATGGAGCCCGCCACGTTTCCGACTCGGCCCGCCAAATGCAATCCGGCAACGTGCGCTCTTATGCGGGCTGGGTTGCGGTCGGGGCAGCAGTGATCATTGCATACATGATCTGGATGGGGGTCCGATGAATATCCTGAACACCCACATCCTGACGCTGGTGACGTTTATCCCCGCGGCGGGCGGGCTTTTGCTGCTGCTCGTTCCGCGGCGCGACCGCGACATCCGCATCTTTTCGTTGATCGTTTCCCTGCTCACGTTCGGTCTCTCCTTGCACTTAGTGGCCCGCGTACATCGCATGCTCCCTGGCTTTCAGTACGAGATCGACCGCGCATGGATCTCGACGCCGAACATTCACTATCACATGGGAGTTGACGGAATCTCAATGTGGTTGGTGTTGCTGACCACTTTCCTTACGCCGCTGTGCGTGCTGATCTCGTGGAATTCGATCCACGAGCGCGTGAAGGAATTCTTCATCCTGCTGCTGGTGCTGGAAACCGCGCTCATCGGCGTATTCACTTCGCTCGACCTGTTCCTCTTCTACTTCTTCTGGGAGTCGACCCTGATCCCGATGGCCTTGCTGATCGGGATCTACGGCCATGGCCGGAAGGTGTACGCCGCCGTCAAATTCTTCCTGTACACGATGGTCGCGTCGGTGTTCATGCTGGCCGCGGTGATCTGGCTATACGCGCACGTGGGCAGTTTCGATTTCGTAACCATTCAGAATGCGATCCGCACCGGACAGGTCGAGGGATTCTCTACCGCGGCGCCCTGGTTATTTATTGGATTTTTTCTTGCGTTCGCGGTGAAAGTGCCGCTCTTCCCGTTCCACACCTGGTTGCCGGATGCACACGTCGAGGCGCCCACAGCAGGTTCAGTTTTGCTCGCAGGAGTTCTCCTCAAAATGGGGACATACGGCCTGCTGCGCTTCAATCTCGGACTGTTCCCCGAACAATCGCGACATAACGCACCCTGGATTTGCACTCTCGCGCTGGTTGGCATTGTTTATGGCGCGCTCGTCGCGATGGTGCAACCCAACCTGAAGCGCGTAATCGCCTACTCGTCAGTGAGCCATCTCGGTTTCGTGGTGCTGGGAATTTTCAGCTTCACGCAAGCCGGATTGAACGGGGCCATGTTCGTCATGCTGGCGCACGGCATTTCCACAGGCGCGCTGTTCATGCTGGCCGGAATCATCTTCGAGCGGAAGCATAGCTACGAGATCGCCGACATGGGCGGCCTGGCTACACCCATGCCGAAGTATGCGACTTTCTTCCTGTTCATTACGCTCGCATCGGTGGGACTGCCGCTGCTCAATGGATTCGTGGGCGAGTTTCTGGTGCTGAGCGGAGCCTTCCAGGCGAATCCCTGGTACGGGACGATCGGCGCGACCGGCGTGATCTGGAGCGCCTGCTACTTGCTATGGATGTACCAGCGGGTCTTCTTCGGAAAGGTCACGCATCCAGAAAACAGCACCTTGGCCGATCTTTCGGCGCGTGAACAACTGGCATTGTGGCCGACAGCGGTCGCGGCGCTCGTTATGGGCGTGGCTCCGCTGCTCTGGCTGAACATCATCGACCCGGCCGTGCAGGCGGCGCTCACGCCATTTGCGCAGGTGGCCAGCAAGGTGGTGGGCCAGTGAATCCAACTCTTCCGGTCGGCGCCGACTACGTTCGCATCCTGCCCGAGATTGTGCTTTCGATTTTCGGCATGGCCATCATGGTGCTCGATCCCCTGGTAGATGAGAAGAAGAGCCAGCAACTGCTGGGAGGACTTGGCCTCATCGGAACGCTTGCCGGCCTGGTCTCCACCTGGATCATGGCACAATCGCCGGGCTTTGCGTTCTGGAACATGGTGCAGGTCGATGGCTTCAGCGTGTTCTTCCATGTTCTGGTGATTGCGATCGCGCTGGTGCTGATCCTCACCTCGTACGAGTACATGGCCGTCCAGCAACTACGCGCCGGCGAATATTATGGCCTGATTCTGTTCGGTCTGGTCGGCATGTGCTTGATGTCATCGGCCGTCGAACTGGTGCTGATCTTCATCTCGCTGGAAATCTCTTCGATTTCGACTTATATTCTCGCCGGCTTCCGGCGCCGCTCGGCCACCAGCAGCGAATCGTCGCTCAAGTACTTTTTGCTTGGATCTTTCGCAACTGCATTTTTTCTGTACGGCGTTGCCATGATGTTCGGGGCGACGGGATCCACGAACATCGATGCGATTAGCGCGGCGCTCAATTCCGGCAAGGTTCCCCTGCTGGCTTACGTCGCGATGGCACTGATGTTCGTCGGGCTTGGATTCAAGGTGGCTGCCGCGCCCTTTCATATCTGGACCCCGGACGTGTACGAAGGGGCGCCCGCTCCGGTGGTGGGCTTCATGTCGACTGCGCCCAAGGCGGCGGCATTCGCTGTTTTGCTGCGCATCATTTTTGAGGCGAACGCTCCCGGCCGCTTCTGGCTGATCTGGCTGTCGGCCGTGCTGTCGATGACGCTAGGCAACGTTGCGGCGCTCGTCCAGGACAACGTCAAGCGCTTGCTAGCCTACTCCTCGATCGCGCACGCCGGTTACATCCTGGTCGCCTTTGCCGCCAAGCCGGAGCTCGGCGCTCCCGCCGTGATGTTCTACACGGCTGCTTACGCAGCTATGAATGTGGGCGCGTTTGCGGTCGTCAGCCATCTTGCCAACGAGAATGAACGTTATGTAACGCTCGAAAACTATGCGGGGCTGGGACGCAGTTCCCCGATTCTTGCGGGCACGCTGACGATTTTTTTGATCTCGCTGATCGGAATTCCGATCACGGGAGGATTTTTTGCCAAGTTTTATGTATTCAGCGCCGCGTTGCAATCGAATCTAGTATGGCTGACGATTATTGGTGTGATCAATAGCGCGATTGGAGCTTATTACTATCTCAAGATCATTGTTGTGATGTACATGAGAGAAGCGCGGGAAGAGGTGCCGGTGCTGCCTATACCTCTTGCGCTGCGGGCAGCTCTGGCCCTGACGCTGGCAGCCACGGTTTATCTCGGCGTTGTGCCGGGACGGATGTTGACGTTCGTGCAGCAGTCGGCGCAACAGCTTCTGCAGGCAGAACACACCAGTGCGCGCGAACAGGTGGGTAACGCGGCAGTTCCGCGAGCGACTCAATGATGTAGCGCCGCCGTCCCGGCGGCTGTCCGGCGGCGGCTTGTCGGCTGCGAGCGCGAGACGCGCTCGCGGCTGCCGGCAGGATGCCGGCGCTACTCTTGCAGGATGTGGAAATTAATTGCATATCCTGTGGTTCGCCTCGGAAAACGCGATCATTTGAGTGTTTGACATCTTGGGGTCCAGTCGGCATGATAGGAAACCTTACCAGCAAGATCAATAAGCCCCCCGGGCAGGAGGCAGGAATGTCCAAGTTCATCCACAGGTTATGGTCGGAAGAATCAGGTCAAGATATTGCCGAATATGCCGTCATGCTGGCTGTGATCCTGGTGCTGGTGGTCGGCACCGTGCGGCTGATCGGCTCCAACGCCAACAATGCTTTCTCGGCGGCTGCCAGCGCGGTGCAATAGAACGAGGCCGCAGGCCAAGGAACTCCGCAACGCCTCGTTCCGAGCCGTCCCCTCAACAGGGTTGACGGAACGACGGCAACCAGTTAGTATCGCCATTCGATGACTCGATTTACCTACTTCTCCTTCGCGTATTTCCGCTACTGGTTTACGAGCATAGCGGCTTCGGCGGAGCTTATAGGTGAGGTAAATCGGCAATAGTCACCTAGAAATTCAAGTTCCAGTTCAGAGCCGCGATTCTCGAGAATCGCGGCTTTTGTTTTTTCCGGCCAAAGGAGGGCCACTTCCATGATCGTCAACATGTCCGAAGGAGCTACCGAGGAGCAGATCACGCACATCATTGACCGTATTCGCGAAGCTGGCTACCAGCCGCACGTAACGCGCGGGACGGAGCGAACTATTGTGGCGGCAGTGGGTAGCGGGCGGCGCCATGAAATCGAGGCGCTGCAGGTGGCTCCGGGGGTGGATAACGTCGTGGCCATCGCACAGCCTTTCAAGCTGGTCAGCCGCCAGGTGAAGCCACATCGTTCGATCGTCCGGGTCGGCGAGGTGGCGATCGGAGGCGACACGGTCGTCGTGATTGCGGGACCATGTTCTGTGGAGTCGCGGGAGCAGCTCATTTCCACCGCGCACGCCGTGAAGAAAGCGGGAGCCAGCCTGCTCCGCGGGGGCGCTTACAAGCCGCGCACCTCTCCCTACGATTTCCAGGGCCTGGGCGAAGAAGCGCTTAAAATCCTCCGCGAGGCGAGCGAAGAAACCGGCCTGCCGGTGGTCACGGAGGTGATGGGCACCGAGGACGTCGAGCTGATCTGTGAGTACGCCGACATGCTCCAGGTGGGCGCGAGAAACATGCAGAACTTCAATCTGCTGCGCAAACTGGCAACCGTGCGCAAACCCGTGCTCCTGAAGCGGGGGCCGTCTGCCACGGTGAAAGAGTGGTTGCTTGCCGCCGAGTATCTCTTGGCCGGCGGAAACCCCGACGTGGTGCTGTGCGAACGCGGCATCAAGACGTTCGAGACCGAGACCCGCAATACTATGGACCTGGCCGCGGTGGCGCTAGCGCGGGATCTGTCGCACTTGCCGGTGATCGCGGATCCGTCCCACGGCACCGGAAAGCAGAGTCTGATCGCGGCAATGTCGCGCGCGGCAGTGGCTGTCGGCGCGGATGGACTCATTATCGAGGTGCATCCCTGCCCGGAACGAGCGCTCTCCGATGGTCCACAATCGCTCGACTTCGCCGCGTTCGAGAAGGTTATGCGCGGTTTGTCGGATCCGTTACGGAGTATCTCGGGACTGACGCGAGAAACGGTGGTGACGCCGGCGTAACCGGTTGTGCACCGGGTTAGTCGCCGCGATATTGCACAACTGAGCTATACTGGGCGCGAATGGATAGAGAGTCGAAGGCATCGTTTGCCATCATTCGATTCAACTCGCGCTCCTATGAGTCGGGCGGGGTGATGGAAATAGTCCGAGGCCGGCAGAGCGCCAATTTGGCAATTCAACGGCTGCATGAATCCCAGAGCAAAGAGGATTGGGCTCTCGGCTGGCGCTACTTTGCCGAGATGACCGACTTAAAACCAGGGACCGACCCGGCCAAAGCCACTCGACTCCGGCAAGGCAGCATGGACGCTCGCGAATCGGAGCCCTGACCGCGTCCAGTTTGCCCTGAAGCACACAGTTCCCAAGAAACACGCACAAAACAAAACGCCCCAAACTCTGGTTAGAGTCTTGGGACGCTCGTTGAACAGCCCTCCCCCGAGTACTGCTCAAAAACAAAGTAAAACGGCGGGCAGATTCTGGGAATGGCACCGTCGTGCTAGCGATTGGCACGAACGGGCGGGTTTCCTAGCCGTTTTTCCATGCGCACGATTGGAAGGGATTCCCCGTTAGCCAGAGGGACGCCCAGGTTCTCAAGCGAAATGTAGCCTCGTGCGCTATAGAGTGGGACTCCACTGAGGGTTGCTCCCATCTCGAAGCGGCGGAACCCCTCCGCCATTGCGGCCCTTTCGCAGGCATCGAGCAACATCGTCCCGATCCCGCGACGCACCCAATCTGGATGCACGAAGAACGCGCGGATCTTGGCAGCATCCGTTTGCGGATCAAGCAAACTATCTTCACGAGCTTTCCAGACGTCGCCGCCATAAAGAGTTTTGCGCTTGCTCCAGCCTCCACAGGCGACAATCGCGCCGGCGGCGGACTTTGCCTCCACTACGAAGTAGGTGCCGTCCGAGATGAGTTGGCTATCCACACCATATACCGAGGCCAGCGCACCTTCGATTTGCGAAGGAGAGTAATCCCCCGCTTGCAGCCCGCGGACGGAGGCATCGATGAGCGCTCGTAAAACAGGAGCGTCGGCCGGCACGGCTTTTCGCAGAGAGAAGTCCACGCGTAGTTCCCAAATCGCAGCCAGCTGCTGGGATCAGGTCGGCCATCATGAGGACTGGCAAGCCAGCTCGAAAGTACGAACCACGACTGCCCTTGATAATGGAACTAAGACCCGATGCAACCACCGTCGGAGTAGTATTACACCTTGCCGGCCGGCTCGAAGCAAGGCATCAGGTGTGTTGCATGACTCCAAAAAACCGGGCCGACCGGAAAGGGAGAGGATGACCATGGCCACGCGTCCGCCGCTGCCTCCATTCACCCGCGAAACTGCCGTGCAGAAAGTCCGCCTTGCCGAGGACGCATGGAATTCTCGCGATTTCGAAAAGGTGTCCTTGGCCTACACCCCGGATTCGCGCTGGCGCAATCGATCGGAATTCATCCATGGACGGGAAGAGATTGTCGCCTTTCTCCGTCGAAAATGGGCCAGGGAACTCGATTACCGCCTGATCAAGGAACTCTGGGCGTGTGCGGAAAATCGTATTGCAGTTCGCTTCGCCTATGAGTGGCATGACGACTCAGGCAATTGGTTTCGTTCCTATGGCAACGAAAATTGGGAATTTGATGAGAACGGTCTGATGCGTCTGCGCCTGGCGAGCATCAATGACTTGCCGATCAAGGAATCAGAGCGCAAATATCGCTGGCCGCTGGGGCGCCGACCGGATGAGCACGCGGGGCTTAGTGAACTGGGCTTCTAGGTAACGATTGGCTTGGCGATTTCGAGCAACATCCCATGCGGTCTCTCGTCGCATGACCCCCGTGAGGTATTGGGAATCGGCAAGCGAGAGAAAATCGAACGGCTCGAGATCCACTGGCCACGACCGAGTGAGCGTGTGGAGACCTTTACGGGTCTGCCCGTTGATCGCTACATCACGATCGTGGAAGGCGCAGGGATCAAGTAGTCAGCAGGATGGTTACTTTTGGCGTGGATTAGGAACAGCAGCATGCGCCACAATCTTCCAGACGCCATTGATTCGTTTTACAACCATGAGGTAGTTGCCCTCGGCAAGATGATGCGAAAAATTTTCGTTGTATATGCCCGTATCGTAGCCAATATCCCCAGAGGATTCGGCGCGCAGGCTCTGGACGGTGTAATTGCGCGCCTCCGCAGTAACGGAGCGTTGCAACTCCGCCAGGATGGAGTCGCGGCTGTGCACGGATCCGTTCCTGCGCATCAGCACAGCCTCGTCAGCATATAGTGCCGCGACTTTATCAGCATGTCCGGCGTTGAATTCCTGCACCCAGGTATCGCGAATTTTCTTCATCACGGCGGCGAAGTCCTCGCTTTTGTGACCGGTTGCGGGCTTGGCGGGAGTTTGGCCCAACACAACGGCCGCGCAAAATAACATGACTGGAATCACGAGAAGTGAATTCGAGACACGACGCATTTCTACCCCCAGGTGTGGAATAACAAGGTTGACTTGCTGCTGCGAACCAACGAATTTGGTTCTGCACATTGAGAGGACCACGAGTTGCCGCGTCCCCAAGCCGCAACTAGAATAACCCCTATCTACGCTCAAAGTCCGTTGCTCAATCAGGAGGCGACGTGAAGGCTAGAAGCATCGTGTTCACTCTGACGCTGTGCTTCGTCGGAGCGTTCTGCTGCGCCCAAAACGCAAACATGGGCACTTGGAAGTTAAACGAGGCCAAATCGAAGATCTCGCATGGGGCGCCGAAAAACACGATGGTTGTCTATGAGGCTGCAGGAGAGAACGTGAGAATCGTGATTGATGGCATCGGCAGCGACGGCAAGCCCATGCATAGTGAGTGGACGGGCAAGTTTGATAGCAAAGACTATCCCGTCATCGGAGATCCCAATTCAGACGCACGCTCGCTTACGAATATCGACGAGCGTACGTTGGGTTTCAACGCCAAGAAAAACGGCAAAACGATCCTTAGTGGTCGCATTGTCGTCTCTACAGACGGCAAGAGCCGGACAGTCACTTCGAGCGGAGCGGATTCGAACGGCAAAACGATCAGCAGCCTCGCGGTGTACGACAAGCAATAGGTGAAACCTGGCTGGCCTGTACTCCGGAATGAAAGCCTGCCTCCCAATCGGAAGTCACTATCTCCGAGACGCGACCTCATCGAAAGGTACATCCGCCGGAATGTTGTTGCGCGACATAACGTCCCGCATGCGCTTTTCCATGTTCACGGTTTCCTCCCGGTTGTTGGTGCGACGATATTCCAGCCAGCGCGAGTAGTAGCTGTCGAACCGTTCCTGGTCCTCGGGCGACAGGCGACTCCGTTCCCGCCTGTAATGGCCGCCATCCTCCCGGTCACCCGTCGACGCGACCTCATCAAAGGGCACATTCGATGGAATGTTGTTGCGTGCCATAACGTCCCGCATGCGTTTTTCCATGTTCCGGGTTTCTTCCCGGTTGTTGGTGCGACGATATTCCAGCCAGCGCGAGTAGTAGCTGTCGAACCGTTGCTGATCCTCCGACGATAAGCGACCTCGCCACTGCCGGCGCTCATAGCCGCGACTGTCCTCCCGGCGCGCATCGTCCCGATCGTGTTGTCGGCGATTGTCGTCGGCGTCCTGGGCCAGCAGCGGTAGGGTCACGGCTATTAGAACAGCACAAACTCCCAGAATTCTTTTCATGAAGCCTCCTCAGGGTTCTCCGGCTCGGGTCCCTTGAGCGTCGCCTCTTGCGTGCCCAAGTTCTTCGGATACGATCTTCAGATTGGTCGGGCCGCAACTACACAAAGTCGACAATAATATTCCGATCAGTCCCGGAACGCGTCCCTACGGTGGACTGTTGAAAGGTGTGTGAAAGAGGCTGTAGTTCCCTTTCGTAACAAACTGTATCTCTTACTTCATGAGAGAGCACGCGACCGCCAAATCTCGAGGAATGCGCGGAGCGAGTCTTCGTCGGTTAACCGGGCGGTTGCCTTCTACCGGCACATCGTCGGAACCCCAACCACCCAAGAGCCGCCGGGGACGCGATGAAACAAGCGTATTGGCGCCAAAATCGCGCTCACAATGATCCTGCGGAAAATTGACCATGGGCATTCGGCCGAATGAAAGCCGCCCGAGCGATAGGAAGATGTGAGGTCCCTGAGGGCTCCCCTGCCGCTGCCTTGGCAGTATTCTCTCTCGATACGATAGCAAATAGTCCACTGTATTTTAGTGCCGGGGGTACCCTTGAACATTCTTTGCTGACAAACGAAGGAGATCCCAGGTTGATGACCACCATTAGCAGATCGATGATTCCGACAATTCGAGTGGTACCCGAGAGCCTGCGATGTCCTTTTTGCTCGGCAGGGCCCAACCAACCCTGCAAGACACGCAGAGGCCACAATCTTCGGCGTCTCGGCGTTCGCTCTCGCCTTATTCACGTGGCGAGAATAGAGGAGGCTGCTCGACTGGACCCGAAAAGGGGTTCAAGTGAGTCATGCACCGGTTCGCGATAACGCTGGCTGATCTGGTTGCGCATTCTTGCCTGGCGTCAAAGTTACGGTTGACCTCTTCAGTGTGAGATGTCGAAAACATTGTCTGTAAACCTCGCTTGGGCATTCGCACTCAAGCCTTGATTACATCTACAGAAAACCACATCCGTGACAACTCTGGGGATTCGCCGCGCCTGAATCACGCAGTTCACCGTATTGAACTTCGGCCTGGAAGGGTTCAATCTTGCGACGGGGGCGATCAAACTTGGCTCTTGGGTTGTTCAGGCTCATTCGAAAGTACATCTTCAAGGAGAAGGTATCGGCAGACGCTGGAGAACAGCTGGCTGCGCGATTACGGGGACTGGCAAAGACGGATCCGAAACCCGAGTCCAACGAGAAAGCGCCCCCCAAGGCTAGCTAGTGATATAGTTTCCCACCACCAACTATGAGCCGGTACTGCGGCGTTTTCGAAGCTCGAAGCCTGGATGATGCCCTTGGTGCTACGTGTGGCCGCTCAGCCAATGCGAAGTGTTCGGATTGCGGAATCGCTCTTTGCGCGGCGCACACTGAACGCTGCAAATTGTGTGCCGCTATCTTTTGCCAACCCTGCTTGGCATTCCATCAGCAGGAACAAGCGAAGGCCGCCCACTCAGACAGCCAAGTTACGCCAAACAAGAAAAGCGCCTAGTCCCCAACGGCAACAAAAACAAACCCAGCATCGAGACCGAGGCTAATCCTTCGCTCTGCGCCGTCCCGGAAATAGTCGATGATTGATTAGAGATCCCCTAAATGCCAGAGACCAGTTGCGGCAGCGATGGTAAAACCGAGGGGCAAGTTATGTTCGATATTAAACAAAGCCGAAGCAACCATTCTGCCGGCTACAATTCCTCTGTTCAGCACTGAGAGGAAAAGAGCGATCACCCCCCTCGCTCCTAAACCACCACGGTGCATCACTCTCCAAGCGTACTTCACTTATGCTCCTGGGCTTCCTCCAGCATAAACCGGTTTGACCCTCGAAGCCGGGGCGTTGATAATGCAGGCTGCTTACTGGCCGGGACAGGACGAAACGTATGGAGGATGGAATGTGGAAGAAGGAAAATGAGGTGGGCACACAGCGGCTGCCAGCGAGCATGGCTACCTACAGTGAGGCAGTCGATGAATTTTCAAAGCACGCTACAGATTTTTTGGCGTACATGCCGCTCCTTACCAAGGCTCGAGACGCGTACCAACGGGCTATGGCCGTGAGTGCCGAAGTGCGCAGCATGTTGGACGCCGGTGACAAAACTCTGCAGGGTCTCATGACTCAATTGGAAGAGGCGGTTTCCGTTCACTTGGGCAAGGCTCCTATCGACAAGAAAAAACCCGAGAGCGTTAAGGTCGAACCCACCCGGGTGACTAGTGAGTCTTCCGACTCTTCCTGGGCTTTGCCAAAATGAGTTCACAAACCGACCGGCGGACGTGCCGACAGCAGTATTGAGAATCATTCGTCGAGATGCGTCTTCGAGTCGAATATCTCACAGACGGAGTGCTCAGGAGAGAACCGCCGCACGCCGCACGCCGCACATCCAAAACATTGACAGTCAGTTTCGAGGGAATTGAGTCCTTCTTGTCCAACGGCAAGCGTACCTCAGTCGACGTTCGCCATACTCGAGATTGCTATGCAACTAGTCAGCAGTGAATTCACTCGCACGCTTCCTTTACGAAACCGTCATTGGGTCCCAGGACGTATTCGGCCTAATACTTCAAGCTGCTTTGCAGGATCCTGCTGGCAGCAGTGAACCATAGGAATATGGACGAGGCCAAGACCACCCCAGCCATGTACACGGTAGTCCATGATCGCATTCGAGCGTTTCTCCACAGCCCATAGCTGCTGTAAAGCATCACGAGTGTACCCACCACTCCTATGAGAAAAAGCAACTGCAGGACGCGCAGCCATGGGTCGAAACGATCACTGAACACCGACAGGTTAGAAAATCCGTACACCATTGTGCCTGCGAAGGCGAGCAGTGCAAAGAGGTCGGCCGCACACCCGAGTTTTACGAGCAGCCGTAACCGGCGCTCGGCTGGACTTAGTGTGAGTGCGTGATGGTAGTGACGAAGCGCCCACAGGCCATAACACAAGCGTAAGGGCAAATACCAGCGCGGTGAAGCCGAGAGCGATCAGCAGAACCGTCTTATTTTCAGTCCAGGGGACTCGTTGAAAAATTTCAATCGGGTCTTCGGTGATCATCTCTAGATTTCCGCTCGCGTCCCGTTTGAAGACCAGCAATTGCTGACCGCCGGCCTCGCGGAATTGCATGTTGCCAAGGCTACTCCAGCGCTTTGGCTGGCCGGCAAAGTCCTTCATGCTATCCACCAGGATCGTGCTATCCCGGTTTTGGGATACAGAGGACTCGGCCAGTCCCCACCAGAGCGATCGCAGGATTGTAGTTTGGGCACGCCTGCTGGAAAGATACTGCCCCGACACCGAATCAATGCTGGTGTTGGCGGCTACTTCCTGTTTCCGTTCAGGTGCGGGAAAATAGCGGTCGAGAAAGTTTGTCCACAGGGCAGTACGTACGTCCAGTTCGCCTTTGCCTGCACTGTTGTAGGAAACGAAGAAGCCCAGACCTTCATCCGCGATCAGATGCATGTCGCTATGAAAATAATTCAGATCTCCGCCATGGCCAACGATGCGGTGCCCATTCCGACTCTCCTCATAAAAGCCTAGCGCCATGCCGTTTACTGCAGGGTCCATGGAAAACTGACGGGCGTGCATCAATTCTGCTGTCGACTGCTGCAGAATCCGGGTTTCGCCGTACTTCCCGTTCTGCAGATGAGCGATCATAAATGGAGCCATATCAGCGCCCGTGATTGATAGACTTCCGTCCGGCGCGGGCAGCGGAGGGATTAATTCAAACGGCTTCGGATCCTGTGACGCCAATTCGTAGCCCTTGGACATCATCGCATTGAGCGAGTCGGGCAGTGGCTCCATGAACGTGGCGTGTGACATGCCGAGTGGTCGGAAAATGTTTGCCTGGATGTATTCTTCAAAGGGCATTCCGGACACGCGCTGCACCATGTAGCCGGCAAGGTCTGCGCCGTAATTCGAGTACGCTGGAATCGTTCCCGGGACATAAATCTGGTTCGGCTGGTGAGCAATTACAAACGCCCGCAAGGAGGGCAGGTCCGCTGCTCGGTCAACCATCAGGTCCTTGAGCACCTCCTCGAATCCCGGCGTATGAGTCATCAGGTTTCGCACCGTAACGGGGCGGCCAAATGTGTGTGGAACTTGAAAATCGAGGTATTCGTTTACATCGTGATCCAGGTTTAATTTTCCTTGCTCCACCAACTGCATTACTGCAGTCCAGGTGAATAATTTGGAAATGGATCCGGGACGAAACAGAGTTGCAGTCGGAGACACCGGGACTCTGCCTTTGACGTCCGCATACCCGTACCCCTTGCTGAAAATTACGTCGCCATTCTTCACAATCACAATGATGGCGCCAGCGATGTCCTCGCGTTGAAGTAGCGTGGGAACCATTCCATCGAGGAAGGCTTCTACGTCACCACGTGTCATTTGATGAGTGGGCTGTGGCAATGTGCTGCTGGGAATTTTCGAGGGTATAGCTGGATTCGCGGGTTTTGGCCCCTGGGCACGAACTCCGACCGCGCAGGCCACAAGCAGGCACACAATGAGGAACGGAAGGTAGCCAGCTTCAACTGATCTCATAAAGTATTTTGGCCTGCCATTGCTCCGTGCACAGAATTCAAGATCCTCGCTTCCGCACCTTCGCAATTGGCGGGATACGTTCCGCGCACGTCGGCCGGCAGAATCACGATCCGAAAAAACGGATCGAGCAGTTACCATTACACCAAATAGTGCAAGAAGTCAATTTAGGACATCATTTGTTGCGCACGGACTGAGCACCCGTTACCGCAATGTCGGCACTCGTATCAACCACTCGGGTACCGTCATCGTCGCTAGAGGAACCCAGGAGACCTTCAAAAGGTGTGATGATTCGCGTGCGCGGTTTTCAAGCGGAAGATCGATAAGGGGAAAATTAGGGAATTACTGTTACCAAGCCTTTGGTGGTTGTGCTAACGCCACACGGCACCCTTCCAGCCTGACAACGCTCTATCGAGATAAGTGGCTGCGCTGATCAGCGTGAGATGAGTAAATGCCTGAGGAAAATTCCCCAAATGCCGGCCATTGGAACCAATCTCCTCCGAATACAGACCTAGATGGTTGGCATATCCCAGCAACTTTTCAAACAGCAACTGCGCTTTTTCCAACTCTCCGGCGCGGGCCAAGCATTCGACGTACCAGAATGAGCAGGCCGTGAAGCTACCCTCTCCGCCGGGGAGCCCGTCAATATGCGTGCGTTCGGCCTCATAACGATAGACCAGGGTGTCTTCCACGAGTCGCTTTTCGATCGCTTTCATGGTCGAGAGCCACATCGGATCGACCGGACTGATGAACCTCATCATCGGCATCAGCATTGCTGAGGCATCTAGATTTTTGGTTCCCTTCACTTGCACGAACGACTGCAAATCCTCGTCCCAGAAGTCCCGGAAGATGTTGTTCCGAATCTCGTCTCGCGTGCGCCGCCACAGTTCGAAAGGCGCATCGAACGATCGCTTCTCTGCAAGCCGCAGTGCCCGATCGAACGCCACCCAGCACATCAAACGCGAATGCAGGAACTCCTTCGGCCCGCCACGCACTTCCCATATTCCATTGTCGGGCCGTTTCCAATTTTCTCCCAACCATGCCAGCATCCGCTGAACGTCCAGCCATCCGTCGCGTGCCATGGAATGTCCATATTTGTTGGCGAGGTAAATGGAATCCATCATTTCGCCATAAATGTCGAGCTGCAACTGTTGATACGCGAGGTTTCCTATACGAACCGGGCGAGAATTCTCGTACCCACTGAGATGATCGAGCGTAACCTCATCGAGCCGTTGCCTGCCGTCGATTCCATACATGACTTGCAAGTATCCGCGTTGCGCATCGTTCCCCAACCGCCCCTTGATCCACTTAATGAATGCCTCGGCTTCTTCGACAAAGCCCAAGCGAATCAAGGCGTAGAGCGTAAATGCTGCATCTCGCAGCCATGTAAACCGATAATCCCAATTGCGCACACCGCCAATCTCCTCGGGCAGAGAGAACGTGGGCGCAGCAATCAGGGAGCCATGCTTGCGGCTGATCAGCAACTTCAACATCAAAGCCGAACGATGGACCATTTCCCGCCAGCGGCCCTTGTAGTTCGACTGCGCAATCCATGTCTTCCAGAAGCGGACAGTTTTCTGGAATCGCTGTCCGATGAGTTCCATCTCGGGTTGCTGCCCTTCAGCACGAATTCCGCCCAGTAGGAAGGTGGCCGATTGATTGGGTTGCAAACTGAATTGCGAGGTGATGTCCTGGGACTCTTGTGTGATGTCCACGGTAGAGTACAGCGACATGGGTGGGCAGACATCGTCAGCGGGAAAAAACGTCGCGCAGCGCTCCGAGTATTCCAGCCGGTGCGCAGATGTTCCGTAATTAAATCGGGGCTGGCAGCGCATCTTGAAATTTACGTTGCCCCTAATCACCGAGACCGTCCTGACGATCTCATTCGGTTGTTCCCCGTCGTCTTCGATCGGCATGTAATCCGTTAACTCGACGACCCCTTCTTCAGCAAGAAATCGGGTAAGCAGAATGTTTGTGTCAGGCAAATAAAGCTGGCGCACTCGTACGTTCGTGAGCTGCGGTCGGATCTGAAAGGAGCCGCCTTTCTTGTCATCGAGCAGGCACGCGAATACTGTCGGGGAATCAAACTCCGGGTAACAGAGAAAATCGATCGAGCCATCCATGCCGACCAGCGCAACCGATTGCATGTTGCCAATTACGCCGTAATTTTCGATTGGTTGAAAAGCCATACGAAGGAAAAGAGCTAGATTGGGTAAGTGCTCCGGAATCCGTGGCTGCTTGGCTGAAAAGCCCGCACCTGACCGATTGGCCAAGCTCTGCGGCATCCACATCATACTCTGACGGAGGAAGATCCGACCAATCGCTGATAATCAATGGATACGGCCTTGAAACGCAGTTCGGACAGGTGCGCCGCACCCCCAGCCTCGAAGAGCCGTTCCGCTGAATCGCCGACTCTTGCGATGGGCAATCAACGCGTTGGAGACGTCACGAAACGTCCCGTCTAGCTAGCCAGCGAGTAGATCTCCTGCAGTTCATCTCCGTGCACGGCGATGGTCTCAGCGCCGTTCGCCAGTTGCTCCAGTGCTCGAGCGCGCGCGTCCACGATCACCTTCCGCGAGCACCCCAGGAGAATCGAGCAGTCCTGAGACGAATAACCTTCGAGCACCGACATAACAAAGACGAACCGCTCCAGTGCGTCAAGTTTGAGGATTGACGCTAGCCGCGGCTCGATCTCCAGGCCCACTAGCTCTGTGTTAGCGGGTGCGAGCCTCTTTTGCGCCGGCTCCATCATCCGAATAGCCTGCTGGATGACCGTGCGCCGCGCCCAGGAGTACGCCCACTCTTTAAATATCCTGTTGCCGACTACGCTGTCTCCGATGCCTGCAACTAAGCACTGCTCCGCCTTGCCTGCGTCG
>QIAH01000584.1 GCA_003225465.1 Acidobacteriota bacterium | reverse complement strand
CAGATTCTTCCACTGTGTTAAGGGTCAACTCTTTCTCTCTCGCCTCTATGGAATATTCGCCGGCCTTTTCGGCCCTTACAACGAAACGTCAGCCGCGGATAAACTGAATGGCGAATGGAGGGGAGATCCTGATGTCCCACGAAGCTGAACTGCTCAAACTCCTCTACGATCGGTTCAACGCTCGCGACATGGAGAATGTGCTCACGGCAATGGACGAGGATGTCATCTGGGCAAATGGAATGGAGGGTGGTTACGTGCGTGGACGCGAGGGCGTCCGTAGCTATTGGACGCGTCAATGGGCGATGATCGATCCGCACGTTGAGCCGGTCGAGTTCTCGATCGGTTCAGAAGGAAAAATCGTCGTCGAAGTCCACCAAATCGTGCGCGATCTCGAGGGAAACATACTTGCCGATCAGATGGTCGGCCACATTTTTCAGATCGAGAACGGGCTGGTCAGGCAGTTCGATATTCGAGGGGCGTAGGAGGAGGCGCCACACCTCAGCCGCCCAGCGCGTTTACGAATTGGAGAAAAGCCAAGCCCGGTGCCCGTTACCACGGCCGATTTGCGTGCTCCACCTCGCTGGCTATGCTAACCTTCCAGATTGTTCCGTTAACCGTTTGGTTAAAGATGCGGACCTTCTGTCTCGAAGGCGTTGTATTTCCTCCTGCCATATGCGCGGCGAATCCTTCCCGCAATCAACGAGTTAGTTCTCCACGCAGGCTAGCCATTCGCCCACAGCCCAAACATGGCACTCCGTTTGCACAAAAACCAGCGAACGAAATTCAAATCAACGGTTGTGGGGTGTGGAGAGCAAGGACGCACGGCACATCAATCGAATGTGCGACTCCATCATTCTCGAGCCGGAGGAGGAACAATGAAGCGGCAAGCTCTCAGTCTAATCAGCCTACTCACCCTGCTCCTGGTAGCGGGGTCGGCAATCGCACAGACGGTGCATGTGCGCGCGGATATTCCTTTCAACTTCGCGGTTGGGAACAAGACGTTGCCAGCCGGAACTTACGACGTCGGAACGATCGGCATGCGAGATAGCAAGACGCTTTTGTTGCAGTCCCAAGATGCCAACGCGAGCATTATGGTGAACAGCAACGCAGCGGAAAATCTCAAGCCTGCGACTAAAACCAAGTTAGTTTTCAATCAGTATGGGAGTCGGTATTTCTTATCCCAGATCTGGGTGAACGGTGAAACTCGCGGGCATCAACTACCGAAGACCAGCCGAGAGAAGGAGACGGCTCGAGACCTGGCGCAGAATCTCACGCGCGGACAAGCCGAAATCGTGGCCAGACTGCAGTAGGAATGACGACAACATCGCGACAACGAAGGGCACATGATGGATAGTGTGCCCTTTTTCTATCGGTGGCATCTTTCGCCTGCTGGTCGACGAATTTCGCTACGAGGAGCGCGAACGAAAGACACGGATCCGGGCGCGTGCCTGTGTGTCTCGGGAAACGACCGTCATCGTGCTGCGTTATCACTCCAGGACTTTTCAGCTACTAGGGATTGAACCTCGACGTTCATCTTCCGCGATCGAGGCATTGGCACGGGTGGAGAACAAGATCCCACGCCGTCGGGATGCAAAGTGAATGGGCGGGCTCCGCCGAGAGCCTCGGTGCCGCGACCCTTGTGAATATTTGCGGGTTTATCGGGAGGAGTCTTTTTCTCGTAGTCCGGATTATCCAGTCCGGTCCATTCCAGTTTTGCTTCGTCCCACCACACCAGCTTCTTCCGTTCACTCCACGGCTTGCCATCTGGACGCGCCGAGGCGCGGTTGTAAATGATCCGGCAATCGTTGGGCCAGGAGAATCCCCATCCATGTCCCAGCAGGTCTTTCGGGTTTCGTTCGTTGGCGCGATTTCGATTTTCTTCCGGAAAGACGCCGCAGTAGATCCACGCGCCACACGCGGTAGGTCCATCGTTTTTCAGATCTTTGATATGAGACAGTTGCTTGTAGTCGGGCAACGACCATCCGTTAATCTCGCGCAATACATCCTCGGAGCGCGGCTCGGCAAGCGGACCTTCGGTCGCATAGTCCCAGGTGAGCGCCCGCAGACCTTTGTTTCTCGGGCTTTCGTCATGGTTGACGCGCGCTTTCAGCCGCCGGCCCAGGTGAAACACGAACCACGTCTCGCTGCGCGCGTCGCCCGGCGGATCGAGGGCCTTCTCACGATGCTGCAATAGACGCTGCGTATTGGTGAACGTTCCTGATTTTTCGGCCGTCCCTGCGGCAGGAAAAAGGAATACTTCGGTCGCGAGCGATTCCGGCGAGAGCTCTCCGCGTTCAACCTCCGGCGAGGCATACCAGAACGAAGCGGTTTCGGTTTCCACCATGTCGCGCGCGACCAGCCATTTCAGCCTGGCCAGCGCCTTGCGCTCGAGCCGTCCGTTCGAGGCACCGACCGCGGGATTCTGTCCCATCACGAACAAGCCGTCGAGTTTGCCGTCAGCCATGTCGAGCCAGTTACCCGAAATCAGAGTGATCCCCAGTCACGCGCGGCAGCCAGTGGAAGCCACACTCGTTTTCGGCGGTGGCGCCGTCGCCGTAATAGGCCTTCATCAGGCTGATGAAGTATTTGTCAAACGCGTGCCACAAGCCCGTGCGGGCGCGATGCTTCTTGATGTAGTTTTTCAGCTTGCGGGAGTCTTCCTCGAAAAAACGGCATCGGAAGATAGCCAGGCAGTATGTCATAAAGAGTAGGGATGTCCGTCGATCCCTG
>QIAH01000508.1 GCA_003225465.1 Acidobacteriota bacterium | reverse complement strand
GCGCTAACGAAGACTCGCTCGCCTACCGTCCGGGTCTCGACGGCCAATTCGCATTTCTTGCGATGATTGTCGATGCCGGATGCGACTGCGCCCCAACCGACGCCGCCCTGCAACGTTTCGACGAACTGAAAAAGCAAGCCGACGACCTCGTCGGCAAATGGAGCGATCTGCAGAGAACCGACGTCGCAGCGTTTCAGAAACTGGCAGCTGATCATGGCATCCTGCCGGTTGCGATTCCGGCCTCCGGCAGCGCCATCAGCGCGGGCCAGGATGAGCCCTAAGCCAGGGCGCTGACAAGCAGCGAAGGATGGAAGAAAGACTGGGGAAGAAAGACTGGGGAAGAAAGACTGGGTGCCTGTGCTCTTTCAAGACGTTGTCCATTCGATCGGAACCAGAGAAGCTGATTGTGACGAGCAATACAGTTTCCGAGGACAGATCGAATGGACATCCACCAGAATGCCCGACTCACTCTGCGCAGTCGAGAGGCTTTGGTCGAAACCGTGAATGGCGGCCTAGGCTTCAGCCGTGCGGCCGCCAGCTTTCACGTAACTCCCAAAACCGCTGCCAAGTGGGTTCGCCGCTATCAGCAAGAAGGAACCGCCGGATTGCGGGACCGCTCCTCGCGCCCGCACCGCAGTCCGAGAGCCACTTCGTCTAGCCGGGCCGGGTTGGTCATCGAACTCCGCCGTGAGCATCGTCCGGCTTATCAGATTGCCAAAAGCACCGGACTCAGCCCCGCCACCGTCAGCCGTATTCTGCGCCGCGCGCGTCTCAGCCGCTGGCGCGATCTGCATCCCCGGCCGCCGGTGGTGCGCTATGAGCATCCCTTTCCCGGGGATCTTCTCCATCTCGATATCAAAGGCATGACCCGCTTCCAGCAAGTCTCCTGGCGCGGGGACGGCCGCCGCCGCGGTCAACACAAGCATCCCGGCTGGGAGGCCTTGCATGTCGCCGTCGACGACCACTCTCGCCTGGCCTTCACTCGCATCCTCCCCGATCAGAAGACCGACACCACCATCGCCTTTCTCAAGGATGCGGTTGACTTCTTCGCTCGCCATGGCATCACCGTGCGCGCCCTGCTCACCGATAACGGCAGCTGCTATCGCTCCCACCAGTTTCACCGCGTTTGTTTTCACATGGGCCTCAAACACCGCCGCACTCGCCCTTATTCGCCGCAAACCAATGGCAAAGCCGAACGCTTCATCCAGACCGCCCTGCGCGAGTGGGCCTACGCCACTCACTGGCCCGACTCCGATCAGCGCAATCTCGCACTTGCTCCCTGGACCGACTACTACAACTTCGTCCGGCCCCATGGTAGCCTTCACTACCAGCCGCCCATCAGCCGCTCTGATCCTGGTACAACGTCTTGATCATCTACAGGTGGCCCACTCAAGCCTGGTTTTGGCTTGAGTGGGGGATGTTCAGACGTCACGGACGACGGGCCAGCTGACAAACTAGATTGTCCTCATGCCTTGGGGGCTGACACGTTTTCACCAGAGCGGTCAAAGTCATTTCGTCACATTCTGCTGTTACCACCGCCGTCGCTTGCTTGACACCGACGAAAGTTGCCGGATCTTCGAGTCAGCCTTGGAACGGGTGCGGCGTAGTTACAGACTCTACGTTTATGGCTATGTAGTTATGCCCGAGCATGTTCACCTCCTGCTCAGCGAACCGAACTGCCCCACTCAAGCCAAAGTCGGGCTTGAGTGGGCCACCCGGCCGCAACAGTACACGCTCGCCGATGCCCTCAAATCCCTGAAGCAAGGAGTATCCCGGCGCTTGCTTGGGAACGCGGAGCATTTCTGGCAAAAGCGGTACTACGATTTCAACATTCGCAATTATCCGCAGTTTGTTGAGAAGCTGCGCTATATTCACCGCAATCCGGTCAAGCGCGGGCTGTGCGAGCTTCCGGAGGACTGGGAATGGAGCAGTTTCCAGCATTACAGTTCCGGCTGCGAGGGACGGGTTGAGATTGAGTCGGAATGGACGGCGCGAAAACGCGAACGAGCAGCGGGAAGACTTTGTCCAGCCGTCGAACTGCCCCACTCAAGCCAGAATCGGGCTTGAGTGGGCCACCCGGCCTTTGCAAAAAAAAAGCCCCGCTCTCCCGAGCGGGGCCTTCGTTTTCCCTGACAGCTGAAAGCTGAACGCTGACAGCTGCCACAGATGCTGCCGAGCTTACGCTCGGCTGGACAGGCGAGGGCGCCTGTCCTACGTGATTAGTACATGTCTCCCATGCCGCCGCCGTGTCCGCCCGGCATCGGAGCGCCCTTCTTGTCTTCCGGAATCTCCGAGACCAGGGCTTCGGTGGTCAGCATCAGCGACGCGATCGAGCCGGCGTTGGTCAGCGCGGTCCGGACGACTTTCGTCGGATCCAGCACGCCCGCCTTCACCAGGTCTTCGTAGTCGCCGGTCAGCGCGTTGTACCCGAAGTTGTTGTCCTTCGAGTCGTTCACCTTACCCAGCACAATCGCGCCTTCTTCGCCGGCGTTCTCGGCGATCATGCGCAGGGGCTCGGTAATCGCCTTCTTCACGATGTTCACGCCGATCTGCTCGTCGCCTTCCGCTTTCAGCTTCTCGAGCGCCGGTACGCAGCGCGCCAGCGCCACGCCGCCGCCCGGGACAATGCCCTCTTCGACAGCCGCGCGAGTGGCATGCATTGCGTCTTCGACCCGAGCCTTCTTCTCCTTCATCTCGGTCTCGGTCGCAGCGCCCACTTTGATCACGGCCACGCCGCCGACCAGCTTCGCCAACCGCTCCTGCAATTTCTCGCGGTCGTAGTCGCTGGTGGTCTTGTCGACCTGGCTGCGGATTTCCTTTACCCGGCCTTCGATCTCCGCGTGCTTGCCCTTGCCTTCGACGATGGTGGTGTTGTCCTTGTCGACGGTGATCTTCTTGGCCTGGCCGAGGTCGCTCACCTGGACGTTCTCGAGCTTGATGCCGAGATCTTCGGTGATGGCCTTTCCGCCGGTCAGGATCGCGATGTCCTGCAGCATCGCCTTGCGGCGATCGCCGAAGCCAGGCGCCTTGACCGCGCAGACTTGGAGCGTGCCGCGCAGCGAGCGCTTCGCCTTCCACGTCCTCAGCAATGATGATGAGCGGCTTGCCGCTCTTGGCGATCTGCTCGAGCAGCGGGAGCAGGTCCTTCATCGAGCTGATCTTCTTTTCGTGGATGAGGATGTAGGCGTTCTCGAGCACCGCTTCCATGCGTTCCGGATCGGTGACGAAATAAGGAGAGAGGTAGCCGCGGTCGAACTGCATGCCCTCGACGACTTCGAGCTGGGTTTCGAGGGTCTTGGACTCTTCGACGGTGATGACGCCGTCCTTGCCGACCTTCTTCATGGCCTCGGCGATGATCTTGCCGATGGTCTCATCGTTGTTGGCGGAGATGGTGCCCACCTGGGCGATCATGTCGCCGGTGACGGGCTTGGAGAACTTGTCGAGCTCGCCCTTTTCGCGGTTGCCTTCCTTATCGAACTTGCCGCAAATCACGGACACGGCCTTCTCGATGCCGCGCTTCATGGCCATCGGGTTGGCGCCGGCCGCGACGGTCTTCACGCCTTCGCGATAGATCGCCTGGGCCAGAACAGTGGCGGTGGTGGTGCCGTCGCCGGCCACGTCGGAAGTCTTGGAAGCGACTTCGCGCACCATTTGCGCGCCCATGTTCTCGAGCCCATCCTTCAGTTCGATTTCCTTTGCCACGGTAACGCCGTCCTTGGTGATGGTCGGCGAACCAAATTTCTTCTCGATGACTACGTTGCGGCCCTTGGGACCGAGGGTTACCTTGACCGCGTCGGCCAAAAGGTTAACGCCGCGCAGAATCGCTTGCCGCGACTCCTCGCCGTGAACAATCTGCTTTGCCATTGCTTCTTCTCCTGAATCTTAGAGTTTTTTGGGCAGGCTCGAGGCCTGCGGAATATCGATGGCGTTCAGTGACTAGCGCCGAGAGCCAGCCAGTTCCTTTTCTTTCTTGGGTGCTGCGCCGACGAGGATGCCGAGCACCTCTTCTTCGCGCATGATGATGAAGTCTTCGCCGTCCAGCTTGATTTCAGTGCCGGCGTACTTGCCGAACAGAACGCGATCGCCCTCTTTTACGGCCAAGGGGAATACCTTGCCTTCGTCATTGCTCTTGCCGCGGCCTACGGAGAGGACTTCTCCCTCCTGCGGCTTGTCTTTGGCGGAATCGGGGATGATAAGTCCGCCCCGGGTGGTTTCTGCTTCCTCGACGCGACGGATCAGGATCCGGTCATGGAGGGGAGTAAACTTGGTAGCCATAGCTTTGCTGACTCCTTTCGTTAACTGAATGTTTTCTGTTGGTTAGATAGCACTTTGCGAGTAGATGCCCGGACTGTTAGCACTCATGTCTGGCGAGTGCTAATTGTACGGACTTGAGTGGGGGATTGTCAAGTGGGGGTGCCCTTGTGGGTGGGAGTCGGTTTCCGTTCAGGGAGCGCGGTTGCAACGACCGGGGAAGTCAAAATCGTAACCACGAAGGTCACGAAGGAATATCACGAAGGTATGCTTTTGAATGCGGTCTTGCTTCCAGAACGCTGGAGGTCAGCGCGAGATGACAGGTGGGGTCAGGGTGCTTAGAATGAGGGCGATCATGAAAAGATTCTGGGTGCTGGCGGTCTTCGTTGTAATTGGGGTATTGACTTGGGCCGGGGAACCGACGTCGGCGCTGAGCTTTCTCGTGGTCAAGGAAGATAACGGGAAGCCGGTACGCAATGCGGCGGTGGTGCTGCATCCGGTGAACACGCATGGGAAGCAGGGACGGGGCGGGTTCGAACTCAAGACCGACAGCGACGGCAAGACGCACTTTGAGGGCGTTCCCTACGGCAAGCTGCGGGTGCAGGTGCTGGCGCCCGGCTTTCAGACGTATGGGGAGGATTACGAAATCGATTCCGGGGCGAAGGACATTGTGGTCAAACTGAAGCGTCCGCAGAAGCAGTATTCGATTTACGACGATGTGCCCGGAGAGCCTAAGAAGGACGCGCCTTCGGAGAAGCCTCAGTAGTCGTCGGTCGTCGGCAAAAAAGCCTTTAACCGCAAAGTTCGCAGAGAAAGCCGCGAAGGACGCGAAGTCATGAGCCCAGGTTAGCGCCCAAAGAACGGGCGCGAACCTGGGGCACCCGGCCCAAAGAACGGGCGCGAACCTGGGGCACCCGGCACCCGGCGATCCGAAACTGCGAGGGTAATTCGAGCAAGAAAGTAAAGTCATGGACTATTTATTGAAGACAGAACCGTCGGTCTACTCGTTTGCAAAGCTGGAGCGCGAGAAGAATACCGTGTGGGATGGGGTGACGAATCCGGTGGCGGTGCGGCATCTGCGCGAGATGAAGTCGGGCGACCGGCTCGTGATTTATCACACGGGCGATGAAAAGAGCGCGGTGGGAACGGCGTCGGTGGTCTCGGTCGATGCGTCGGATCCGAAGACGCCGCTCGTGCGGATCAAGGCTGGAAAGGCGATCGAGACGCCGAAGAATCTGGCGGAGATCAAGGCCCACAAACTGTTTGCGGACTCGCCGCTGGTCCGGCAGGGACGTCTTTCGGTGGTGCCGCTGAGTGCGGCACAGTATAAGTTTCTCACGGGAGAGTAAATTCTTTGGCGCTCAGTCGCCGGCCCTGAGTCTCCCGAATGGGCGAGAATGCTGGCCCCTCGGTAAAGTAGTGGAGGTAGCTCAGCACCAGAAGATTACCCAGATTCGACGAGCAACGGTGTAGGCTGAAGACTAGTGACTAAAGCCTACGACTGCGCTGTCCGCCACCTTTGAGTCATATCCGGAAAACTGTTGAACACAGTAGAATAGAGACGTGATGCTTAAAATCTCGACATTTTGCCCGAAGCCGATGCTGCTCGTGGGATTCCTCGCCGGTAGCATGATTTTTATGTACGGACAAGACACCACTCCACCCGCGAGCAAGCCCGCGGCGAAGAAGCCGGCGACCGCGGGCGCCGCGAAGACGACTGGGAGCAAACCCGCTACAGCCGCAGCTCCGGCGTTGACAACGAAGAAGGACAAGATCAGCTATGCCATCGGGGCCGACCTGGGAAAGAAGCTGAAAACGTCGTCCATCGATGTGGATCCGACCATCCTCACGCGCGCCTTGAAGGACACGCTCACGGGCGCGAAGGTCGATATGACCGATGACGAGATCCGAGCGACCCTCACGGATTTGACCAAGGATCTGCAGCAAAAGCAGGTCGTGGCCTCCAAGGAGGCGAGCGAGAAGAATCGGAAGGCCGGGGAAGAATTTCTCACGGCGAACAAAAGCAAAGAAGGGGTCATGGCTCTGCCGGATGGTTTGCAGTACAAGATCCTGACGCCCGGAAATGGGCCGAAGCCAACCGCATCGGACACGGTCGTCTGCAATTACAAGGGGACGCTGATTGACGGCAAGGAATTTGACAGCTCTTACAAACGCGGCCAGCCGGCGACGTTCCCAGTCAGCGGCGTAATTAAGGGTTGGACCGAAGCGCTGCAGATGATGCCGGTAGGATCGAAGTGGCAGCTGTTCATTCCGCCGGATCTCGCGTACGGCGATCGGCAGGCGGGTCAGGATATTACGCCCGGGTCCACGCTGGTGTTTGAAGTGGAGTTGATGTCGATTCAGCCGAAGACGGCGGCGGCGCCGGATGCTGGCGATCAACCGAAAGCTTCCGAGAAAGCTCCGGATAAGACTTCGGATAAGGTTCCGGATAAGGCCCCTGACAAGACTCCAAATTAGAAGGACGCTCATCGATTAAACAAAAACCCGCCTTAAAGGCGGGTTTTTTGGTTTGTCCTGTCTAACGATTGCCATTCCGAGGAGCGTCAGCGACGAGGAATCTGCTTTCTGCAATGACCTGGGCCAATGACGTCTATGTTTTCAAAAGCCGCTGGGCGCAGCCGGGTTCGGTGCAGGCGTAAGTGACGCGGTTTTGTTGGCGGTCGAGGCTCAGGATGAACATGGGGCGGCCGTGCATGTCGCAGCGCGGCTGGTTGGGCGTGATCTCCGGAGGCAGGTCGCGTTTGGGGTTGACGTAGCCGACGCGCTCGCCGAAGCAGCGGCCGCAGAACTTCTCCGTGCAGCGGAAGAAATCGACGGAGTAGTCGGGACTGTACGGGGCGATGCAGGCCTCCATGGTGCGGAAATGTTTGTCACAAAGAGGAAGGATGTCAGTCCTCATGCCTGAGGGAGTGTAGCATCCACGGCCTGCGGGGATGGAGTGACGAGGGAGGAGAGCTCCCGGTCGTAATCAACGCGGGCGATACCTCGCTTGGCAAGCTACGAGCTTCGGGCTACGAGCTACGAGCTAACAGGTAAGACCTGGTTTGCTCGAAGCTCGCGGCTCGAAGCTCGTAGCCGGACAGCGGCTCGGAGTGATCAGCTAAGCTGACCGGCTACTCACTTGCGGCAGCGAGGATCACGCGAAGATTTTGCGGAGCTCGCGGCGGAGGATTTTTCCGGAGGGCGTACGGGGGAGCGAATCGACGAAGCGGATTTCGCGAGGTTGTTTGTAGGGGGTGAGGCGCTCGGCGACGAATCCGCATAGGGACTGCTTCATCGCGTCATCCTGATCGTGGCCTTCGCGGAGAACGACGAACGCGCAGGGGATCTCTCCCGCTTCGGAATTGGGACGCGCGACGACGCCGCAGTCGCGCACGGCAGGGTGTTCCATGAGCACGGCTTCGACCTCGGCGGGCGCGACCGGGAAGCCTTTGTACTTGATCATCTCTTTGCGGCGGTCGAGGATGTAGAAGAAGTCTTGTTCATCACGGCGGACGATGTCGCCCGACCAATACCAGCCATCGCGCAGAACGCCGGCGGTGGCTTGCGGTTCCTTCCAGTAGCCCAACATGAATTGCGGGCCGCGCATGACCAGCTCGCCCGGTTCGCCGGCGGGGACTTCGCGGTCGTTCGCGTCGAGCACGCGACAGTCGGTCTGGACCAACGGCTGCCCAATCGATTCGGGTCGGTACAGCGGGGAATTGACATAGCCGACGTGAGTGACCGGCGAGGCTTCTGTCATGCCGTAGCCCTGGTTGATGGGAATGCCGGTGAGTTCCGTGAAACTGCGGGCGAGTTCGGGAGCGAGCGGGGCGGCCCCGGATTTTACCCATCCGACTTTGTGGTTCTTTGGAAACAGTCCCGCTTCAGCGGCCTGGTTCAGCGCATTGAGAGCCGGCGGGACGGTCGGCATCATGGTGACGCCTTCAGAAACCAGCAGCCCGAGGAGCTGCGGCAGGTTGAACCGCGGCATCAGGACAAGTGTCGCACCCAGCGTGAGAATCGGGTTCAGCGCGACGTTGAGTCCATAGATGTGATAAAGCGGCAGAAAACAGAGCATGATATCCGAGCGCGTAAAAGGCGCAGCGTTGGGCGCAATGAGTTGAAAGATGTTCGCGACCAGGTTGAGGTGCGAGAGCATTACGCCCTTGGGAAGTCCAGTGGTGCCGCTGGAGTAGGGAAGCGCGGCCACGGTCTGGTTCGGAGACTGAGTCGGGGCGGGCAGGATGGCGGTGGTCGGGCGGAGCAGGTCGGCGAAGTTTTCCGTTCCCGAGGCGGGCTGGCGGGTGCTGAAAACGCGGCGAAGGTTCGGGAGGCCGCCGAGATTGATGTCGCCGAGGGTGGCGGCGTCAGTGATGAGGAAAGCGGCGCCGGAATTTTCCAGTTGATAGCGCACTTCGCGCCCGCGGTAGCTGGGATTCAAGAGCGTGGGGATGGCGCCCGCGAGTGTTGTGGCGTGGTAGGCGGCGGCGAATTCCCAGGAGTTGGGCAGGAAGATGGCGACGATTTCTCCCGGCTTGAGACCAGCGCTGATAAGGCCCTTAGCGAGCCGCTCGACGATCTCTCCGTATTCAGCGTACGTGAAGCGGCGATTGATCGAAGTGTCAAGCAGCGCCAGCTTTTGCGGGAATTTTCGACAGGAGTCGAGGATGACGTTATGGAGGTAGAGGTTGGTGGGATCGGCGTAGAGCTGGGTACGGAGCATGGGCCGCAGAGATTGTAATGGATCGCAGTCGATGGTCGTTAGTCGTTGGTCATTGGCAAGAGCTTTTGTTTCAGACAGTCGAGTATTGTCCCCGCGAAAATCCCCATCCTAACCTCGCAAAAAACGCGAGGTTAGGATGGGGCACCCGGCAGTCGGGTTTTCTGTCTGGAGTGACACGTGCGTGTTTCCGCAGACACGGTTCAGGCGAACGGTTGGGAAGCGTGATAGGAGAATCTTACTAATCGCGGTCGCTAGTCAGCGGAAGGTCAGATGGCGAGCTTGCGCAGGAACTCACGTTCGTCCATGCGGTACTTGAAGGCTTTGCGGCCGTCGATGAAGACGACAGGCACCTCGTCGGTGAACTGGCGGCGAAGTTGGTCGTCGGCATCGACGTCCACTTCCTGCCAGCGGAACAGGCCGCGACGCTCGAGCTTGACGAGGCTTTCCTTGACGATTTCGCAGAGGTGGCAGCCCTTGCGTGTGTAGAGCAGAACGTGGCGGGGGTCGGGCATCAAGCCGGAGTGTAGCAGTTTCAAGATGAATTGCAATTGCAAGAAATGTAAAGAGTTGCATACAGGGCGTGGGGGGTCTTACACGAGCGCAGTAGAAAAACGATTGGCCTTGGCGGAAAACGATTACCGGGAAATTTGAAGCACAACGAGCAGAAAGGGCGCGAAGGGAAGGCAAATAGCATTTCGGTCTGCTCCTTGTCGGCAGGTGTACCGAACCTTACTGTTTTGGGCGGTGTTCGCGCCGTGCGGCTGACAGGCGAGATCATTTTGCTTGGTTCTTGACATCCGTAGAGTACGATCGTACTCTCATCTCATGCGATATTCGCCGGAACACAAAGCGCGGAACCACGAGAAGATTCTTTCCATGGCCGCTCGCACGTTCCGGGAGCGCGGCGGGGACAGCAGTGGCATCGGCACGGTTATGAAGAAGGTGGGCCTGGGGAAAGGGGGCTTCTACCGCCATTTTGAAAGCAAGGATGACCTTTTCGTGGAGGCGGTAGGGCGAGCGTTCGATGAGATGGGAAGGGGCATGGTAGAGGTTGCAAAGTCAGCGCCCGAAGGTCAAGGTCTGCGGGTGATGATCGAACGCTATCTGAGCACACCCCACGCGAATTCGCCAGGTATCGGTTGTGTGATCGCCGCCCTCGGGCCAGAGCTCGCGCGAAAACCGTTGTCCGTTCGGAAACGGATTGAGAGGTCGATAGAAGCGTATCGTGAGCGGCTATTACCATTTATGCCTGGTCAGACGCGAGAAGTAAGACTGGCGAAGGTTCAGTTGTTGTTCGCCAGTATGGCTGGGGTGCTGACTACGGTCCGAGTGGCCTCATCGCCCGAAAGGCGTGAGCAGATGCTGGCGGAAGCGAGGAAGTTCTTTCTGAAAAGCTTCACGGAAAGGTGACCCAATTTTTTTTGGCGACCTATAGAGTACTGTCGTACTCTTTACTATGTAAACCATGTAACAGAACCGTCACTTCGAAACAACCACGTTAACTGCAGACTCTAACCAGACCGAATCGAGGCTAACCGATGAAATTCATGATCCCTTTCATCAGTGCCATGCTGCCGATTGCGCCCTTTGCGCAATCACAGTCCGGGGGCGCCTCAGGCGTGCCCAGCGTGGCGATACCTAAAACCACGGCAGTGCTGGTCATTCAGACTGCCAAGCAGGGCGTAACCCCTCAACAAATCATGGACGTCATCCCGGCAGAGATTCGAGCGACGGTGAAGCTCTACCTGGACGGGAAAATCCGGCAGTGGTATTCGCGCGGCGATGGCAAAGGCGTCATCTTCCTGGTCGACGCGAAGACCGAGGACGAGGCACGAACCCTTATGGAAACGCTGCCGCTTGCGAAGGAACAGTTGATGGATCACCAGTACATTCCCGTCGGACCCTTGATGCCGCTGAGGGCATTGATCGGCCCAGGAGCGCAGAACAAGTAAAACGGAACAATCATCATCAGGCCATCGGCATTCGCCGATGGCCCGGAGGTCGAACATGCCAGCAAAGGACATCTTCAGAATCGATATGGCGCTGGGCTATCTTGCCTGGGCGCTCTGCATCGCGACTTACGTCTGGCCACGGCTGCGGGCGATGGATCGGGTGGAGGCGCAGCGCGCAATCGCCACGTTCAACAGTTTCCGCTTCTTCGGGTTGGCCTTCTTGCTGCCCGGGTTCGTTGGGCCGAACCTGCCGCAGAGCTTTGCTACAACGGTGGCTTACGGCGACCTTGCCACGGGACTGCTCGCAATCCTCGCGCTG
>QIAH01000385.1 GCA_003225465.1 Acidobacteriota bacterium | reverse complement strand
TCGGCTTCGTGATCGACGTCCACGCCCACGACCCGGAGACTATCTACGTCGTGCCCATCAAGAGCGATTCCGAGCACTACGTGCACGAGGGCAAACTGCGCGTCTTCCGCAGCCAGAGCGGTGGTAACGAATGGGAGGCGCTCACCAAAGGCCTGCCGCAGAACAATTGCTACGTGAACGTATTGCGCGACGCCATGGCGGTCGATTCGCTCGACAAATGCGGAATCTACTTCGGAACCACCGGCGGGCAAGTCTATGCTTCTGCCGATGCCGGTGACAGCTGGGCTCCCATCGTGCGCGACTTACCCGCGGTGCTGTCGGTTGAGGTGCAGACGCTGCCATGATTCGAGTCGTGCTTCCCCCGCATCTTCGCACGCTCGCGCATGTCGGCAGTGAAGTGACGGTCGAGGTTGAGGGCCAGGCAACACTCCGCCTGGTCCTCGACGAACTCGAAGCCCGCTACCCGATGTTGCGCGGAACCATTCGCGACCACGTCACCCTGCAACGCCGCCCGTTCCTCCGCTTCTTCGCCTGCGAGCAGGACCTCTCGCACGACTCTCCTGATACGCCCCTGCCGGAAGCGATCGCGTCCGGGAAAGAGCCGCTGATTGTGCTGGGCGCAATCGCCGGCGGATAGCAGGTTCCGATAGGGCGGATCGCAAATTGTTGGCATAAAGCGGCGTGCAGCAGCCAGAACAACCTTGCTCCGATGAAAGCAACCAGCGCCTGAAGCAGAAACGCAGTCACGCAGCGGCGACATACGTAAGAGGCTGTCACGAAACTTGATGTTTATCATTGGTAGTCGACCGGACATAACAGGCCGTTACGAAACCGCATCTCTGGAGCAGAATTAAAGCACTGCTACGAAGCTCGATGTTCATCCCTGGCGGTGGAACAATCCATACACCAGCCGCTCAGCGGCGGCATTCATTAGCCCACCGCGTAAGCGGTGGGTAGGGAAATTGGAAGAGATCCAGTCCGCTTTAGCGGGCGACACTAAGTCGGGCAGTCCGAATAACGGGCGAGAAAAGATCCTCCCACATTTGCGCGCCAAAATTATTTTCCTGCACCATGTCGATTCCGGCGCGCCCCACTCGACGTGCTCATAGAAGCGAATTTCGGGCGAACAACAAGCCCATTACCCAAAGGAGGCATACCCATGAGAGTCATGGTCATCGTCAAAGCCGACAAAAACTCCGAAGCCGGGATTCTCCCCAAGAAAGAGCTCTTCGAGAAAATGGGGAAGTACAACGAGGAACTGGTGAAAGCTGGCATCATGCTGGCGGCCGAAGGCCTCCAAGCCACTTCCAAAGGCAAGCGCGTCAAGTTCTCCGGAACCCAACGCACGGTCATCGATGGCCCGTTCACCGAGTCCAAGGAACTCATCGCGGGCTTCTGGCTATGGCAAGTGCGCTCCATGGATGAAGCCGTTGAGTGGCTGAAGCGCGCTCCCTTTGACGGTGGCACGGAAGTGGAAATCCGCCAGGTCTTCGAAGCGGAAGACTTCGGCGCGGAACTCGCCCCTAAATTCAAAGAACAGGAAGCCCGCCTGCGCGCCCAGGCCTCGAAGAAATAGCAGAAAATTTTCGTACCGGTTGTCGATTCCTGCATTTTCCGTTCGTCGTGTTAACAGAGCGAGATTTCAACCGGCGAAAGCTGAAATACATAAAACAGATGCAGAAAAAGGAGAAAGATCACATGAAATTCCTGTGCATATACAAGCCCGCCAAACCCGAAGGCACGCCGCCAAACCAGAAGGAAATGGAGGAAATGGGCAAGCTGATCGAAGAGGGGATGAAGTCCGGATGGCTGCTGTCGACCGAAGGATGCCTGCCCAGTGCGCTCGGCGCGCGTGTCCGCTTGTCCAACGGTAAAATTACCGTCACCGACGGTCCGTTCACCGAAGCCAAGGAAATCATCGGCGGATTCGCGCTGATCCAGGCAAAATCGAAGCAGGAAGCCATCGAGTTAACCCGAGACTTCCTCAAGATCGCGGGCGATGGGGAAAGCGAGATTCGCCAGATCTACGAAGCACCCCCGAACGCGGGACGATAGTCGAACCGAAATAAAATCAAATCAAGGAGTAATGATCATGCGATTCATGATGCTGATGATCCCCAAAGGGTACGAACAAGCCAAGCCCGGGACCATGCCCGACGCCAAGGCAGTTGCCGCCATGATGAAGTACAACGAAGAACTCCAAAAGGCCGGCGTGCTGCTCGCGCTTGAAGGCCTGCACCCGCCCTCGATGGGCGCGCGTGTCTCCTTCGCGGGCGGCAAGCCCAAGGTGACTGATGGCCCCTTCGCCGAGGCCAAGGAAGTGGTTGGCGGTTACTGGATGATTCAGGCGAAGTCGCGGGAAGAAGCGATTGAGTGGGCGTCACGCTGTCCCGCTTCCGACAACGAGATTATCGAGATCCGCCAGGTGCAGGAGATGTCCGACTTTTCTCCTGAAGTGCAGAAGGCAGCGGCCGGATTCCCTGATTTGCAAGCTCAGGCCGGGCGCAAGACAGCATAGGCTGGGACCACCCCGCGTCTCTTCTGAACGGGCAAACGCCGAGATGGAAACCCACCCTTCCCTCGAAGGGTGGGAACCGGCGCCGGCAATGCGATCGATCTCAGAAGTCTCCCCCCAAAAAAACGCTTCCGCAGAGAGGGGGCTCTCCGCGGAAGCGTTGTCCGTTCACTCGCTACGGTAGGTAGTAGCGGAACGAAGTCCAGAACATGTTGTCCACCGCCTTGGGAGTAATCGCGATCGCGGAGTTGTTGTTGCCGGACCATCCCGTCCGCGAGAAATAGGCGTACTGCAATCCCCAGCGTATGCCGCCCTTGGGACCCTGGTAGAAGCGATGCCAGAATCCGATGGTGCCTTCCTGCAGGAAGCGGGTATCGCCGGCGCAGGTGCCGCCGCCAGAAGGAGTGAGCTGATTCGCGGGCGGAAGCTCGGTCGAGCAACCGCTGTTGTTGGCGAACGGCGAGCCGTAGCCACCAATCTGGTTCAGCTTGAACGTCGTGGTGGTCGTCGCCGGAATTGCCGGAGAGGTCAGCGTCGCCGGGACTGCGGGGGTCTTCACTATGGCGATGCTGTCGTAGCCCTTGTACGCGGTGCGACTAGCGTACTCTCCGCCGTAATAGGCGTAGATATCGAGCTTCTTGGTAGCATGAATTTCGATCGTGGCCAAGCCATGCCCGCCACGAATCGGGGCTTGCGTGCCATTCGGACGGAAAGTCAGATCGGCAAGCTGGCCGGAGCCGTAGCGACCGATGCCATCTCCATAGACTCCCTTGCCCCCGATTTCAAGCTTCTTGGCGAAGAGTGGAACTTTGAAAGCGGCGCCGCCGCCACCACCGCCACGAGTATCGTTGTATGCCCCGGCCGCACTCACCACAAAGGTACCGTTCACAGGGCAGGGGACCGAGGTGGGGATCGCCGGCTTGACTGTGTCGTTGGCGTTCGTACCAGCGACACCGCAAGGATAGACGCGATTGCGGAACGCGCTAAAGATACCGAAGATTTCATAGTGGCCCCATCCGGGATCGATTGCCGCCTTGATGATCGCGTCGGGCGATTTGTTGACGGAGTATCCGGTTGTATCCACGAAGTTGTACAAGCCGCCGCCGTTGCCTGGAGCGTCGATGAAGGTGTTGCCGGTGGTCGCGACGGAGGCAGAGCCGATAGTGGTGGTGCTGACGGAGGAGAAGCCTCGTCCGCCGACGGTGGCCTGTGGTCCTTCGATCGAGAGACCCAGAGCAAACTTGCCACCGAAATCCTTCACGATGCGGAAGGCATATTGGCGGGCCCATGTGAAGCCGACCACGTACTGTGGGTCAATGATCATGGGCAGGTCTTCCTGGCGGTTCTGGATACCCTTCTTGTCGGTCGTGGCTAAGGTCCACATCTGGCCGCCGGTGAAGCTCCAGCCGTTGTCGAAGGCTGCCTGTGCGTAAATCTGGCGCTGGCGGAAGACGTAGCTGTTGCTCTGGCGGTTGTTCGAAGTGACGCCTGTTCCCAGGAAGTCGCCTTCGTAATAGCCGGTCAGTTTGGCTGGACCAACTTTGCTTTCTGCGAGCAAGGTAAGGCGGCTCTGGCGAGCCGTGAAATTGAGTTCGTTCACCTTCGAGAGCGCTACGCCCGAGTAGGGAATCGCGTTGAACTGCGAGTTGATATCGGCACTCTCGGCGCGTTGCCGCCACACTGTTTCAGCCGCCACGAAGCCCCCCGGAGTGAGCGAGACGCCTTTGTAGTGGATGGCGAGAGGGCTTTCGATGGCTTCCTTGATGCTCTTCTGCGTTTCCTGCAGCGTCAGCGCAGTCGTGCTGGCGTTCTGCTTGAGATCGTCGACGTCACCGCGCAGAGCAGTGACGGACTGCTCCTGCTTGCCGGCTTCAGCGGCGGCGGTGTCGGCCTTGGCCTGCGCCTGAGTCGCGACCGCCTGACTCTGATCAAGGCGCTGTTGCAATTGCTGAACTGCCTGATCGCGGGTCTGGATTTCCTGCCGCAGTTCCTGGATTTGCTTCTGCTGAGCCTCCAGAGCTTCGGACATCGTCTTCAACTGACCAGCGACGCTGGGCGCGGAAGCCTTGGGCGCTTTGCGCTTCTTGGGCGCGGGAGCCGCGGTTTGTGCCACTACCATCGTGTTCCCCACCAGCGCACACAAAAGCACTTGGGCTAAGAGTCGTTTCATTCTCATTTTTCTCCTCAAACAGTAGTTCCAATCTTTCGAAAAGCGCGCACATATCCCGACGGGACGGTCAACGAGCGAGTGAGGCTTAAGAAAGAGGGATGCTAGTGGGCATTTGTTACAAAGATGTAAATCTTCGATGAATATCGCATGAATTGAGGAATCGACCCGCGCCTGCAAACGTTGAATCCGGGGGATTTATGTGCATTTCTGGAAGGATGGGCCGCGCCGTTTCGGCGCTCGCTTTTCATCGCAACTGCGCCGAAGTGCTAGCTCGTTTGGGTCATGGAAATGCCTCCGAAGGCCGTGGCATCGTATGCTAATCTGTTACTGGGTGGCGATGTTCCTGGCTCCAAAGAATCGGTATTCAAAAAGAGAAGTGTCCTTTTGGCACTGCCTCGTGGTGTCGCTGGCGATTCTGAGCCTCACCATCAGCTTGGCAGGACGCACCTTCGACACGAATCTGCAGACTCACACCGCCGTCAGCTCGCAAGCAGAAAAAGCTAAACTTCAGCATCGGGACAAAAGCGGATCGCAATGGACGCCAGTCTTGAACCGCATGGAGCCGTTTTATGTGGCGGTTTGTTCGGATGCAGTCGAACCCGAACAGGAACCGTTGCTGTCTCCGCACGTCGACGATTGCCTTTATAATCGGCCCCCGCCTCTTTCCTAATTCTTTCGCAAGATAGTTTTCTAGCGCACAACATGGTTGCGATTTGTCCAGTGCTCGTGCTCGTAGCGCTCCACCAATAAATAGCTGGGGGGCTCTATGCGCGGATCATTGGACAGAGTACAGAAAGGCGACGATCGAAGGTTTGCCCCCTTCCTCGGAGTGGGCGGTCCGCTCGCCCTCCGCCTTTTTCCAGTCTCATGACTGGGACCGTTGTGGTTTGAACGACCGAATGGTGAAACGCGAAGTCGCCAGAAGGATAGGAACTAATCAAAAATGGAGCTCAACCTCAAACGAATCGTTGTCGTCGTAATCATCCTCGTGGCGGCTGTGGTCTTGCTCATTACGTACGGCCACAAGGCCAAGGCGAATGAGGAAGATCCTCAGATCCGGTCCGCTGCTGTGGCCATCGCCGAGAAGCACCCACTTTCGAACACGGTTACACTCTCGGGAGAATTTCGGCCGTTTCAGGAAGTGGATGTACACGCCAAGATTGCCGGCTACATCCGGGTGATTCACGTGGATGTTGGCGATCACGTGCGGCAAGGCCAGGTTATGGCCGTGCTCGAAGTTCCCGAATTGAAGGCGGAGTTGCAAGGCAGCGATGCGGCCGTTCGTCGGAGCAAGGACGCTGTGCGTCGTGCCAACAGTGACCTGCAACGGGCGCAATCCGTGCACGAGGCAAGTCATCTGAATTTTTCGCGCCTGAAAGATGCGTCGGCTGCGCATCCGGGCATCATTGCGCAGCAGGAACTGGACGACGCCGAGGCGAAGGACAAGGAAGCCGAGGCGCAGATTTCCGCCGATGAGGCGGCGCTCTCCGAAGCCGAGAATCAGTTGGACGTGGCCATCGCGAACCAGCAGCAATTCACCGCGATGACCGACTACACCAACATCATCGCTCCTTTCGACGGAGTGGTTACGAAGCGCTACGCCGACACCGGAGCGCTGGTGCAGGCGGGAACTTCCTCCAGCACTCAGGCTATGCCGGTAGTGCGGGTGGCGGAAACGGACGTGTGCCGGTTGATCCTCCCCGTGCCGGAGTCGGCCGTCCCCCAGGTCCACCTCGGAAGCACGGTGCAGGTGCGGGTGCAGGCTTTGAATCGCACGTTTGAAGGGAAGGTTGCCCGCTTCGCGGATGCCGTTGACCAGGAAACGCGAACCATGCACACCGAAGTGGACGTGAAAAACACCAATCAAACCCTCGTACAGGGAATGTACGCGGAGATCTCGCTGGTCCTGGCCCACAAAGACGCCGCCCTCACGATTCCGCTGCAGGCCGTAGTACGCAACGGCTCCGAGGCAACGGTTCTGGTTGTCAATGCGCAGAATCGCCTGGAAGAGCGGCGGATCCAACTCGGGCTCGAAAGCAATAATCGGGTCGAGGTGCTCTCCGGCTTGAAGGAGGGCGATCGCGTGTTGATCGGCTCGCGCAGCGAGTATCGCGTCGGCGACCAGGTAGAACCGAAACCAATTGCAGAGAACCAAGGGGCTGAATCTTAATGTCCGGATTTTCCATCAAGTATCCGTTTTTCATCATTGTCGCCTGCCTGATGGTGGCTATCGTGGGCGTGGTGACGCTCGTGCGCATGCCGGTCGATCTGTTTCCTCCCATCAACATTCCAGTGGTGGTCGTCGCGACGTTTTACTCCGGAATGCCGCCGCAACAGATCGAGACCGATATCACCAATCCTTTCGAGCGCTTCTTCACGCTGGGCAGCGGCATCGATCACATCGAGTCGCGATCGTTGCCGGGCGTGAGCCTGATCAAGATCTATTTCCAGGCGGGAACGAACGCCGACGCCGACCTCAGCACGATTTCAAATCTTGCCATGGCTGATCTGCGGCGACTGCCACCTGGGACGCTGCCGCCGGTCGTTCTCAAGTTCGATGCGTCCAGCCTTCCCGTCTGCCTCATCACGCTCAAGGGACAGGGGCTGAACGAAACGCAGTTGCGCGATCTTGGGCAATACACGGTGCGAAACCAGATCGCCAACGTGCCCGGCGCTTCCGTTCCGCAGCCCTTTGGCGGGCGCTATCGCCAGATCATGGTGTACGTCGATCCGTTGAAGCTGGACGCGCATGAGTTGTCGGTAATGGATGTGGTGCGCACCGTCAACCAGAGCAACCTGATTCTTCCCGCCGGCGATGTGAAAATCGGCCCCTACGATTACAACCTGTACACCAACAGCCAGGTGCCGACCGCGACGGCGATCGATGATATGCCTTTGAAGACGGTGGGGCAGGCCTCGGTGCTGGTGCGCGATGTCGGCAAGGCTCTGGACGCCCAGGCGATCCAGACCAACATCGTGCGGGTCGACGGGCAGCGCTCCGTCTACTTACCGATCCTCAAGCAGGGAGGTGACACCAATACCATCGCCGTCGTGGACGGAATCAAAGAAGCAATTTCGAACCTCGTGGACATCCCGAAACAACTTATCGCCAAGGTGGTGTTCGATCAGTCCGTGTTCGTGCGGATGGCGATCGAAAACCTGCTGCACGAGGGTGCCATTGGACTAGTGCTCACCGGGCTGATGATCCTGCTGTTCCTCGGCAGCATGCGAGCGACGGCAGCCGTATTCCTGTCCATTCCGCTTTCCGCACTGGCCGCATTTCTTGCGCTGAGCGTGAGCGGAGGCACCGTCAACACCATGGTGCTGGGCGGCTTGGCGTTGGCCTTCTCGCGCTTGATCGACAACTCCGTCGTCGTGCTCGAAAACATCTTCCGGCGCCTCGAAATGGGAGAGTCCCCCGAAGTGGCTGCCGAGAAAGGCGGACAGGAAGTGTCGCTCGCCGTTCTGGCCGCAACCATCACCACCGCCATCGTGTTCTTCCCGGTCGTGTTTCTGTACGGCGTGAGCCGGTTCCTGTTTGTCGCACTCGCCATGGCAGTGGTCCTCTCACTGGCCGCTTCCTACGTGGTGGCCATGACTGTGGTTCCGCTCTTCTGCGCCAAGCTGATCCACAAGCACGAGGCGGACGAAGAGGTTGGCGAAAGCGAGTTCGGTTCTGGATTCGGCATCGTTGCGAAAAAGTTCAACGTCTATTTCGAAAACATGCTGGCCGGCTACGATCGTACGTTGGCCAAGACCTTACTGCGACCCGTAGCAGCAACCCTGGGCCTGGCGGGCGTCTCAATTCTCTGTCTCACGCTGTATCCGCTCATGGGCGTCGCATTCTTTCCACGTACCGATCCCGGACAATTTGTTGTCAACATCAAGGCCCCATCGGGAACGCGCGTCGAATTGAGCGAGCAGTACATCAAGCAGGTGGAAGAAATCGTGCGCGAGATCGTTCCTCCCAACGAGTTGGGCATGATCGTCTCCAACATCGGGATCACGACCGATTTCTCCGCGATTTACACTCCCAACTCCGCTCCCCATACCGGGTTCGTGCAGGTAAGTCTGAAGGAAGATCACAAAGTGGGGAGCTATGAATACATGGCGAAAGTCCGACGAAAAGTCGGGCAGGAGTTGCCGCAGCTCAGCACCTACTTTCAGTCCGGCGGTCTGGTGGATGCGGTGCTGAACATGGGAATGCCCGCGCCCATCGATATCCAGGTCAGCGGAAGCAGCTTGAAGCAGGCTTACGCGACCGCCTCTGATATTGCCGGGCGCGCTCGCGCACTCTCCGGCGTCAGTGACGTGCTGATCCCACAGGATATCGATTATCCCGCTCTGCGCCTGGATGTCGACCGCGAGAAGGCCAGCCTGGTGGGACTGAATCAGCAGGAGGTCGTCGATAACATCATCACCGCTCTGACCTCCAATGGCATGATCGCTCCGGATTATTGGATAGATCCGAAGAGCGGCAACCCCTACATGCTCACCGTGCAATATCCCGAGGACGCAATCAAAACTATGTCCGACCTGCGCCAGATTCCGCTCCGCGGTCCAGGCATTAAGGTCCCCACCACGCTCGACACGGTCGTGAACGTAGAGAACATTCAGTCTCCGACCGAAGTGGATCACTACCAGTTGTTCCGCGTGATCGACGTCTACGTTTCGCCCAAGACGGAAGATTTGGGCAAGGTCGCCGGTCAGTTGGAAAAGATCGTGAAGGGAACAACGCTGCCGGAAGGGGTGCGCGTGAATCTACGCGGATCGGTACAAGGCATGCGTTCTTCGTTCAAGAGCTTCGGCATCGGACTCATCCTGGCGATCATTCTTGTCTACCTGGTACTGGTGGCGCAGTTCGCCTCCTTCCTCGATCCTTTCATTATTCTGCTGGCGATTCCACCCGGTTTGGCCGGAGTGCTTTTGTTCCTGCTGGCGACCGGCACCACGCTGAACGTGATGTCGCTCATGGGAGTGGTCATGATGGTGGGCATCGTGGTCTCGAACAGCATCCTGATCGTGGAATTCGCACGGAACCTGCATCGCGAAGGAAAACCGGTGAGGGAAGCGGTCTCCATAGCATCGCGCTTGCGACTTCGGCCGGTTCTAATGACCTCGCTCGCCACGTTGCTGGGTTTGATTCCCATGGCGATGAAACTCGGCACCGGCGCCGAGGCCTATGCGCCACTGGCGAGGGCGATTATTGGCGGTCTGCTGGTCTCGGTGGTGGTCACGGTCTATCTCGTGCCTGCCGCTTACTTGTGGTTCCACTCCAACGAGGAAAACCACACGGAGGGGATCGCGGCCTGATGCGAGCCAGCAAACTTGCCCTATCGGTTATGGCCGTTTCCCTGTGTGCTTTCGGACAATCGTCGCCAAAACCGACGAGTAGTCTGCCGGCGGCGCCCGTCCCGCAACGGTCGCCGATCTGGCGCACTGCTTTGTCTTATCCGGAAGTTTCTCAGTCACCTCAGAACCAACCCGCGCCACCAGCGGCTCAACCCAATCCAGGGAATCCAGCTGGCCAGGCGGTCCCCACCCTGCCGGACACGAATAATCCAACCGGCACTTCGCCGAGCACCCTCACGCTGAAAGATGCGGAGAACATCGCCAGAAGGAATAATCCGCAGATTTCAGTCGCGCGCCTGCTGGCGCTTGCCTCCCAACAGGTGACACGGGAAACGCGATCGAGCTTGTGGCCCACCGCGAACCTCGACATCACGGGCGTCGACTCGCAAGAAAACAGCCGCATCAGCGCCGGAGGATTAAATAACCCGATCATCTACGAGCGCGCCGCCGGTGGCGTCACGGTCAGCCAACTCATCACCGACTTTGGGCGCACCAACAACCTGATCGCCAGCGCAAATATGTCGGCGCGGGCGGAAGCGCAGAATGCCATCGCGACGCTAGAGCAAATTCTGCTTGAGGTGAACCAGGCATTCTTCAATGCGCTGCAGACGCACGCTGTTCTGCGGGTGGCGGAAGAGACTGTGAGTGCCCGCGCTCTGGTCGCCGATCAGATTGGTGCGCTGGCAAAAAACAAACTCAAGTCGGACCTGGATGTGAGTTTTGCCAATGTAAATCTGGCGCAAGCCAAATTGTTATTGCTCGACGCACAGAACAATGACAAGGCCGCGCTCGCGAATCTTTCGGCTGTTTTGGGCTTTTCCACCCAGCATGATTTCATCCTGATCGAGGATAAGGAACAAGCCACTGTTCCCACGAGCGACGTTGATAGCCTGATTGCGGAAGCATTTGCGAAGCGGCCGGAAATGCTCGCGCTCAATTATCAGTTCCAGGCCAGCCAGAAATTCAAGAACGCCGAGCGCGACTTGCTGCTGCCCACCATCCGGGCCCTGGGCGCCGTTGGCGGCGCCCCGGTTCGCAATGACCATCTCTCCAGTTGGTACGGTGCGGTCGGCGCCAATATGGATATTCCGATCTTCAACGGCTTTCTCTACACGGCTCGGGCGCACGAAGCTGATCTCCGGTCACAAGCGGTGCGCGATCGCCTGGCTGATCTGCGAAATCGAATTTCCAGGGATGTTCGCACCAGTTGGCTAAGTGCGAACAATGCTTACCAGCGTCTGGCGGTCACACAACAACTGTTGGAGCAGGCACAATTGTCTCTGGAACTCGCCCAGGCGCGCTACAAACTGGGTCTCGGCTCGATCGTGGAATTGAGTCAGGCACAACTGCAAGCCACGCAGGCGGAGATCAGCAACGCCCAGGCTGGGTACGATTATCGTCTCGCGCACGCGGTGTTGCTATATGAAACAACTGGTCTCTAACCTGTGCTGGAAGCGGGTTCCGGCAGATTCATAAAAATTGCAATCGCTCGTGAACTCGCGTAGTTCGAATTGGCACAATGCTGGTAGGAACGGCTAAGCGCTTTGCCAACTTACCTAAGTGATCGACGGCACGATAACGTTCTAATAAGTTCATATTTTACATTCGATATCTAGCTGATAATTGTTATCTCGTTACATCATTTCCTGGGCAACTGACCCAAGAAGTTTCTTGACAGCCCTTGGGACTTCCCCTACCCTTCTGAACACGATCTACATCGAGACACCGTGCAATTTGCCGTCACCTGTGTTTGTGACGGCTGGACAAGACAGCGTTGGCAGTTCTGCTATATACGTGAACGGGTTCTGGAGAAATGCGAAGCCGTTGAGTCTGGCCGATTGGCGGATAAGCTCCCTCACGTTGTACGGATGAAGGTGTCGTCGTATGAGTGGTGAGCAGTCTGCCGTAGATGTTTTTCTGTTGGCTGAAAACCGGCTCTTGCGGGATGTATTTGCCCGCTTGCTGGCACGGAAGAGCGATATTCACGTAGCTGGAGTGGCGGCGATTACAGCACAGATCGTGCTGGAGGTGGTGGCCGCCGAGCCAGACGTGATTTTGTGTGATTCGCTCGCTGCCGCTTTATCGAGCGATGGACTTCTGCTCGACCTCCGGCGCAACCTCCCGAATGTGAAAATTCTGATGTTTGGAATGGACTGTGATCCGGAAAAGTTCCTGATTGCAGTTCACCATGGCGTGACTGGCTACGTGTTAAAGGACGCCTCGGCGGCGGAGGTCGCGGGCGCGATTCGGGCCGTCTCCCAGGGCGAATCCGTTTGCCCACCCATCCTTTGCCGCGCGCTCTTCGATCATGTCGCTGCTTCCGGGGCGTGGCAACCGGGCATGCAGGTTCGAAAGAACCTGGGCTTGACCCGGCGAGAGCAGCAACTCGTTCAGTTGGTCAGCGAAGGCCTCACCAACAAGGAGATCGCGGCACGGTTGTATCTTTCCGAACAAACGGTGAAGAACCATCTCCGCCGGATGCTGCGCAAGGCAGGCGCATCCGATCGACTGGAAGCCGTGGAGTGGTGGCGCTCCCAGGGCTTCTGGACCTGACGTTCGACATCGGCAGTCTGTTTTGCCTCCGCGCGAATTAATTCCACCATCGAACATCCAGTGTGCTCCGACGTTTGTGGCTGCCTTCGCTGAGCGTGATAGTCGCAAGGCTGGTTCACCTTCGTGCCATCAGCTTCTCGATCCGTATAAGGCAACTCGCGCATTCTTACTCCCGTGGGGCTGCAGGTGGCGGATGCCAACGCTGATGCGCATCCGCCGCGGAAGGAAATTGTCATGGAGCCGTGCCTTACCGGGGAGTGCCGAATCCGCACTGCTTCCAGAGTTTCTCCCAGCCCCAGATCCCGTAGTCGGCCTTATCCGGCAGCCGGAACCCCAGTTGATGAGCCAGCATGCAAACCTGACCGCGGTGGTGCGCTTCGTGCACGATCATATACGCGAACATGGCCGCGCCCGGGGGCCACGGCGGGAACCAGCCGTCGCGCTGAAACTTCTTGATTCGGCCCTCGGGCGCGAGAGCTTCAGCCAGCATCTGCGAGCAAAGCACAGCACTCTGCGCGAAAGCGTCCTTCGTTTGCTGCTGCGTGCAGCGGGTGCGATTCAGCCGTGGAGGGGGCTTCAGGTGAGGCGCCGACAAGCGAAGCCACTTGCAGCGAATGTTGTGGACGTGGGCAAAAATGGCGGCGATGGTGCGCCCCTTGCTACCAGGAAACTGCGCGCGCCATGCACGAGGGTCGAGATGCTCGAGCACGAGTTGGTTCATGCGGTCATTGACCGCGTAGGTCTCCTGCATGCCTTGACGCAAATCGTGAGCGGGCGCAGGAGCCTTGCCGCGACTCTTCGCCGCTTTCAATTGGTTCATCTCCCTTCGACGATACGAAAATCCCTTTCCGCGGCGTTGTCGAACACTTTGAGCGCTGGCCTGTACAAGTCACTGTCATACGCCGCGATCGCCTTTTCCAGGTTCTCGAACTCGACCACCACGACCAACTGATCTACTCCCGCCTCGTGGATTTCAGCAGGCTTGCCTCTAACGATCACGCGACCCCCCAAGGCTTCCAGCGCGGTCCCTGCAAGCTTCGCATATTCGGAAATAGCCGCCGGATTCGACACCGACTTGTAGCACACCACCCAATATCCCCTCTTGGCCATCGAGTCCTCCTCATGCTTCTTGGTCGTCGCAGCGTTCGCACCCCAACGTGTGATTCTCGCTCTGAGGGCAATGACGCCCGGATTCTACGATGAGTCGCTGGTACAGCAAAAATGAAAACGCCGCCAGGAAATCGCAGCTGGAAAATGAACCGCAGACTGAAAATGGTAGGCCCGAATGGACTCGAACCATCGACCTCTTCCGTGTCAAGGAAGCGCTCTAACCAGACTGAGCTACGGGCCTACACGCGGGATGGCTGTGCCTCAATTCTAACGGGCGCTCCGTATTCCGGCAATCTCTGATCTCAGCCCAACCATCGGAATCAAGGGCCCGGACAGTTCTAGTCTGGTGGGGGCGCATCGTCCGTGCGCAGTTTGACAGCAAGATCCGGGGTGCGTTCCTTGGGACGGAATCGTAAACTACCGCTGTTTCGAGGATCTCGTGCCAAGTTGAATCCACATCGTGTATCGCACGATCAAATCCCGGGTAAGGTGAGTTCAGCAGAACCTGCATTTCTGAGGAAAGTTTCTGAATGCTTGGAGAGAGTGAATGGACGCCAACGAATTTCGCGATCTGGGGCACGAAGTTGTGGAATTGTTATCCAATTACCTCGACCATATCGAGGAGAAGCGCGTATTTCCTGACGTCGAACCGCGCACCCTGCACGCATTCTTTTCTCAGTCCCTGCCTGAGAATCCGTCCCCTCCGCAGGACGTCCTCGCCGAACTCGAGCAAAAACTGCTGCCCTACTGCACGCATGTCGGCCATCCCGGCTACATGGGCCTGATCACGCCATCCCCCAATCCCATCGGAGTGATTGCCGATTTCATCTGCTCAGCGCTCAACCAGAACGTCGGCGCTTACTCGATCGGCCCCTCCGCCGTTGCCCTCGAGCGGCGCGTCGTGCGCTGGCTCACCGATCTGTGTGGCTACGATGCGAAGGCGGGCGGAAACCTCACCAGTGGCGGCATGATGGCCAACTTCATCGGCCTGAAGGTCGGCCGTGATGCGGTCACGCATGACCAGGCGCAGCACGACGGCATCCGCGAACGCTGGGCCGTCTACGCCTCGGAAGAACGGCACGTCTCCATCGACAAAGCCGTCGACTGCGTCGGTCTGGGCCGAAACGCGCTCCGTGCGCTGCCCACCGACTCCGATTTCCAGGTCCGCCTCGACGCCCTCGAGAATGCGATTGCCCAGGACAAGAAAGATGGCGTACGCCCGATGTGCATCGTGGGCGTGTTCGGAACCACCAACACCGGCGCGGTCGACAACATCCGCGAACTGCGCCGCATCGCCGATCGCGAGCACATGTGGCTGCACGTGGACGCAGCTTATGGTGGCGGCATGTTGCTGTCCCACGAGTGGCAGATGCGAAATCGCGGCCTCGAGCTTGCCGACTCCATCACCATCGATCCTCACAAGTGGTTCTACGCCCCACTCGATGCCGGCGCCGTCCTGGTTAAGGATGAACGCCGCCTCACCGCGTCGTTCGGGATTAAGCCCTCGTACCTCACCGATGAACTTGACCAGGCCGACGAGCGCTACCAGTATTACGTGCACGGATTCGAGCAGTCGCGCCGCTTCCGCAGCCTCAAAGTGTGGATGAGCTTCAAACGCTACGGCACCCGCCAGATCGGCGACTGGATCGACAACAACGTCCGCCAGGCAAAATATTTGTATGCGCTGGCCGAAAAGCATCCTGACTTCGAAGCCGCGAGCCGCCCGCCCATGTCCGCGATTTGTATTCGATTCACGGGAGCGTCGCTGAACGAAGCCGACTCCAAGAAACTGCACGCCGCGGTGGCGCAGCGGGTGGAGCAGAGCGGCCGCTTCTGGATGTCGACCACGGAACTCAAGGGCAAGACCTGGTTCCGCATCAACCCGGTGAATTTCCGCACCCGCGAAGAACACATGCGGGAATTGTTTGAGATGCTCGAAAAAGAATGCCATGCATTTGTGCGTGGCGACGTTGTGAGCCGGGCAAGCGATTAGTATCGTTCAAGCTCGGGGAATATCGGGGCTGCGCCTGCCGAGCTGTCGGCAATCAGGCGCAAGTACTCTGTCTTCATTTGCTTAGCTTTGCGCTAACCGAAATTTTCTTTGGGAATGACTCCTCGGCGGTCGAAAATCACTCCGCAACACGCCCTCAGATGCCCAGTAAATGCCCTAGGAGCCTCTACAAGCGCAGATCGGAGGCGGGGTGATGGTTTAAGTCGTCCCGGCCCGGGCGCGCAATCCTGGGGCATCCTGGCGCGAATGTAAGCTTTAAGAAAATGAAATTCGATTTCGAAATTGACTTGCTCGGAATCCTATTCCTCGTCCAATGAGTCCGACTCTATCCCGATATTCTTCTCGCCCGCGGTCTTCTTCTCGTTGTATTTCTTCACCCACGCGGCGAAGCTTTTTCCTGCGGCCGTATCTTTCCCGGTGAAGGCGAGGGCGGCAATGTCCGAGTAGGGAATCCGAATTTTCTCGCGACGCCCCTTCGGAATCATGCGCGCATAGCACTCAGCCAGCGTCGCCCCATCATTGCGGCGATCAAACAAATACCCTTCCAACTTCTCGCCGCTCTTCAACGTGACCGTCAGATCTCCGCGATAATCAAAAGCCTTCTCCAGAGCCTCGCGGATTTCGCCTTCGTTGGCGAGTGCCGGAATCCAGCCTTCCAGATTCTCATGCGCAAAACCCAGCTTCTCGTCCTCTTCTGGAACGGCTTTCTGGGGCACGGCGTGGGACGTCGACTCTGGCATTGGGTCAGGATTTCTTCTTTGGAGTACGACTTGTCACTCCGAGTAAACAAGACTTGTCACTGTGAGTGAATAAGATTTCTCACCGCGAGTCAATAAGACTTGTCATTCCGAGCGCAGCGAGGAATCTCGTCTCTGCAAGCATGTCAGGAATCCCTCGGCCGTCCAGTAGCGCCGCCGTCACGGCGGCGCGTCTCGTCTGCCTTGCCGGCAAGATGCCGGCGCTACTGGAGGCAGGACCGCTCGATGACTTCTACGCTTCCCGACCGGTGCCGATCTGCACCAGCGGCCCAGTACTCCGGCGCGGCGTCATCGGAGTGTCATCGTCAACATCGGGATCTTTGTAGTTGTCGAAAAGGGTCGCCCGCACCGTCGCTGCGAACCCGCGCAAGGAGCCGAACGTATCATTCACCGCGCTGGCTTCGTACCCGCTGTGCACCATGCAATTTGCGCACTTGGGATTGCCGCTCTCGGTGCCATACTGCTCCCACTTCGTCTCCTGCAGCAATTCCTGGAAGGTATCCGCGTAGCCGTCTTGCAGCAGATAACACGGCTTCTGCCACCCGAAGATGTTGTAAGTCGGCATGCCCCAGGGAGTGCAGCGGTACTCGCGCCGCCCCATCAAATACTCAAGGAACAGCGGACTCATGTTGAACCGCCAGTTCTTGCGGCGGTTGCTCAAAATGCGGCGAAACAGCTGCCGCGTCTTCTTCTTGCTCAGAAAGTGATCCTGGTCAGGCGCCTTGTCATAGGTGTATCCGGGCGAGAGCATCATGCCCTCGATGCCCAACTCCATCATCTCGTCGAAAAACGCGCGCGTGCTCTTCGCATCGGCGCCGTCAAACAGCGTCGTATTCGTGGTCAGGCGGAAGCCGCGCTTCAGAGCTTCGCGTATGCCCTCGACCGCTTTGTCGTACGTTCCTTCGCGGCACACCGCAAAATCGTGATGCTCGCGCTGCCCGTCCATGTGCACTACAAACGAAAAGTACTTGCTGGGCTTGAACTGATCGATCTTCTCCCGCAGCAGCAGGCCGTTCGTGCAGAGATAAACGTACTTCTTCCTCGCGACCAGCCCTTCCACGATCTCCGCGATCTGCGGATGCATCAGCGGCTCGCCGCCCGGGATGCTTACGAGGGGAGCGCCACACTCCTCAACTGCCGCAAAGCACTGCTCCGGAGTCAGGTCGGTCTTCAGGATGTGGGCCGGGTACTGGATCTTCCCGCAACCCGCGCAGGCCAGGTTGCAGCGCAGCAGTGGTTCCAGCATCAGCACCACCGGATACTGCTTACGACCCCGCAGTTTTTGCCCGATGACGTAGCTCGCGACCGTCCACATCTGCGACACAGGTACGCCCATGCTTTGCGCTTATCCTCTCTAAACTAAAGAACTTGTGCGAAACCGAAATAAAGAACTTGCCGAAATTGCTGCCCCGCGCACCAATACCCTTTGGATGACCCCCGGTCCATTCATGATACTGAAATAACTACTCGGGGGCTAGTGACTCCGGGCCGACCCAGGGATCGAACAATCCCTAGCGAAACGCTCGACTTTATGCATCCTGAAATCAGGGGATTTCATCCAACTTAAATTCGAATCGCCGTAGATCAAACGCGAGCCAGACCCACATCCGGTCTACAAGTAGCAAGCGCCCGCGTCAGACCTGTCGAAGTAACCAGGTCAGACCTGCCGAAGTGCACGCGTTGTAGCGCCGGCATCCTGCCGGCCATGGTGGTTGCCGGCGGGACGCCGGCGCTACCCGGCCTTCCAAGTGCACACGTCAGACCTGTGAAGTGCACAGGTCAGACATATGGAAGTACACTGACCGTTGCATCGGCACCAACGCAGCCGCCCAGCGGCGGAATTCATTAGCCCAGCGCGTAAGCGCTGGGTGCAAGCGAAAAGAAGACGCGATCCCGATTCAGCGGGCGAAAGCAACTGCGTTATCGCGCTCTCAAACTGTAAAGACCAATATCGCGAATGACAAAAATATCGGGAATAGTGAAAATGACACGATTCCGTTCTCAAGCTTTTCTGCTCGCCCTCGCGCTTTTCCCAGCGCTTTCGGCCGCCGCCCAAACATCCACCTGGACCATCGACCCGAAGCACTCCACTGCCCAGTTCACGGTGCGGCACTTGGCCATTTCGAACGTCAGCGGCAACTTCACGAACGTTACCGGCACCATCGATCTCAATGAAAAAGACATTACCCAATCGCAGGTAAGCGCCGTCATCGACGTGAGTTCGGTCGATACGCGCGTCTCCGATCGCGACAAGGACCTGCGCAGCCCCAACTTCTTCGACGTCGAGAAATACCCGACAATCGAGTTCAAGTCAAAGCGCATCGTGAACAGCGGAGGCAAACTGCAAGTCATCGGCGACCTGACCATGCACGGAACCACCCGCGAGGTCACGCTCGACGTAGACGGGCCCACGCCCGAGCTGAACGATCCGTGGGGAAACGTGCGCCGAGGCTTCTCCGCCTCCACCACCCTAAACCGCAAAGATTTCGGCTTGACCTACAACCACGCCCTCAAGACCGGCGAAGCCGTGGTCGGCGACAACGTCAAGATCCAGATTGATCTGGAGTTGATCAAGAAGAAGGGCTAATTCTTAGCTTCTCGAGTCCGTGCTCGAACGATCCAATCTTGGTCACAACAGAAATCAAAAAAGGCGCCTGACGGCGCCCTTTTCTCTTCATTCCCGAGTCTACTGCGGGCTGGTCTTGTCTTCCACTTTCTGTGCGCCATGTTCGGTCTTCTGCGCGGCCTTGTTCGTGCCTTTCTTCACCTTGTGGCCGGCCTTGTGGGCTGTCTTCTTGGTGGCGTGCCCGGTGTCCTTGGCGGCTTGCTTGGTCTCGTGACCCGCGTCTTTCATGTCCTGCTTGGCAGTCTCCTGCGCCCAGCCGACTCCCAGCAGCAGAGCCAGCGACAAGCCCGTCCCCGCGATCCATTGTTTCACGTTGTTCTCCTCAATTAGCGTTAATGCCTACACGAGTCTAGGGACCGTGCACATTTCCGCATATCAGGTGAAATCTCTAAGATTTTCGGAATTACCCTGCGGGTGCGAGGCAACTCCAACACAAAGACATGGACGCACGGAGAAGGCAGGATAGGAACTTGATGACTTGGAATCTCACGCGAGAATCCGCCACTCTGAGGCTGAAACCTCGAAACTTTGCAACCTTGAAATTTTTAAATTTTGAGACTTTGAAACTTTGCAACCTTGAACCGTTCAACTTCTAACAATTCACGTCCATCGTCCGAAGCGTGGGACTCACGATGAGCCTCGCTTCCGTGGCGCGCTGAACGTCCTCGGCCGTCAGACCAGGAGCAACTTCTGCGAGGAGCAAGCCTTCCGCCGTGACCTCGATATACGCCATCTCGGTCACGATGGTATTGACAACCTTCACGCCGGTGAGCGGCAGCGTGCAGCGCCGCAGAATCTTCGGCTGGCCTTCCCGCGTCGTGTGCTCCATGGCGATGATCACGCGCCGCGCTCCGGCGACCAAGTCCATCGCGCCCCCCATGCCTTTGACCATTTTTCCCGGGATCATCCAGTTTGCCAGGTTGCCTTGCTCGTCGACTTCCATCGCGCCAAGCACGCTGAGATCAATATGGCCGCCGCGTATCATGCCGAACGAGTCGGCGCTCGAGAAGTACGCCGTGCCGGGAATCTCGCTGACCGTTTCTTTCCCGGCATTGATCAGGTCAGCGTCTTCCTGGCCCTCGATGGGATAGGGTCCGATGCCGAGCATGCCATTCTCGCTCTGCAGCACCACGTGCATGGCCGGGGGCACGCAGTTCGCCACCAGGGTGGGCATCCCGATCCCCAGGTTCACGTAGAAGCCATCGCGCAATTCACGTGCGATGCGCTTCACGATGCGATCGCGTTTCTCCGTATCTTTCGGAGCTTTGGTCGTAGTTCGCTGCTCATTAGTCGTTGGCATGTGGCCTTCGGTCTTCGCTCGTCGGCACTTGGTCGCTGGTCATTAGCCGACATCGTTGGTTGTGGATTTTCCTCGTAGCTCGTGGCGGGTAGCTCGAAGCTCCTGCTTTCGCCGACGACCGACGACTGACGACCGATGACTAAGCATTCCCCTTCCTCACCGTCCGTCGCTCAATGCGCCTTTCATACAGCGCTCCCTGAAAAATGCGCTTCACGAAGACGCTCGGGGTATGCACCGTGTCAGGATCAAGTTCACCCACTTCGACCAATTGCTCGACTTCCGCGATCGTAACCTTTGCAGCCGTCGCCATCATGGGATTGAAGTTCCGCGCGGTCTTCCGATAGACGAGATTGCCCCAGCGATCTCCCTTCCACGCCTTGATGAAGGCGAAGTCGGCCCTGAGCGCCCGCTCCATCACGTATGTGCGCCCGTCGAAGTCGCGAGTCTCCTTGCCTTCGGCCACAATCGTGCCGACGCCCGTAGGAGTGAAAAACGCAGGGATTCCCGCGCCCCCGGCCCGAATGCGCTCGGAAAACGTTCCCTGCGGCACCAGGTCAAGTTGCACCTTGCCCTTCAGGACCATCTCTTCAAGGAGCTTGTTCTCGCCGACGTAAGTTCCATAAGTTCCAATGTGCCGCTGGATCTGCCCATTGGCGAGCAACAGTCCCATGCCGTAGCCATCGACGCCGGCATTATTGCTGATGGTGGTCAGATTCTTCACGCCTTTGTGAGCCAGCGCGCGGATCAGGTTCTCGGGCATCCCACACAGCCCAAACCCTCCTACCATGATGGTGGCCCCGTCGAAGACGTCCTGAATGGCCTGCTCGGCGCTGGCGACGACCTTGTTCATAGGCAGAATTGTAGATCAAGTTTTCAAGTTTGAGAGCTTCGAGCTTCGAGCCTTGAGCTTCGAGCGAACCTTCCCTGGGGTGACGTGGGACTGAGTGTTAGCTTCATATTGTGCTCATGCCTTGCTCTTCTCTGTGCCTCTGTGCCTCTGTGGTGAAATAGCTTTTGCTACTTTCTCCTTCCTCAGTTCGTGGGCGCGCTCGAATTCGGCCGCCAACTCTCGCGAGTCGAGGTTCTCCCGAATGTGGGCAAGCCGCTGTTCGAGTTTCAGGAGCGCATCCGCGATGTTTTTCTTATTGGTAATGGCAATGTCGCGCCACATCGAGTAGGGGCTGGAGGAAATGCGGGTCATCTCGCGCAGCGCGCGGCCACCAGCTTCGAGCAGTGGCGCGTCGCCGAACTCGTCGACCAGCGAGGCTGCGAGCGCGGTCGAGATCATCTGCGGCAGGTGGCTGATCCACGCGCAGAGTTGGTCGTGCTCCTTGGGCCCGACGTTCGCGATGCGCGCGCCAATCTTCTCCACCCATTCGAGGAATTCCCCGCTCAGCCCGCTGTCGATGTCTTGTCCGGGCAAGGGCGTGACGAACCACGCGGCACCTTGAAACAGGTCAGCGTCGGCGAACTCCACACCGGACTGCTCCTTGCCCGCCATGGGGTGTCCGGCAAGAAAGCGCTGGGATGCGGCCTTGCCGAAGACCTTTTGCGCGCGCGCGACGACTTCGCTCTTGGTGCTGCCGACATCGGTGAGCAAAGTCTTGGCCGAGAGTGCCGGACCCAGGCGCTCAATCAGGTCGATGATGGCGACGACCGGCGTCGCGAGGACCACCACCGAACTACCCTGCACCGCATCGGCGGGATTGGTCACTGCGGCGTCAATCACGCCCTTTTCGTGTGCACGCTCCAACACCGGCGCGCGGTCGCATCCGATGATGCGCCCACTAAACTTCCGCTGCTTCAGCGCGAGCCCCAGCGAGCCGCCGATGAGCCCGTTGCCAATGATGGTGATTTGCCGAATCGACATTAGCAGGGCATTGCAGATTTCAGATTCAAGATTGCAGATTAACGGCTCATAGTGCCACGAGCGTCCGGAATGGCAACGCCTATTCCGTCCTCAAATCTGAAATCGTAAATCTGCAATCTGAAATATGATTTTCTCGATCGCATCGCAGCCGTCGGACGTTATCGCTAGTACGATGTCACCTTCGTGAGCGCTAAACTTTTTCCTCTGCCTTCGGCCGGGTATCCAGGCCAAAGTCGGCGAGCACGCGTTCATGCCAGGCATCATCGTCCAAGGCTCCCCATTCGACCCACTGTTCATCGGTCATTGATTTGCGCCAAGCGAGGAAGGGCTCCGCATCCGGGCCCGCGGTATGCCGCAGTTGCCACGTGCCGCTTTCGACAATGTTCCGAATGATTTCGGCCACCACCGAAGGCGGTCTTGGCTGGGCCAGGGCTGCGTCAAACATTCGGCTGAAGCGCCGCACGTGCGGATACGCGGATTCATTTTCTGATTCCGCAATGCGTTCCGCCATCGGAGTCGTAATGATGCCCGGTTCCACGATAGCAACTCGGATGTTGAGCGGCTTTAGCTCTTGAGCCAATGCCTCGCTAACCGCTTCCAGGGCGAACTTCGAAGCTGTATATGGAGACATCGGCGAGCAGGCAATCCGTCCGGAAACCGAGCTTACATTGATGATGCAGCCGCTGCGCCGTTTCCGCATCTCGGGCACGCAGGCGCGAATGCAGCGCAAAGCGCCGAAGTAGTTGGTTTCCATGGTGGCGCGAAAGGCTTCCCACGGGAGCTCTTCGATCGATCCCGTCCGTTCAATCCCGGCATTGTTCACCAATACATCGATGAAACCCGCTTCGGAGCGAATCGCCGCTATCGCGCCTGCCACGGACTCATCCGAGTCGACATCCAGCTGCACAATAGAAACCGGCAGTTTCTCTTTCCCCGCTCGCTGGCGCAATGAATTCCCGCGATCAGGATTCCGAAGCGTCGCATATACCGTGTGGCCGGCCCTCGCAAGCACGAGCGCTGTCTCCAGGCCAATTCCTGAACTGCAACCGGTCACCAGTACGCATGCCATGATTCCTCCTCTAAAGGCAAACACGTCTATTTCGGGGATTTTGAAGGTTGTACATCATACACCCGCCGGCCGATCGGGCTCTCGCCATCGCGCAACTATCGAATGGTTCTTCCTACCGCTGGAGCGATGACCCGGAGCTCGTTCATCAGAGTCGTGAATTGAGCAGGGAAGAGCGATTGGGCGCCGTCAGAGAGGGCCTTGTCGGGATTACTGTGGACTTCAATCAAAAGCGCGTCAGCCCCCGCCGCGACGGACGCGCGCGCCATGGGTGGCACCTTGTCGCGGCGGCCGGTACCGTGGGATGGGTCTGCCGTCATAGGCAGGTGCGACAGCTTGTGCACGATCGGGATAGCCGAGATGTCCATGGTGTTGCGCGTGTACGTTTCAAATGTCCGGATGCCACGCTCGCACAGGATGACCTCATAGTTGCCGCCGCTCATGATGTACTCAGCCGAAAGGAGAAGTTCTTCAATAGTCGCGGCAATGCCGCGTTTCAGCAGCACGGGTTTCCGGGCCTTGCCCAGTTCACGCAGCAGGTTGAAATTCTGCATATTGCGGGCGCCGACCTGCAAAATGTCAACGTAGGGGAGTATGAGCGGGATCTGCGAGATTTCCATGACTTCGCTGATGACCAGCAAGCCATGCTTATCGGCGGCTTCGCGCATGAGCTTGAGGCCTTCTTCGCCCATACCTTGGAAAGAATAGGGAGAGGAACGCGGCTTGAACGCACCGCCGCGCAGAACACGCGCCCCAGCATCGGCTACTTGTTCGGCAATCAGAAAAATCTGATCGTGCGATTCAATGGAGCACGGCCCGGCCATTACAATGACTTCCTTGCCGCCGATCTCGACGCCGTTGGCGAGCCGCACGATCGTGCCTTCCGGACGGAATGACTTGCCGGCAAGCTTGTAGGGCGACGAGATGCGGTGCACCTCCTGCACCCCGGGCAGAACTTCGAAAATGGCGATGTCCACCTCGGGGCGAGCCCCGACCGCCCCGAGCACAGTCTGGCGGGCTCCGGTGGACCGGTGGACCTCGAAGCCCAGCTGGACCAGGTGATCGATGACCGCCTGGATCTGGTCTTCCGTGGCTACATCTTGCATCGCTACGATCATAGGAAAGCAGCTCTTCGGCGCTCGTGGGTGCCCCAGGTTCGCGTCCGTTCTTTGGACGCTAACCCGGGCTCAGGAATAATTCGAAGCCCGATTATGGCTGAATTTGATGTACAAGTTGTCACGCGCCCTAGTCTTTCAGGTCACGGTCGAATTCGGTTTCACCACTTCCAGGCGTCTCCTCGACAATTTCGTCCTTCTGAACATTCCGCATCACGTCCATGATGCGCTCGTAGATCTGGACCAGGTGTCGATGTTGCAAGGGGCCGCGATTTTGCTGCTGCACCTGTTCGAGCACGATGCGCTCCCGGTCGGGTTCGTAGATGGGCATGCTGGTCTGGCGCTTGAGGCGGCCGATTTCTTGAGCGGCCTGCGCGCGCTGGTTCAGGATCTCGACCAGTTGCTGGTCGATCTCGTCGATTTTCTTGCGCCAGTCAGCGATATCCATGCTGTCGCCAGTGTCCCGCCAGAGAAGCAAGCCCTTGGGCAGTTCTCAGCGAAAACCTTGGTGCTTCGGTTTCTGAGCGGTTCGTGCAATCTTACAGTATTGGGCTTCACGGCAACGGCCGCGCTGGTCGTCAGTAATCCTCTGAACGTGCGTTTGTGCCCGTCGTCACTTTCAGTGCCCACATGTCAGACTATGATCGTTTAAGATTCACCTCGCGCTTTGGATGTCCTTGCCCCACTGACGCAAACCACTCTTCGTGTCATCGATCGTTTTGCAAAGCGTCGCCCACAGAACAAGTTGCCTTTGCATCAGCAAATCGGCCGCCGGGGTGAAGAAGATGCCTACTTCTACCTCCGAAAGCAAGGCTATGTGATGGTCGCCCGCAATTATCGTTCTCCTCGCCGTCGTGGGGAGATCGATCTCATCGGCTGGGACGGCGAGGTTCTTTGTTTCATTGAAGTGAAAACCCGGACTTCCCATGATGTGAAGCCTGCCGAGGCTGCCGTCGACCATGAAAAACGGCGCGAGTTGGCAGGAATGGCGCGCGCTTACCTTCGCCGCCTCCCGGAAGTGCCATGGCGTTTCGACGTGGTCACCGTTTACTATGAACCCCCGCCGGCGTCGGCGTGTATTGAACTGTTCAAAAATGCCTTCATAATGTCGTAGAATAAACGATTCTGCAGTTTCATCGCGGTTCATAGTGAAAGGATTTAATAATTGCCCGAACTAAGAAAAGATCCAATCGTGGGCCGGTGGGTGATCATTTCCACCGATCGCGCCAAGCGTCCCACAGATTTTGTACGCGAAGGTGTGCGCATTAAAGGCGGCTTCTGCCCCTTCTGCCCTGGGAACGAGACTAAAACTCCACCCGAGATTCAGGCCTACCGGCCGAATCCGAATGGCGGTCCGCCGCCCCTGCGCGATACTCCGGGCTGGACCGTGCGCGTCGTCCCCAACAAGTTTCCTGCCCTGGGGATTGAAGGCAATCTGAATCGCCAGGCCGAGGGCATGTTCGACAAGATGAATGGTATCGGCGCGCACGAGGTCATCATTGAGACCCCCGATCATGACGCTACCCTCGCCACCATGCCTCCGAAGCGCATTGAAGACATGCTGTGGACTTTTCGCGACCGCATCCTTGATCTCAAGAAAGATCGGCGCTTTAAATACATTCTGATTTTCAAGAACCACGGCGAGCCGGCGGGCGCCTCGCTGGAACACGGGCATTGTCAGTTGATTGCGCTGCCCATTCTTCCGATTTACGTCCTCGAGGAAATCGAGGGCGCGAAGCAGTATTACATCTACAAAGAGCGTTGCGTCTTTTGTGACCTGATTCGGCAGGAATCGGAGACTGCCAGCCGCGTGGTCTCGGAAAACGACGACTTTATTACGCTGGCGCCTTACGCTCCACGCTTTCCGTTTGAAACCTGGATTCTGCCCAAGCAGCACGAGTCCGCCTTTGAGAACTCTTCCTCGCACATGTTCCAGAATCTGGCCAAGGCGCTGAAGACTCTGCTGCTAAAAGCGGATCGTGTCCTCGACAATCCGCCCTACAATCTTGTAATTCACAGTTCCCCGGTGCAGGACTCGACCAACGACCACTACCATTGGCACATCGAGTTCATGCCCAAGCTGACCAAGACTGCAGGATTTGAGTGGGGAACAGGTTTCTATATCAATCCCACGCCACCCGAAGA
>QIAH01000384.1:32299-37332 GCA_003225465.1 Acidobacteriota bacterium | reverse complement strand
TTCCTCCACGCTGAAAAAATCCGATCAAGCCGAACAAGTCTTGCGCGAGATCGCGGATAGCGTCGCGGTGCCGGTGTAGGGGAACAGTTCTCAGTTCTCAGTTCTCAGTTCTCAGTTGCAGATTGCCAGTCCTCTTGTGTCCTCCTGAGCCCAGTCGAAGTATCCCACGTTTGCGCAAGGCACAGATCTCTGCTTCCTCAACTGCGCGCTCTTCTTCCAATGATGTTATTCCGCTCAAACTTGCAAAACACGCCAGCAACCAATACTCTTTCCTGCGCATTCCGTGAGAACTGCCTCGATGTCCATCCTCCGATTCCTCATGTTCCTTTCCCTCACCGTCTGGATCGGCGGCATCATCTTTCTCTCGTTCGTCGAAGCGCCGACCGCCTTTGGTGTTCTGCCGTCCCGCCACATGGCTGGTGGTGGGACATTCGCTCGGCGTCCTGCACTGGATGGGACTGTTCTCCGGCATCATCTTCCTGGGCTGTTCGATGCTGCTTTCCAGCCTGACAGCCGGCTCGGCGCATCCTCTCGCCGCGCGCCACATCCTGATCTGCCTCATGCTCCTGCTCACGGTGGTCTCGCAATTCGGCATCTCTCCGAAAATGTCCGCACTGCGCGCACAGTTCGGTGACATCGACACGGTACCCGCCACCGATCCTGGCCGCGTGCAGTTCGATGCCCTCCACGTGTGGTCGGTACGATTGGAGGTGACAGTGCTTGCGATGGGATTGATGGTTCTCTATTTGACGGCTCGATCAATCCCATAACAGAGCCTGCTCCGTCCGCTTGCGGCCTTCGTGCTCGTGAAGTTCTTTTGTGTCCTTCGTGGGTGTATTGCTTCTCTTTGTTGGCTTCGCATCCATCATTTATTCTGTAGTGTTTGTGATCCCTCCGCCGCAGTGCTGACGGCTGACGGCTGAAAGCTGCCCCATGAAATCTGGAATCATCGGCCTGCCCCAGGTGGGCAAGACATCGCTGTTCCGCATGCTCACCAAGACCGCATTGTCAGCGCACGCGCTGGCCAACCCGCGCGAAGCTCACATCGGCGTCGCCAAAGTTCCCGACGATCGACTCGACCGACTCGCCGCCCTGTACCACCCGAAGAAGCTCACGCACGCCTCCATTGAATACGTGGACGTGGGCGCCATCGGCCAGGACGCGCTCAAGGAGACCGCCTACATCGGCCACCTGCGCCAGGTGGATGCTCTGGTACACGTCCTGCGCGCCTTTGAGGACGACTCTATCCCCCATGTCGGCCCGATCGATCCTCTGCGCGACATCAAGAACGTGGAATTCGACCTGATGGTCAGCGACCTCGGGCAGATCGAAAAGCGGCTCGAACGCCTCGTCAAAGATCTCAAGAAAATGCGCTCGCCGGAACTCGAAAAAGAGAACGAGCTGCTCATCAAGGCGAAGGCCCATTTGGAAACCGAGAAGCCGCTTCGTGAAATGGAGATGACGCCCGAAGACAAGAAGCGGATCCGCGGGTTTATGTTTCTCAGTGAGAAGCCGATGCTCTACGTTCTCAATGTCAGCGAGACGCAGGAACTTGGCAAGGCTCTGGAAGGCGCGGTCGCAAAGTACAATCTGACCGAAGTCGCAGGCCGTCTTAATGCAGGCGCGACCGCCGTCTGCGCGAAAGTCGAGGCCGAACTCGCGGAGATGAGCGACGAAGATGCCGCCGAATTTCTCTCCAGCTATGGCCTGACGGAAAGCGGCCTGGTGCGTCTCATTCGCCAGACCTATCACCTGCTCGGCCTGATCTCATTCCTCACGGCCGGCGAAGACGAGTGCCGCGCCTGGACCATCCCCATTCATACGCGCGCCGTCGAAGCCGCCGGAGCCATTCACTCCGATCTCGAAAAGCATTTCATCCGGGCGGAAACTATCCGCTGGGATCAATTGCTTGAAGCTGGCTCCGAAGCCAATGCTCGTGCCAAGGGCCAACTCCGTCTCGAAGGAAAGGATTACATCGTGCAGGATGGCGATGTGATGCACATTCGCCATAGCGGGTGAGGGGAGGCAGTTCTCAGTCCTCAGTTCTCAGTTCTCAGTTGCAGAGTATGGGTTGCCAGTCGTAACCGTGGTCATCGATCGAAAATACCGGCAGGGTCAAGCAGCCGTCTTGATGGAAGCAAGCAGTCCATTCAACACTCTGCCGAGTTCTGCTGTCGATCGCAGTAGTGCTGCAGTCTGTGCGCAAGTCACGTAGCCAAGGCTTTTGGCAATTTCGACCTGGGTTTCTATTTCGACCAGGGAGCCTCGAGCAATACCGAGAAATCGATGAAAGTCCCTCGAAGAGAACCGCGCCTGACCCTCAGCAATGTTGCTAGGAACTGAAACAGCGGCCCGCCGGAGCTGGTTCGTGAGGCCATATCGCTCCTCGATCGGAAAGGTTTTCGTTGCCAGATAGATCTCTGTTACCAACAGCATGGCTTTCTGCCACGCCACCAGCTCGCGATAAGACTTTCCCATGCCCGCCTCCACACTCATCCTGACAAGGTCCAGAGAAATCATCTGTGACGGCTGAACACCAGGCAACGAATTTCAACCCTGTGCATAATTTTGAGAACTGAGAACTGAGAACTGAGAACTGAGAACTGAGAACTGAGAACTGAGAACTGAGAACTGAGAACTGAGAACTGAGAACTGAGAACTGAGAACTGAGATGTTATTATCCCCGCGCCGATGAATCCAATCCTGACAAGTATCGTCCTCGGCCTCACGGCTGCCGCGGCCAATATTTTCGGCGGCACCATCATCGTGCAGCGGCACTGGGAGCGAAGATATTTGAAATATTTCGTCGCTCTGGGAGCAGGATTCATGCTGTCGACCGCGTTGGTGGAAGTTGTTCCCACCAGCCTCGAACTCGGCGGACATTATGCAGCCTTCCTGATTCTGCTTGGCTATTTGATCATCCATTTTTTCGAGCACACCGTCACGCCCCATTTCCACTTCGGCGAAGAGACCCATCACGACGAGTTCCTCCATCCCCACAAGGGCCTGTCGGTTCTCATTGGCTTGCTTATCCACACGTTTTTTGATGGCATCGCGATTGCGGCGGGATTCCTGGTCTCCAACTGGCTCGGGTGGCTCATCTTTCTGGCGGTTTTCCTGCACAAGATTCCAGAGGGATTCACAGTCGCCTCAGTGATGCTGGCCAGCGGCCGCAGCCGCACTTACGCCTGGACTACTTCGGTTCTCTTGGGAGCGGCGACTTTGGCGGGAGTTTTGACGATGGCGCTGTTCCGCCATCAGGTGAACGAAGGGCTACCTCTGGCCGCGGGCGTCACGATCTACGTCGCCGCTTCTGACCTCATCCCCGAGGTGAACAAGGAGCCTGGAGCGAAAATGGCCTTAGTGGTCTTTCTGGGAGTGGCTACTTTGTTCGTGCTGGATTATTTCTTTCACGGACACTGAGACACTGAGAGTTGGAAGCTAAGAGCTAGAAGCTAAGAGCTAACGGCTAAAGGCCGCCCTACTCCACCTGATGTTTGGCGGTATACCCGTCACGCGCGTAGATCTGCACTTTCACATCCTTGCCCTTTTGATCTCGTACCTTAAGCGGTCCGCCGTCAGGGGCAACCAGTTCGACTTTCAATTTGCGATAGCTCCCATCCAGCTTGGTGTTGGTGGGATGGTAGGCGATCGTGTATTGGTTCCGGATGTCGGTGCCGATGTCGTGGAAAATCTCGGGCAGTTCTCCGTCAAAGCGAGGGAAGTAGGCTCGCCCACCCGTCATATGCGCGAAGGTATTCATCTGGTTGTCGGCCTGTAACCAGTCGGTGGTCATGATGCCGCCCGCGCCACCCATGCGGGCATCGATCATTTCGCGTAACGCGCGGCCAATGCTGATCGCGTAAATCGTAACGTTCTGGGTATTCTTCAACTTCTTCAGAATCTGATCGAGATTCAGTTTGCTGAACGTATCCCGGCCCGTCGATACCAGGACGATGTACTTCTTTCCTTCGAGACCCTCAATGCGGTCGATCGTGTCATACAGCGCATCGAAAAGATTGCGCTCGGAAAAACCGGGAATGCGCAGCATGTTGAGGGCGCCCAGAACGGCCCGCTTGTCCTGGGTGAAGTCGGTGAGGATGTAGGGCCTCATGTCATAGGACACGACCGCGATCCAGTCCTCGGGCTTCAAGGTAGCCGCAAAATTGTAGGAAGCGTTGAGCGCCTCGTACATGTAGTTGTAGTTCGTGGACGCATACTCGACCAGCAGCACCGCAGTAATCGGCGCAGCCGACTGATTGAAGTTGGCAATCGCCTGGGGCGCTCCATCCTCGAAGATTCGAAAATTCTCTTTCGTCAGGTGGGGCACGAACTGGCCGTCTTTGGTCGTCACCAGTACGTCCAGGTTGACTAACGGCACGTCGACCTTGATGGAGTAGTCGGGCATGCCCTCAATCTTCTTGGGCCTTTCGGGCGCTGGAGGCGGGGCCTCGTCTTTCCTTTTCGGAATGGCGTACGGTCCCACATCCCCTCCAGGACCGCCCGCATCTGCTGGAACATCCTGCTTGTTCGGGTTCTGAGAGCTGCCGGAAGACGGCTGCTGCGGGGTGTCCTGGGCACGCAGGTCGGCGATACTCCAACCGAAAGCTAATAAGGCCAATATCAACAGCAACTTACAGGGGATACCGTTCCGCATAAAACCTCACTGCACCTGTCCGGTATGGCACGAAAGTAACATCCATTCGAAAATATTGTTAATGGTAGTATAGACGCACAGCTTCGCGATTGGGATGTTTTGCTAGGCCCTGATACATGTCCCCTCCCAGCAACTACTCGCCATCGTTCGGAGTCTAATCTGTCAGGTTAGAGCCTTGTTGGCAGGGCTCTTCGGGAAAAGTGTAATGAGAAAAGCTGTTCTCTCTCTCGCCTCCGTCTATTGTTTTTTCACTCTCCTTGCGTTCGCTGCCCAGGTACCGGCTTCCCAACCTCCAAAGACCACGGAAACAATTCCCGTCAGCCAGATTCACACGGGCATGCGCGGAGTTGCGTACACGGTCTTTCAAGGAACTAAG
>QIAH01000384.1:0-32277 GCA_003225465.1 Acidobacteriota bacterium | reverse complement strand
AGAGCCGATGGACGTCGAAGTTCTCGGCGTTCTGAAGAACATGAACGGCCCCAAAGGGGACATCATTCTCGTACGGCTGCACGGCGCGAAGGCAGAGTACACCGGTGTGGTGGCAGGCATGAGCGGCAGCCCCGTCTATTTCGATGGCAAACTCGCAGGAGCGTTGGCATTCCGCATTGGAGAGTTCTCGAAGGAACCCATTGCGGGCGTCACGCCGATTGCCGACATGCTGGAGATTAACGCGCTCGATAAGAGCCCGGGCGGAATTTCGTCGGCGTCTGTCGGTTCGGTGAGTGCTGCGACCAGGACTTCCGGTCCCGGGGAGCCGTCAACACTTCCCATTCAGAACTTCGCCAACTATCTAAAGCCCATTGAGGCGCCGTTGGTGTTCAACGGTTTCAGTGAAGAGGCAGTAAAGCTCTTCGCGCCCCAGTTTGCGGCCAACGGGATTGTTCCCGTCATGGGCGCCGGGTCTTCCAGCGATGAGAAACAACCCGAACCGCTCGAACCTGGATCGGCCGTGAGTGCTGTTCTCGTGCGTGGCGATATGGATATCGCCGCCACCTGCACCGTGACCTACATCGATCCCCAGCGTTTGCTGGCCTGCGGTCACCCCTTGCTGCAATTCGGGAGCGTCGATCTGCCCATGACCAAGGCCTACGTTCTGGCCACGCTGCCATCGCCGCTGAACGCGTTCAAGATCGTCAACACGACCGAGCCTGCGGGCGCATTTGTGCAGGATCGTCACACGGGAATCATGGGCATTCTGAACAAGGAGCCCGAAATGATTCCGGTGACGCTGAATATCCACAATGGCGCTGCCACCAAAGAAATCCACTACGAGGTGCTCAATAACCCACGGCTCAGCCCAGTCGCCATGATGGCCACGGTCTTTAACGCACTGCATGGTATCAACGACTACGGTGAAGAAACGACCTATCGCCTCCAGGGTTTGATCAGCGTGAAGGGTTATCCCCAGGTCAAGCTGCAGAATATGTTCGCTCCTACAGATACCGGCCAGCCTGCGGCATTTCTTGCGGCTCTTTCGCTGGGCGACCGGTTTGGTCGCATCTACGATAATCCGTTTGATGTTCCCGCAGTGACATCCGTGAAGCTGGATTTCGATCTCGTGAAGGAGCGTCGGCAGGCTCGTCTGGAGAGCGCCCGCACCGATTTGACAGAAGCTCGGCCGGGCGACGAGATCACGGTCGAAACTGTGCTGGCTCCTTATCGCGGCGAACGTGTGGTCCGCCAGATTCTCATCAAGATTCCAACTTCCGCTTCCAAGGGCCCGTTGCGCATCCTGGTGAGCGATGGAGATACGCTCGATCGCATGCGCCGCGGCATGCCGATGATGGCGCGTAAACTTGACCTTGCCTCTACCATTGCGCTGCTGAACAAGGAGCATTCCAACAATCGAGTGTATGTATCGCTCCTGGAAGCCGATCCGGAAGCCATGGTGGGCGACAAGGTGATGCCTACCCTGCCGCTGTCGGTAATGAACATCATGGACGGCATGCGCGGCACCCAGGAAATGGTTGTGCTCGGCGAATCTTCTGTCAACGAGGTTGCCACACCTCCGCTCGATTTTGTCGTGGCCGGCGCTCAGGTCCTGACGATCACGATCAAGTAGTACCAGACAGTGCCCCAGGTTCGCGTCCGCTTTTTGGACGCGAACCTGGGCATACGAGCAAGCCTGCTGGTGAACCTCTGGCGAGCTCCGCGTCTCGCCGTTCCTTAAGAAGCCGTGTTACCCTGAAATTTCCCGCTCGATACATTATTCAGCGAGGTTAAGACTTGCAGATCCAATGCCGGAAGCTGGCTGTTTTTTTTCTTGTTTGCCTAACTCACACCGTTTTCGCAGAAGGCACCCGCACCTGGGAACAATCGAAATTTGAGGAATTCACCAAGGGGACAGCTACAGGTGTCGCCATCCGCAGCATCGGAGGCTTGGAGCTCGCTCCCGCCTTCAAGGTGCTCTACACCGCGCCTTCGACTTATATTTGGGCGATCACCTCGGACGAGGCGGGCAATATCTACGCGGCTGCGGGCGCTCCTGCCCGGCTCTATAGGATTACTCCAAACGGCCAAGCAACCACGATCTTTGAGCCGACCGAATTGCAGGTTCAAGCATTGGTCGTCGATAAAAATGGAGTGGTCTACGCAGGCACAGCACCTGACGGCAAAGTCTACAAGATTGAGAACAAGCGCAGCAGTAAAGCCGAATCCCCAAAATCTACTGCCGACAAGCCCAAAGGACAGCTCGATCCGAACTGGAGTTCTTCCGTCTACTTCGATCCCGGGACCAAGTACATCTGGGACCTTACGTTCGACAGTTCCGGCAACCTCTACGTAGCCACCGGGGATCGAGGCGAAATTTACAAGGTGACGCCGAAAGGCGACCACACGGTATTTTTCAAGAGTGATGAGGCGCACATCCGCGTGCTCGCACTCGATCCTAAGGGGAATCTGATCGCCGGCTCGGACGGCAGCGGACTCGTGTACCGCATATCGCCCTCCGGTGAAGCTTTCGTTCTCTACAGCGCACCCAAGAAGGAAATCACTGCCCTTGCGCTCGACAGCGAAGGAAACATCTACGCTGCCGGCGTCGGTGAAAAGCGGCCCGGCCAAAATACCATCCCATCCTTCGGTCAGCCCACGGGACCAACTCCGTCCGGGCTCACAGGGCCTTCGGCCGGGATCGTCCTTACGCCGACCCAGCCGATGATGTCTCAGATGATGAACTTCCCGGCGCCCGGCGCGGGTGCAACCGGCGGTTCGGAAATTTACCGCATCGCCCCTGACGGCTCGCCGCGCCGCATGTGGACTTCGCGGGAGGACATCGTCTACGCGCTGGCGTTTGACGCTCGTGGCCGGCTGATAGCCGGAACCGGGAACCGTGGACACGTCTTCGCCATAAAAAGCGAAGATGATTTCAGCGACGTGCTCAAAGTCGGCGCGTCACAAGTCACAGCATTCGCGAAGGCTCCGGGCGGGGGACTGTATGCCTCAGGCAGCAACTTGGGCAAGATTTTCGTGCTCGGCCCCTCGCCACAGTCGGAAGGCACTTACCAGAGCGACGTGTATGATGCCAAGATCTTTTCCCGATGGGGACGCGCCGAGTTTCGGGGGGCTGGCAACGTGGAACTCTTTGCCCGCAGTGGCAACGTCGACAATCCCGATCGTAACTGGAGTCCGTGGAAAAAAGTAGAGGCTGAGAAGAATGGGGAGACCGGCATTCCAGCCGCCCGCTTCGTGCAGTGGAAGGCAGTCCTGCACTCTGGAAATCCCGCTCCGCGGGTGGAGAGCGTGAGCCTCAATTATTTGTCCAAGAACGTAGCTCCGGATATCGATGACGTGGGCGTACAGATTGGCGTCCGCTATCAACCCCTCCCCAAGCCGCCGGGGTTAATCACGGATATCGGCGGCGGCACGAGCGGAATCAACCCTAATCAGCCGCACTTTGAACCTCCTGTGCCGACCACACATGACCGCGAGTCGATCGGTGTGAAGTGGGTCGCGCATGATGACAACGACGATCAGCTGGTCTACTCACTTTATTATCGAGGCGATGGCGAGTCGCGCTGGCTGCTGCTGAAAGACGGCCTGACCGACAAGTTCTACTCGTTTGATGCCAGCCTGCTCCCGGACGGCGCTTACATGTTCAAGGTGGTCGCGTCGGATGCCCCGTCGCACTCTCCCGGCGAAGAGCTCACGGCTGAGAAGGAGAGTCCCCGCGTCGAGGTTGACACGACCGCCCCTGTTCTCGAGAATCTGCATGCCACGCTGGAAGGGGACAACATTCGTGTCACCTTCCGCGCCACCGACGGCTTCTCGCCCATCAAGCGCGCCGAATATTCTCTGGACGCAAACGATTGGCAGTACGTCGAACCGGTAGGCCAGATCGCCGACTCAAAAACGGAGAGCTACGACTTTAAAATCTCGATCCCGGCCGAGAGCCTCGCCACCCAGGAGGCCGCGGCGAAAACCAAAAAGAACAACGCGGATCAAGTCGAGCACGTGGTTGTCATTCGTGTCTACGACCGCTTCGACAACATGGCGGCGGGCAAGACAGTAATCCGACGAAAATAACGCAGGGGCAGACGCCTTCGTCTGCCCGGCGGAGCGAAGCTCCGCTGGAAAGCCGGCTAGCGAACGCTATCGACTGGATGCAGTTGATCTACTTTTCGTAACTCAGGAAACAGCCAAGCCCATAATCCAATCACGATCAGTGTTCCCACACCTCCGAGCACCACCGCCGGCACGGTGCCAAACCAATGTGCCGTCAGCCCGGACTCAAACTCGCCCAATTCGTTGGACGCTCCGATGAACAACATGTCGACAGCATTCACGCGTCCGCGCATAGCGTCCGGGGTCGCGAACTGCACCAAAATCGCTCGAACTATGACGCTGACCATGTCCGTTGCGCCCACCAGCAGAAGCGACAGCAGTGAGAGCAGCAGGCTGCGCGAGATACCAAACAGAATCGTAAACACTCCAAAACCCGCAACGCACCACAACATGATGAGACCCGCCCGCCCCCGGATTGGCCACTTTCCTAGCGCGATAGCCATCACGGCAGCGCCTACTCCGGGAGCACTCCGTAGCAGTCCCAGTCCCCAGGGTCCGGTCTTGAGGATTTCACTCGCATACACAGGCAGCAGCGCCACAGCGCCTCCGAGGAGCACGGCGAACATATCGAGCGAGATCGATCCAAGAACTACCTTTTCCCGCCAAACGTAACGGAACCCGGCCATCACCGTATGCAGGGTCATCTCTTCGGCCGGGCGAGACTCACTCCGGGATCGAATGCGCAGAGTTGCCACCAGGGCAATCGCGCTCGCGGCGGTCGCTGTGCCATAGACCAGGCCGGGCCCGCGATTGGCCGCATACAGCACACCGCCCAGGGCAGGACCCAGAATGGTCGCAGCCTGCAACGTGGTTGCATTCCAAGCTATGGCCTTCGAGAAATACTCGGCGGGAACGAGTTCCGGCAGCAGCGCCCGGCTTGCCGGCCAATTGAACGAGCGTACTGCACCCAACAAAAGCAGCACCAGGTAGATGAAATGGACAGAACGCGATCCTCGCACAGTCAGCGCTAATAGCAAACCGGAGCACAGGATAAATCCGCCATAGCAAATATTGAGCAAGCGCCGCCGGTCATGCCGGTCCGCAGCGTGGCCGGCCACCAGGAACAGAAACACACCTGGAAGGAATTGCGCCAGCCCTACCAGGCCAAGATCGAGGGGCCGCCGCGTGATCTCATACACCTGCCAGCCCACTGCGACCGACTGCATTTCAAGCGCGGCAACGATGAAAAATCGCGCCACCTGATAAAGCGCAAGGTCTGGATACGCAAACGTCCCGGTCCTTTCAAGAAATCTTTCGCGTTCCCCCATGTGCTCTCTACTGTGCCACAAACGATAAAACGTGACGAACGGCAGGCCCCACTCTCTGGCCCCGGTGACCGGGATCACAAGTGACCAGGATCACAGACGCAGGTCAGCCTCCCCTCTATGTTGGGCAGCAAGTTTGCCCGTAATTGCGGAAAGGCTTCTTCATGGTTACCTCAGCTCCCACCACCACGGCACGCGTCTTAAACACCGGCCTAGGGCAAAGAATCATGAGCGCAACGGAGGCCGCCGCCCTCATACGCTCCGGCGATCAGGTGGGCATGAGCGGGTTCACCGGCTCGGGTTACCCCAAAGCCGTGCCCATCGAATTGGCGCGCCGCATCGCCGAGGCCAATCTCCGCGGTCAGAAATTTCAGGTGAGTGTCTTCACGGGAGCCTCCACTGGCCCTGAGCTGGATGGAGCGCTCGCCATGGCCGGAGGCATTCATCTCCGGCTTCCCTACCAGTCCGATCCGGAAACGCGAAAGAGGATCAACGCGGGCGAAATGGACTACATGGACATTCATCTGAGCCATGTCGCCCAATTCGTGGAGTACGGATTCCTGGGCAAACTGGATGTCGCGCTGATTGAAGTTGCCGCCGTGCTCGAAGACGGCCGCCTGCTCCCCAGTTCCTCAATCGGCAATAACAAAACGTGGATCGACCAGGCCGAGCGCGTAATCCTGGAAGTAAATTCGTGGCAACCGTCAGCGCTCGAGGGCATGCACGATATCTATTACGGACTCCAGCCCCCTCCGAATCGCGGTCCGATCCCGCTGGTGACGCCCGGCCAGCGCATTGGATCGCCTTATCTCGAAGTCCCTTCCGAGAAAGTCGTCGCCATTGTTCTCACGGATGCTCCCGACCGAAACAGCGCCTTTAAAGCACCCGACCAGGCGTCCCGGCTGATCGCGGGACACATTCTCGAGTTCCTCAGTTGGGAAGTGCAGAAGGGCCGCATGCCAGCCAACCTGCTGCCGCTGCAGTCGGGCGTCGGCAACATCGCCAACGCTGTTCTTTTCGGCCTCGAGAAGGGCAAATTCGAAGGCCTGACTTCGTATACAGAAGTCATTCAGGATGGCATGATCCGCCTGCTGAAATCAGGCAAGCTGACCTGCGCCTCAGCAACGGCGTTTTCCCTCAGTCCGGAAATGTTGACCGAGGTCAACGCGAATATGAGCAGCTATCGCGACCGCATCGTGCTGCGCCCGCAAGAGATCTCCAACCATCCCGAGATCATTCGGCGGCTGGGCGTGATTGCCATGAACGGCATGATTGAGGCCGACATTTACGGCAATGTGAACTCCACCCACGTGATGGGATCGCGCATCCAGAACGGCATCGGCGGCTCCGGTGATTTTGCTCGTAACGGATATCTCTCGATCTTTATGGCCCCCTCGACCGCGCAGAAAGGGACCATCTCGACAATTGTCCCCATGGTCTCGCACGTCGACCACACCGAGCACGATGTGCAGGTGATCGTCACCGAGCACGGATTAGCGGACCTGCGTGGCCTCTCGCCCCGCCAGCGCGCACACCTGATCATCGAGAAGTGTTCCAGCCCGGACTACAAGCCGCTGCTGCTTGATTATTTCAACCGCGCCGAGCGCCTGTCGTATGGCAAACACACCCCGCACCTGCCCACGGAGTCGCTCAGTTGGCACAGCCGATACCTGCGCAGCGGCCAGATGAAGCCGGGAGAGACGTAGCGCCGCCGTCCCGGCGGCTGTCTTGCGGGCGTCCCGCCCGCAACCGCGAGGGCGAGACGCCCTCGGGACAGCCGGCAAGATGCCGGCGCTACACGTTCCGAGTTTCTTAGAATAGCCTCGTGTTTCGAACCTTGCAGACGCTCGGATGGCTGGCCTGTTTGGTTTATGCGACCATCCCATCGTTTTGGTTGCTGATTCACTCGCGTCCCGAATACTGGCGAGCGCAGCGGCGGTCGCCCTATTGCATTCTGGTGCCGGTTTGGATCGGTACGTGGATTGTGATGGGCCTGGCGACGTATGCCTGGCGCCAAGTTCCGCTCTACCACACGGGATGGAGGTGGCTCCCCGCGGTCGGCTTGTTCATTGTCGGAATCTGGCTTTATCGGAAGGCAGGCGTAAATTTCAGCAAGCAGCAACTCTACGGCGTGTCGGAACTGAAGCTGCAAAACGCCGAGCAGCGCCTAGTGACCGGCGGGATCCGCGCCCGAGTGCGGCATCCCGTGTACCTCGCACATCTCTGCGAGATGCTGGCGTGGAGCATCGGAACCGGTCTCCTCGTTTGCTACAGCCTGACCGGTCTCGCGATTTTCACCGGAGTGTTCATGATTCGCGCCGAAGACGCCGAGCTTGAACAGCGTTTTGGAGAAGACTATCGCAAATACCGCAATGCTGTGCCCGCGGTGCTCCCTAAACTGGGAAACACCGTCTCCCGTCTATAATCCGCTGTTGGGCCGCCTTGCCAAGAGCTAACGGCTAAAAGCTAACAGCTGTTTTCCATGCGCTTCGAACTTTTCGTTGCAACCCGCTATCTACGCGCCAAGCGCCGGCAGGCGTTCATTGGCGTGATCACCGCGATCTCCATCCTCGGAGTGGCCGCTGGCGTAGCCTCGCTGATCGTTGCGCTTGCGATCAATAACGGCTTCCGCCAGGACTTGCAGCAGCGTCTGCTCGGCTCGACCTCGCACGTCAGTCTGCTGCGCATGCAAAGTGACGGCATCAAGGACTGGCCAGCGCTGCTCGATCGCCTAAGCCACCAGCCGCACGTCGTCGCTGCCGCCCCTGCCATCTACGAGCAGGTCCTGATTTCGCGCGGTCCACGCGCCCGCGGCGCCGTGCTGAAGGGCATGATTCCTTCATACGAGCGCAAAGTCAGCGATCTGCTCAGCACCGTGAAGATCGGGTCAGCGGAGGCGCTGGAGGAGAGCACAGCAAACCCAGTAGATGAAGACATTTCCCGTTTGAACGCGGACGGCGGCGTGAAGTCGAAAATAGCCGGCGAGGACGCCGGCGCTACAACTGCCGATTCTCTCGGCGAGGTCCAGCAGAGAGTCGCGGCCATGCCGCCCATTGTGCTTGGCAAGGATATGGCCGACGACCTGGGAGCAACGGTGGGCTCGGTCGTCCTCGTTACCAGCCCGCAGGGCGAACTCACCCCCTTTGGGATGGTTCCGAAGTACAACCGTTTTCGCGTGGTCGGAATTTTCAACTCGGGCTTCTTCGACTACGACACCTCATGGGCGTTCACGCGCCTCTCGGACGCGCAACGTCTCTTCGGACTCGGCGATCTCATTTCCGTGATTCAGTTCAAGGTCGATGACATCTACAAAGCAGACGTGGTTGCCAAAGAATTGGAACAAGCCGCGGGCAAGGGCTTCATGGCTACCAGTTGGATGGAACAGAACAAAGCACTATTCCGCGCCCTGCGGCTGGAGCGCGTGGTTACGTTCATCACCATCGGTCTCATCGTATTCGTGGCCGCGCTGAACATTCTCATTTCGCTCACCATGATGGTGATGGAGAAAACCAAAGACATCGCGGTCCTGCTCTCGATGGGAACCCGGAAATCGCAAATCCGGCGCCTGTTCATCGCGCAAGGCGTTCTCATCGGACTGGTCGGCACAGCGATCGGCCTGGTTTTGGGTTATGCCTTGTCCTGGGCGGGCGCACGCTACCACCTCATCTCGCTGGCTCCTGAGGTCTACTCCATCGACTATGTGCCGTTCGCGCCTCGCGTGGTGGATGGCCTGCTGGTGGCGTTGGTTGCAATCGGAGTCTCTTTTGTCGCAACCATGTATCCTTCGTGGTCTGCCGCCCGCATTCTGCCTGCCGAAGCCCTGCGCTACGAGTAATGCCGCGACAGTACTAACGAGCGGAGAATCCCGTAAATCGGCCACAATTTCCCGGGTAAAAGATGCACGAATTTTTTGATTGTGACCAACGTCACATTGCGCTGTTCAAGAACAGGTATACAGTTTGCCTCATATAGTCCGATATTAGGAATAGGTTTCGGTGCTGTCCGCGGGCCCCGTGTTTTAATGGCATCATGCAACCGGGCAGCATCTAAGGTTCAGCGCCATTTTGCGCGGGCTCCGGTTGCAACTGCCCCCCTGTATCGAAGGAGACGCAGATTGCATCTAATCTCGCAGGACTCGGTGTTGCGGGTCGAGAACTTGAAAAAGGTCTTTCGCTCAGGCGAGTCAGACCTGGTGCTCTTTGAGAATTTGTCCTTCGAAGTACGCAAGGGAGAGATGCTGGCCATCGTAGGGGAGTCGGGCTCAGGCAAGAGCACCTTACTTCACATCCTGGGCGCTCTTGAACGTCCTTCTTTCGGTGACGTATACTGCGCCCACTTGCAGCTGAATTCGCTGGCGGATGATGCCGCCGCGGATTTTCGCAATCGTGAAATCGGCTTTGTGTGGCAGTTCCACTATCTGCTGCCCGAGTTCACGGCACTGGAGAACGTGGCCATGCCCCTGCTGGTGCGCCAGCAGCCTTGGCCCGAAATTCAGGGGGACGCGATTCACTGGTTGCGCGAGGTGGGACTGGAGCCCCGCGGACACCACCGTTCCGGAGAGCTTTCCGGCGGTGAACAGCAACGCGTCGCTTTAGCCCGGGCGCTCATCACCAAGCCTAAGATCTTGCTGGCAGATGAACCCACCGGCGACCTGGATGGCCGTACGGCCGAGGCGGTTTTTGCATTGATCGCACGGCTACATCGCGACTATCAACTGACCTCTCTTATTGCTACTCACAACTTTGCCTTCGCACGCCGGTGTCATCGCGTGCTGCGCCTGCACCAAGGGCACGTCGAAGAAGTCATGCCGGAATCGTTGCCGGTATGATACCGAACGCAAAAATCGGTGAGGAAACGAAGGACAGACAACAGTGTCAGGGCGGAGAACGAAAACAGAAATGGGGGCCGAGTCCATGGCACGGGAGTGCCATTCGTAATTCGCCCTTAAGAAAAACGTTTCAGGGGGTTGGGTTTCTTGGCCTCTTGATTGCATAATGTGGGTAGGGCCGGGAGTTCTCTGGGGCTGGGCGGTCTGTTCCCATTCCGGGCGAACTCCAGGGGGAAGGGGCTATATGTTTGAACGTTATACAGAGAAAGCCAGGCGCGTCATTTTTTTCGCGCGGTATGAAGCCAGTCAGTTCGGCTCTCCTTACATTGAGACCGAGCATCTTTTACTGGGATTGCTGCGTGAAGACAAGGCCCTGACCAATCGTTTCCTGCGCTCTCATGCCTCGGTGGAATCCATCCGCAAGCAGATTGAAGGACATACTACGATCCGGGAGAAGGTCTCGACTTCGGTTGATCTTCCTTTAAGCAACGAATGCAAGCGCGTGCTCGCTTACGCAGCGGAAGAAGCCGAGCGTCTGTCGCATAAGCACATTGGGACCGAGCACCTCCTCTTAGGCCTGCTGCGGGAAGAAAAGTGTTTTGCAGCCGAAATTTTGCACGAGCGCGGTTTGCGCCTGCCCACGATTCGCGAGGAGTTGGCCCGTAGCAGCCAGGAGAAAGCGCAACCCCAGCGGCAGCGTGAATCTTCGCTGCTCGCCGAGTTTTCCCGTGACCTGACCCAGGCCGCCATGGATAGCCAGCTCGATCCCCTGGTGGGCCGCGAAGGCGAAGTCGATCGTGTGATCCAGATCCTCTGCCGCCGCACCAAGAACAATCCCGTGCTCATCGGAGAGCCGGGTGTCGGCAAGACTGCCATCGTGGAAGGATTGGCGCAGCGCATCGCCGATGGAGAAGTTCCATCGTTCCTCGCTGACAAGCGCATCCTGGCCCTTGACCTCTCACTGATCGTGGCTGGAACAAAATATCGCGGCCAGTTCGAAGAGCGTCTCAAAACCATCATGAAGGAGCTGATGGAGTCTCAAAATTCCATCATTTTCATTGATGAGTTGCACACGCTGGTGGGCGCCGGCTCGGCAGAAGGCTCGCTCGATGCGGCCAATATCCTGAAGCCCGCGCTTTCGCGCGGCGAAATTCAGTGTATCGGCGCAACCACGCCGGGCGAGTACCGCAAGTCGATTGAGAAGGACCGTTCGCTGGAGCGCCGCTTCCAGGCGGTGAAAGTTCCGCCGCCGAACGAAGCCGATGCCGTCAAGATTCTATTCGGCATCAAGGACCGGTACGAAAAGTTCCACGCCGTCACCTACACCGACGACGCGATCAACTTCTCCGTTTCGCACTCGAATCGCTACATCCCGGACCGCTTCCTGCCTGACAAGGCAATTGACCTCATCGACGAGGCGGGCGCGCGTGTGAAGCTGCGTCAGACCTCGTTGCCCGAGGAGATCACCGAAGTCCAGAAGCGCATCAAGTTCATCGTTCACCGCATGGAGAACGCCATCGCGAATCACGAATTCGAGAAGGCGCGCTTCTACTCGGACGAGGAACGCAAAGAGCGCGAGAACCTGCGCGCTCTTCGCGAAAAATATCATCTCGACGAATCTTCCACCGGCGTGGTCGGCCGCGAGGACATCGAGGACGTCGTGTCCCGCTGGACCGGCGTGCCCATCATGTCGATCAAGGAAGAGGAGTCCGCGAAACTGTTGCGCATTGAGGAAGAGCTGCACAAGCGCATCATTTCGCAGGATAAGTCGATTGTCGCTCTGGCACGCGCCATCCGCCGCAGCCGCGCCGGCCTGAAGAGCCCGAATCGCCCGATCGGTTCGTTCCTGTTCCTGGGCCCAACCGGCGTCGGTAAAACTGAAGTCGCTCGCACTCTGGCGCATTTCATGTTCGGCAGCGAAAAATCGCTGGTTCGCTTCGATATGTCCGAGTTCATGGAAAAGCACTCGGTCTCGAAGCTGATCGGCTCGCCTCCGGGATACGTTGGGTACGAAGAGGGTGGCCAGCTGACCGAGCGCGTGAAGCGTGCACCGTACTCAGTCGTCCTGCTGGACGAAATCGAGAAGGCGCATCCCGATGTCTTCAACATCCTGCTGCAGGTCTTTGAGGACGGTCAACTGAGCGACGGCTTAGGCAACACCGTCGATTTCAAGAACACCATCATCATCATGACGTCGAACATCGGCGCCCGGCACCTGCAGCGCCGCGAAGGCCTGGGCTTCCAGTCGACCAAGGAAGAGATGGTTTCGGAGAAGATCGAAGACCTCGTAAAGAACGAAGTCAAGCGCACCTTCAATCCGGAGTTCCTGAACCGCTTGGACGAGATCATTCTGTTCAGCGCGCTGAGCGAGCAGGATCTGATCCAGATCCTCGAACTCATGGTCAGCCAGCTCAACCAGAACCTGGCGCAGCGTTCGATCACGGTCACCGTGGCCGACGAAGCGAAGCGCTGGATCCTGAACCAGACGCTCACCGATCGCAGCTACGGAGCCCGTCCGCTGCGGCGCGCGTTGCAGAAGTACATCGAGGATCCACTGTCAGAAGCCTTGATCCAGGGCACCATCACGACGCGGCCGGCCTTCATCGAGGTCTTCCTCGATGGCGACAAGCTGTATTACCGTCCGGTGGATTCGGAGAAGAACGAAGGCGTGTTGCTCTACGAGAACTAGCTTCTGCTCTTGGCTTTTAGCTCTTAACAAGCCGCCAGCATAACTGGCGGCTTTTTCTTACTTCACTGCTGACGCCTCGTCCTGCTTGGCCGTATTCAGTTCGACCACTTCCAAGCCCGCTGCCAACACGGACGGCTTTCCCTTTTTGGCGGGAGCCGGGGCAACCGTCAATTTCTTCTGGACCATTCCCCACAGCCGCTTGCGAATCTTCCAGTACTCCATTACGGCGGGCACAGGATCGTCCCATGCAAACATGTCCGAGTGCACGTTCGGCGCGAACCCACTCAGGTATTGCAGAGCGGTCTGGACCTTGGTCGGATTCGTCCCGGTCGCTGGAATGTCTCCGCCACGCCAGAAATTGAGCAAGGCAATCAAGTCTCCCAGGCGCCAACAAGTCAAGCTGCCTACCTGGATGGGCCTCGGATTCGGCCGTTGCCCGTGCAGGAAATATTGATATACCCAGTACGGAAAATCCCAGCCGGCATGCACGGACCCCTGCACCGACGCCCAGAAGCGTCCATTGGTTTCCATGTACCACACGCGATCGCGTTTCTTGTCGACGAAGAAGCCCAGGTGCGCGACGCCGTCCCAGCGCAATGCCCGCAGCAATGCGCGCGCGTACTGCAGCAGATCCGGGCTGGGTTCGATGATCTTGCGGAAAACACCTGCGCCTTCGAGCCGCCGAATCGACTGGTACTCGTGTGCCGCCAGTACCTCGCCTTGTGCCGCAAAACAGCACACGTTGTGAATCTCGCCGGTCGCCATTTCCTGGAACAACGGATATTGTCCGTGGGCACAATGTTCGGCAATGTAACCGCGCAACTGCTGTTCGTTCTGCGCATACAACACACGGAAGGAGAACGACGGGACTGTCTTGTCGACTGGATCTCCGGGCCTTTTCAGGACAATCGGGAAGCCGAGCGTAGCCATCATCTCTGGGATTTGCTTCAAACTCGTCAGCTCGAACTGCTTCGCGCAAGGCACACCGAGTTTGACCGCGAGATCCAGATTGACACGCTTATCAAGTGCCGAGCGCAGCGCCATCGGTGCGGCCATGGCCACTCGCGTCAGGCTCTCGAATCCTGCCCGATATTGATCAAAGAGGAGAAGAGCCTGGTCGGTGATCGGGATCGCCAACTGGATCCTGTATTTGCGAATCGCCTGCAGGGTAAATTCGACGAAGGCTTCAGGCTCGTTCATCGCCGATGGAGAGAGAAGCACATTCTGCAGAATGCGTGAGTAGAATGCCGGGCTGCCCACTTCAGAACATAGCCCCAGTACACGCACACCGTGCCGCGCCAGAGACCGCGCCACCGCCAAGCCAGCCCGCGTCTGGCAATCTGTCACCAGAACTTCAAAAGTCCCCACATCCTCGGTCATATCCACTCCGCCGCATACGAATGAGTCAACACCGGCGCGGTCATGCACCTGCGCAATCCACACAAAACTGGAGGGGAGTTACAGAGATTCTAGTCAGGAACGGGATGTAAAGAAGTTACGGAAATACCACCGACTAAAGTTACTACCGGGCGGCCTGGGGCAGAATCGTCCTGCAGTGCCGCCGAGACCTCACAGGCACGGTGCCCAGGTTCGCGTCCGCTCTTCGGACGCGAACCTGGGCATAGGATGGATACTTTTTATGGGTTGTTTCCCAAAGCACCCGGCGAAAAATTGTCCTCGGCTCCCTGGCTCACTTCTGATCAGGCGTGGGATCGGGTTCAATCGAGCCAGCCTTGATCAAGTCTGTTTTAAGCTCGAATTTCTGATTGGCCACGAGATTGACTTCGGTCGCGAAGCTTTGATATCCCGGCAAGCTGACTCTGATCTTCCTCTTGCCGGGCGCCACCAGCAAGGCTTTTCCCACTCCTCGGAACTCGGCAACGTGCCCGATGAAAAGATCATCCACAAAAACCGCAGCCCGTTCCGGATTGACCATCAACTTGATCTCGGCGGTGACGGTTGGCACCGAAAGGCGGGTATCTTTTTCCATGACCACGCGAAAAATCTGCTTCTGTCCAGGTTGAACCGCCACCTCAATGGGCACGTCCTTATATCCCCCTTGACGGACAATAATCTCGTGCTTGCCCGGCAACAGTAGAATCTTCTTCGTGCCCTTCAGCTCCTCCAGGTAACCGAGATATTGGCCGTCCACCCAGACCCCTGATGTTTTCTCGACCTTGGTGGCACCCACCAGTTCGACTTCCCCCAGAACTTCATTCGTCTGAGCAAAAGCAATGTGCGGGATCATGAAGAACGCGCACAATGCCAGCATGAATCTTTCCTTGCGGAGACCGGAATAAAGTCTCATTTACTGATCACTCCTCTGGATTAGCAGATAGAAGCACGGTGTCCCAGGTTCGCGTCCGCCCTTTGGACGCGAACCCGGGCATCTTGTATCGTGATTCACCAATTGTAGGCTCCTCTGCGGTTGAATGTTGAGTGTCTATTCGTGTCCGGGCCGAGTGGCAACCCAACTTCCTGCGACCTCAGCGAGAGTTCGGGAATCAAGTAATTTGCCACGCAATGCAGGCTGCGGAGCCTTTCGCTGAGAAGGAGATTTCCATGGAAAAGGTAAACATCGCCGACAAATTCAAGAAGATCACCGAATATTGGAAGCCCTATATTGCGGGCGAACTCAACGGCCAACTCGTGAAGCTGGACAAGTTGAAGGGAGAGTTCGTCTGGCACCACCACGAGCACGAGGACGAGTTGTTCCTGGTGGTCAAAGGCCGGTTCCGCATGGAGCTTCGCGACCGCCACATCTGGCTGGAAGAAGGAGAATTCCTGGTGGTCCCACGTGGCGTTGAGCATCGTCCTGTCGCTGACGAAGAGGCCTGGATCGTACTGTTTGAGCCGGCAACGACGCTCAATACCGGCAACGTGCAGAACGAGCGGACCCTGCACGAACTGGAACGCGTCTAGCGCGTCGGATCAAATTGTAGAATCGTAGGCTTCCGATTGATCAACAGAGATCCCCTTGTGATCATGAACAGCACAACGACCACCGATCTGAAACTCGCCAACATCGAGCAAGCGGCAAGGGTCATTGACCCGGTCTTTCGCAATAGCCCACAGTTCGTCGACGAGCAGCTTTGCGCCGCACTGGGGCGGCGGACGATCGTGAAGGTCGAGACCGCTAACCCAATTCGCAGCTTCAAAGGCCGAGGAGCCTGCTTCCTGATGCGCGGCCTCGATCCGAAGCTCAAAGTGGTCTGCGCGTCGGCTGGAAATTTTGGGCAGGCGGTCGCCTACGCGGGCCGCAGTCGCGGCATAGGCGTGGAGGTATTTGTTCCCACTGACGTCAATCCTGACAAGGTAGCGAGAATGAAAGCCTTGGGAGCAACCGTCAGCATTATCGGGGCCGACTTTGATGCCGCGAAACAGCATGCGCGCCGCAAGGCAGCGGAGGATAAACGATGCGTCTTCGTCGAGGACGGCGAAGATCCGTCTATCAGTGAAGGCGCTGGCACGATCGGGATCGAATTGCTTCTCGCTGGGAGCATCGACACAATTGTGTTGCCGGTCGGCGATGGAGCTCTCATCACTGGTGTCGCAACCTGGGTAAAGGAGCATTCGCGGCAAACCAAAATCATTGGTGTCTGCGCGACTGGCTCGCCTGCCATGGCGCAAAGCTGGCGGGCCGGCAAAGCGATTTCCACGGGAGCCGCAACGACCTTCGCGGATGGAATTGCGGTCAGTGCTCCCGTCGCCAGATCAGTGGAACGCATGCGCGCGCTCGTCGATGACATGGTGCTCGTTGACGACGCGCAGCTTCTGGACGCGATGCGACTTGCATCCTCCACGCTGGGGCTTGTTTTGGAGCCTGCGGGCGCTGCGGGACTGGCGGCTATTCAGGCACATAGTCTTCCCGGCGATGTGCTGGCGACCGTCCTGACGGGGAGCAACATACACCCCCAATTGTTGGCCAAACTCTTCGGCTGAGGAATCCGCCACTAGCCCGCAATACCAAATTCTTTGAAATCGGGATTACTTGATTGTTCCTGAAATCCGTATCCTATAAGCTCGTTCGGTATTCAACCTGTGCCTATGGAACTCATCTTGTACTCTGCCTTCTGGTGCCCCGACTGCCGCGTGGCCAGGCGCTTCCTCCGCCAGAACAATGTTCCGTACAAAGAAATCGACATCGAAATCACCCCCGGAGCAGCTGAAGAGGTAATTCGACGCACGGGAAAACGCTCCATCCCCCAGTTCGTTATTGATGGTGAGTGGATTCAGCCTTACAGCCCCGGTGAGGGTTTCTTGTACGAAAAGATGGCCAAGCGCTTAGGCATCCAGCAATCCTCAAAGTAAGCCGCACTCTATCCCCGGTTACCTCGCCTAGCCGTTAAGTCTTTATATTGATGCCAGATAGCGTTCTCCCCCCAGCCGCTCCACAACCAAGCGCTGGCTCTCGGTACATCACCTTCCGTGCCTTGGGAAAACAGGAATCTCCCGGCAAGATAGGAAGGTACAAGTAGTCGCCTCTGGGCCCCCTTCTCCCCTGACAGAGTGCTGCACCTGGAAAAACACTATGTCTGAGCAAGATCTGAATCCTGAACTAGACCAGGCTGGAGAGAGTTGGACTTGGCTGATCCAGAGCGCGACCGCCCTCCTGCTGCTGGTTGCGACCGGACTTCTGGTGCACTACTACGCTCCCGCTCCGACCAGCGACCTGCAGGATCAGGTCCAACAACTAAACCAGCAAGTACAGCTTCTTAAACAGGAACAGGCCATGCCCGTCATGGTTCTGAACCGTTATCGCAATTCGATTTGTTACGTTTTTGGCGTCTACCAGGTCGGATTTCCGAACCAGCCTGCTCGTCTGCGCGCGCGGGTTTCCGGCACCGGCTTCATCGTCGCAAACGGGCTGATGGCAACCAATCGCCATGTGTCCGAACCTTGGTTTGGTGATCCGGAAGCGGATGCCCTCATTCGCCGCGGGGCTACGCCGTCACTGGAGAAGCTGGTCGCATTCTTCCCCGGCTCCCCGACTCCGTTTGAGCTGACGCCTACGGTCGTATCGTCGAATAGCGATCTGGCGATTTTGCACGTGGAATTCTCGAATACCTCACGCAGCCTGGAAGCGCTTCCCCTCGCCAGACGCGCCACACCGCCCGGAGAGTTGGTCACAGTGATCGGCTACCCCATGGGAGTTGCCGGGATGGTTGCAAAATCCCCAACCGAGGTTTACGAGCGTCTCGCCTACCGTCACGATGATATCGGCGCCGCCAGCGAATTAGCAGCGCTCTCTCTGATCCGGCCGTCGGCAACGGTTGGACATCTCGGAGATGTCGTAGGAGACAAGCTGATTTACGACGCGCCCACTGCCCACGGCGGCAGCGGTGGTCCCGTTTTCAATTCCCAAGGACAGGTCATCGGCATCAACTCCGCTTACATCGATGGCTTTTCTGGAGGAACGCTCGGTATCTCGGTCGACGCGCTTCGCCCGCTGATCGAGGCCGCACAGAAAAGAGTTCCCGCCACCAACGTACACGTGCAATAACCATCGAATCCTCAAATCTTGTCATTCCGAAGCCGAACGCGGCGGAGGAATCTCCCTTATTCAACTTTCGAGAAAGGCACAGAGAATCCGAAAGATCTTCTCCGTGTCTCTGTGCCTCTGTGGTGAAAAAATCCTCGATCTTCGCCTTCCCTAAAATCTTCTTCTGATCCAGCCCGGTTCGCGAACGTGTTCTTCATGGAGCCGTCCCAGCCGCGCCGCCATAACTCCATGCCGTGCCAGGTAGCCTACAAGCTTGAGCCGGCCACTCCGCTCGACCACGGGCAGGCGCCGCCCGATATTGTGGTGCAACATCTTGTCCGAAGCTTCAGAGAGCATTTCGTCCGGAAAGGCCAGGTCCCCCGTTGTTCATTTGTGACAGGTAGTGGCTAGGCTCGTTTCCTCGTGGCAACAGCCGTCCTGGGACGCGAGCCGTTGCTGCGAGCTCCTCGCATTGCGCGAAGAAGAGCCTTCACCAGCATTGGACCGGCCGAGCGCAGTTCCGCGCGATGGTGCAATGACAGTCTGCGCAACACCTTCTCGCCCCTTGGGGTGAGAGATACCAGCACTTCGCGCCGATCTTCGCCACCGCGCGTACGCCGAAGGTAACCGGTGGCCGCAAGACGGTTCACAAGTTCCACAGCGCTATGATGCTGGATCTGCAGACGCTCAGCCAATTCCCCAATGGTAGGCCGCGCGCCGCGCGGCAACCCCTTCAAGCCGAGCATAAGCTGATGTTGCCTTGGCTCCAGGCCCGCGGCACGGGCCGCCTGTTCACTAAACGAGAGGAAGCAGCGTATCTGATAACGCAGTTCCGCCAGAGATTCGTAGTCCGACAGGGTGAGTGTTTCCATGCCGCGGATTATATCGTAGCAAGACAAGAACTCCTGTGATGTCTCGTATCACGATGTTTTCTATTTTCGAACGGTTGTGAGCTGCGGGCGGCGAGCTACGAGCCACGAGCTATGAGCTGCGAGCTATGAGCTTTAAGCCACCTCAAAGCTGTCTTCCTGAGCGCAGTGAGGCGCCAACCGAACGGAGCCGAAAGCCTGCCCTGAGCGCAGTCGAAGGGGACCCCGCGACCGATTGCGAGCAGATAGTCCTGGAGAGCTTTTCCACCACGTCGACTGCCTTCCCTGGAAGCAAGTCGCCTCTCAGGGTTGGTGGGATGTTCGAAACATCGGACAGACTAGCCGATTCAGTCATCCGGCAACTGTCCTCAGTCGCCAACTGACCGCTTGCTTCGCTGAAGACTGACGACAGGACGTTTGGACGCCCCTCCCGCACTCGTTTACAATCCTCGGTTCCCGCAATTTCAGCGAGATAGGAGAGAGCGTGATTCCCCGCTACACCCGTCCCGAAATGGGCCGCATCTGGAGCGACGATAATCGTTTTCGTACCTGGCTCACGGTAGAGGTGGCCGCTACGGAAACCCTCGCGGAGGCCGGACTGGTCCCTAAACAAGCTGCCAAGGCCATCCGGGAGCGCGCTGGCTTCAAACTGGAACGCATCCAGGAGATTGAGGCAGAGGTTAGGCACGACGTCATCGCATTCACCACGGCGGTTGCGGAAATCGTTGGCCCCGACGCGCGCTGGTTTCATTACGGCCTGACTTCGAACGATGTGGTCGACACCGCACAGGCTCTGCTCATCGGACAGGCGTCGGACATCATCACCGAAGATCTTGAGCGGCTCGCGGAAGTGCTCAAACGACGAGCCTGGGAATTCAAGGACACGCCGCAAATCGGCCGGACCCACGGAATCCATGCCGAACCGATCACGTTCGGATTCAAGCTGGCGAACTGGTATTCGGAAACGCAAAGAAACATTGAGCGCTTCCATCAGGCTGCGGAAGGTCTTCGAGTTGGTAAGTTTTCCGGAGCGGTCGGCACGTTCGCGCACTTGTCTCCCGAACTCGAGGAGAAGATATGCGCTCGTCTTGGCCTCAAGGCTGCGGACATCTCCTCGCAGGTTATCCAGCGAGACCGCCACGCGTACTATCTCGCGACTCTGGCCGTGATCGCGTCCACCCTCGACAAAATCGCTACCGAGATTCGCCACCTCCAGCGCACTGAGGTACGTGAGGCTGAGGAGTTCTTCAGCGAGAAGCAAAAAGGCTCCTCCGCGATGCCGCACAAGCGCAACCCGGTCACCAGCGAGCAAATCAGCGGACTGGCCCGCGTGGTGCGCTCGAATGCGCAGGCCGCGTTTGAAAACGTAGCTCTATGGCACGAGCGCGACATCTCGCACTCGTCGGTGGAGCGCATCATCATTCCGGATTCGACCACGCTGGTGGACTACCTCCTGCAGAAAACCACGAACCTGGTGGATACGATGTTCGTCTACCCGGAAAGAATGAAGACGAACTTGGAGAGCACCCGTGGTCTGGTATTCAGTGGGCAGCTCTTGCTCGATTTAGTGGAGCACGGCGTTTCGCGCGAAGACGCCTACCGGATGGTGCAGGCGCACGCAATGCGCGCGTGGAAACAGGGCGCCGATTTTCGCCGGCTCGTGTTGAACGATAAGGAGATCACCGGCCGCGTGCCCGCCAAACAATTGGAACACGCGTTTGATTTGAAACGTCAACTGCGAAATATCGACAAAATTTTCGCGCGCGTGTTTCGGGAGGCAAAAGCAAAAGCAGCACCGAAACCGGCACCCAAGCGTGCGTAAACGAACTTTGCTGAGGAAAGTCTGGCCGCCGAGATTCGACGAGCGTAACGTTGATTAATGCGCTGGAGAAACTGGCTGTTTGATGGAACTGCGCAAGCCTCGGTGATTCTGGTTCGCTTGCTGGTCGGGTGGGTCTTCTTCTCAGAAGGCGTGCAGAAGTTTCTTTTCCCCGCCGCATTGGGTGTTGGACGTTTTGCGAAAATCGGTATTCCAGCGCCTCATTTTTTCGCTCCCTTCGTGGGCGTGGTCGAAATTGTGTGCGGGTTGTTGGTCATTGTAGGGTTCCTCACTCGACTCGCCGCCATTCCGTTGGTCATTGATATCAGCGTCGCCATCGCTACCACGAAAATCCCAATGCTGGCCAAGGACGGATTCTGGGGCACCATGCACGAAGCTCGAACCGATCTGTGCATGCTGTTGGGATCCCTGTTTCTGATTGCAGTGGGAAGCGGACGCCTGTCGCTCGATACAACCGTGCACGGCAGCAATGAATCCATCGAGGCGTGAAGCGGCTGCTTCAAATTTCTCGGAAGGGTGCGATAGCTATGATCAGCCAGCGGCTTCTGTGGGGCGTAGTCCTGTATTGCGCGGGCATCCCCATCTGCGCGCAAGGAGGCGCCATGTCATTCCAGATCACCAGCACCGCCTTCTCCAACGGAGCTTCGATCGCGAAGAACTACACTTGCGACGGCCCCGACGTCTCTCCTTCCCTGAACTGGACCGGCGCTCCCGCAGGAACCCAAAGCTTTGCGCTCATCGCCGATGATCCCGACGCCCCTGCTGGCACCTGGGTACATTGGGTCCTCTACAACCTGCCTGCTAATGCCACGGAACTCCCCGAAGGAGTAAAGAAACAAGAGCAACTCCCTGACGGGACGCTGCAGGGGCGAAATGATTTTCGCAAGGTCGGCTACAACGGTCCCTGTCCTCCACCGGGCAAGCCGCACCGCTACTTTTTCAAGCTCTATGCGCTGAATGCGAAGCTCACGCTAAAGGCCGGCGCAACCAAGAACGATGTTGAATCCGCCATGAAAGGACACATTCTGGCGCAGACAGAATTGATGGGAAAGTACGGCCGCTGAGTGGTAAGACTTGACTTCGCCCGCGGTCAGCGTTTCCCGCTGGTCGAGCCTTCGTGCTTCCTTTGTGTCCTTTGTGGTTAGCTTTTATGGTTCCGATCTCCCTGATTCACGGGCTGCTTGATAGTAAAGATTCGTAAACGCGCCTAGCTGCGATCTATCTGCTTGATAACAAGTGCCTTATCGGCCCGCCGCACTAGGCTTCCTTGAGCATCCCGGAAGGCCCCAGACACATCCAATAATTAACCAAACAGTTAGTTAATTGGGGACGGAGAGCACAAGATCATGACTACAAAGAAGGCCATTTTCTCATCGCTGCTGATGGTGGGTTTAGTGGGCGCGAGTCTGTTCGCACAGTCGTCCAGCGCGGGACGCTATGACACCACGATTCAGACCAGCGTCACGCATAAGCTCACTGACAATCAAAAATTTCACAACGTTAAGTCTTCGGTTGACGACGGCATTGTGACCCTGACTGGCACCGTCGACCTTTACCAGGACAAGCTGGATGCCGCCAAGGCTGCCAAAAAGCAAAAGAACGTGCAGGGCGTCCGCAACCTGATCACAGTTGCCGGACCAGCGGTCACCGACGAGCAACTGCACGAGCAGTTGTCCAGGAAGATCTACTACGATCGCGTGGGATGGTATGACAGCGCGTTCAACTACTTCACTCTGAGCGTGAAGGATGGCGTGGCGACGATCGGCGGAGAGACCTACAACGACGTGGGCCGCGATTCGGCCCTGGCGATCGCCGATCGCATGCCGGGCGTGAAGGATGTTGTGAACGAGATCAAGGTTTCGCAGGTTTCGATTTTCGACGACAACCTTCGCCGCCACACCGCGCGCGTGCTCTACGGTGACTCCGTGCTCAGCCGCTACGCGCTCGATCCCGCCCGTCCGATCCGCATCATCATCGACGGCGGCCACGTCAGCCTGTACGGCACGGTCGATAGCGCCATGGATAAGCAGATCGCCGGCATGCGCGCAGGCCAGGTCCCCGGCGTGTTCAGCGTGGAAAACAACCTGGTCGTCGACAACGGGTCGAAGCAAGGTTTGTAAAAATCCACTTCTCTCCTCCAGGCACGGCGCAAGCCGTGCCTTTTTTTTAGCCTGCGAGTTGCGAGCTTCGAGCTACAAGCTTCGAGCTACCTCCAACGATGTCATCCTGAGCGGAGATGCGGCGAAGGCCGCATCGGAGTCGAAGGACCCCGCGTCCGATTGCGACAAGAGAAACCCGGAAATTCTTTTCCGGTCGAATAATCGACCGACTGAAAAATGTGGGTCGTAGCTCGAAGCTCGTAGCTCGAAGCTCGTAGCTCACTCGCTACAGCCGATTGATAAGCGACGCCACGTACCCCGCCCCAAACCCATTATCGATGTTCACCACGCTCACATTCGACGCGCAAGAGTTCATCATGCCGAGCAAGGCCGCCAGGCCCTTAAATGACGCGCCATAACCGACGCTGGTCGGCACCGCAATCACCGGAACGCCCACCAGGCCGCCGACCACGCTCGGGAGCGCGCCTTCCATACCGGCACAGACAATCAGCACGCGAGCCTTGGCCAGTGCTTCGCGATTCGCCAACAAACGGTGCACACCGGCCACACCCACGTCATAAAGATGCTGGACATCGTTGCCCATCAACTCGGCGGTGACCACGGCTTCTTCCGCCACCGGAATATCGCCGGTCCCGGCTGACACGACGGTCACGACGCCTTTGCCATATTTCTTCTTGTCGCGCTCGAGCACAATCGCCCGCGCCAGTTCCCGATATTTTGCGCCGCGAACGAGCTTCTTCACGGCGGCATACTGCTTCGCATCGGCGCGCGTAGCCAGCACGTTGCCTCCATGCTTCGCGAGCTTCGCAAAAATCCCGGCGACCTGGGCCGGAGTCTTTCTCTCGCCGAAAATCACCTCGGGCATGCCGGTGCGCAGGACGCGGTGATGATCCACCTTGGCAAACCCCAGATCCTCAAACGGCAAATGCCGTAGGCGTGCCACGGCGTCATCGGGGGAAAGCTTGCCGCGCCGTACCTCGTCAAACAACTTGTGGAGAGATTCCGCGTTCAAGGGCGTACCCGGTATCGCGCCGATGGCCGATGCCATCTACATTAGCATCCAGCCATCCCGCTCGCCTTCTTAGCGGTCTGCTGAAGGACTCCAGGCATCGCTATGTTTTGAAAGGGCTCGGCTCCGAGCCGTACGAGTAGCAAAATCGGCGGCTTCAGCCACTGCGGCAAATTGTGGACATCGAAAGCATTTTTTCAGCAGCCTCTAGTACGCCATCTCGGCCATTCGAAACAGCGGGCCGGGTCTTTTGCCTTCCGCCATGGCCTTGAGACGGTACATCAGCTCACCCCAGGTCGTCGTACAGGCAACGAAGTAGTCGGTCTCGCCCTTCCAGCCAGCGTGTGTGAAGCGGAGCAGAGTTCCGGAATTCGCAGCCTCCAGCCGAAAAATCAGGTGGGTTGCCTTCCACTCGTCACCGCTATCGCAGACCCACTCGGCGTGCGTAGAGGCCTTATCCACGTCGAGTCGCAAGCGATAGACCGTACTGCGCTTGAAGAACCCCAATTCGACTGCGCCCGAAGACTCAACTATGTCTTCCGCCCACCACTGGCTGAATCCCTTGGCAGTGGCAACCAATGGATAGACTGCTTCTGGTTTCGCTGTGATCGGAATTGAATGTTTGATGTCGGCCATCGCTTTCCTCCATTTGTGGATCGGAGCCCGTCAGTCGTGATCCCTGGTTGTCAGGCCCATCAGACCTTTCCGGCAACCAAGTGATAGTCGGTGAAGACAACATCTCCGCCATCCAGTTCAGGACCATACGCGGCCTCGAATTTCCTCACAGCGTCGGAGCGACCATGAGTTTCGTGTGCAGCTTCATTCTCGAAAATAAAAAAATGAACAAAGCGCGTAGGATCTTCCTCCTGTTGCCATGCCAGGTACATTCGGGTGCCGGGCTCGTTCGCCTTGACGTAGGGGACAAATTCCTGAATGGCGCGCTTCACCTTATCGATTCCAGACTTGCGAACTCGATATTCTGCGATCGTGTAAATCGGCATCGATTTTCAGTCCTCCTCTTGCGATTTCAAAATTGGTCAAACGCCTATTTGGGTTGTGATTGGGCCGGAACGACGTGTCGACCGCGATGAACCAGGTACGAAGACAGCTTCTCGGCGATCGTGCCCCAACCGCTCTCGTAGCGCTTGGCGACATCGGGCTTCGTAAAGCGCTCATGGGTGAGCACGAGTTCGCTTTCATTCCCATGCGCCAGAAATTCGACCGTGACCAGGGTGGTGACGTCATTCCCTTCCTGTGTCCAGGTGAACACCAGCTTGGCATTGGGTTCGACCACCTGGTAGACGCCCGTATGCACGTGATCCCGCTCTTTGCCCTTCATCACGATCCGGTAGGAGCCTCCGACTCGAACATCGAGCACAGCTTCAGCCGAGGTCACGTCTCCCGGACACATCCATTCGCGGATGCCTTGCGGATCGATCCATGCTTCGTAAACGACTTCCCTCGCGGCCGGCATCTTCCGTCGAATCGACATCCGATGCGTCCCCTCAGTGGGATTCGCCATGCGCAGTCGCTCCTTTCTTCACAGCTTTCATCTTTCGCTTTACGTAGTGCTCCAAGGCATCCAGGCGCACTTCCCAGAACTGGCGATAGTGGTCGAGCCATGCGGTCGCATCCTGCAAAGGCGCGGCATTCAGGCTGCAAACATGCTCGCGCCCCTGCACGTTCCGGCGAACCAGGCCCGCCCGCTCCAGCACCATGACATGCTTTGAAACCGCGTTCAGAGATACGGGAAACGAGCTGGCAATTTCAGTGATGGTGGCGGGTTTGCTCCTCAGCGAGGCGAGGATAGCGCGTCGCGTCGGGTCAGCAACTGCTGAGAAAACGCGATTCAGCATGTCCTGGGAATATTCAACCATCCGGTTGAACATAATCCGCGCGATCAAAGTCTGTCAACTGCGATTTCGAAACGCCGCAGAAGTTGGCCGAGGCCGGGCCGGTGCCAAGCTGTTATCGTGCGCCGATTAATGTCTGAACAGATTACAGAAAGCGCGGATTTCGATCGCGATTTGAAAAGTCGCGGAGCGTGCGGTGCCGTGCCCCAGGTGCCAGGTGCCCCACCCTCACCTCGCGTTCTGTGCGAGGTTAGGGTGGGGATTTTCGCAAGACCAACACCCGACACAACTCTGAAGATCTGCTCGCTTTGAAAGGGCTCGGCTTCAGCCCAGCCGAAAAACCCGCAGACTCGACGCGGCTTTAGAGGCTGCGGAAAAACTCTCATGAAAGCTGCGCTTTGAAAGGGTTGGGCTTCAGCCCAGCCGTAAGAACCACAATTTCGGGGCGGCTTCAGCCGCTGAGGGAAACTCCGGACCTCGAAAGGGAGCTTTTTCCGAGCCTGTGAACAGTGAAAACTGATCTTCTCCTTCGCGACAGCGGCTACCTATCGACCGAAAGCTTTTCACGTCCGCTTTTCGAATCGATGCCCTCTTCTCCGCACAGCGCGGAGGCGTTGCACCAGTCCAAAATAGGCATCCCGGGCAGCGCCGGGTTCTTCTACGTGAGTAAGAAACAGAGTCCGCACAAAACCGGGAGTTACCCGGCCTTCCAGGTATCCGTCATAAAGATCACAGCCCAGGAGATACCCAAGTTGCTGCGTGATGTATTCGAACTTGGCTCCGCTGCTACGAATCCCTTCGTCGAGTGATCCGCGCACCCGATCGTACTGTTTGACGTCGAGTTCCAGTAGCCGGTGCAACAGCAGAAAATCGAGCGCGCGCATCGACTCGGCAAACCCGAGTCCCGTCTGCCGCTCAATGTCTTCGCGAGTCTGGTCGCTCAACTCGCGCAGGTCTTCTTCGCGCACCGCCGCGCGCGCGGGGTACAACACACGCGACCCAAAGTACGCCAGCGCGTTCTCCAGCACGCGACCGTAGAAGAAATCCGAGGGTTCATCGGCGGCTTCTTCCCGCGCGGTCACCCTCGCTGGTAATCCGCGGCAAGCGTGATGCAGGAAGCGAGCCGCCTCTTCGGAAGCGTGCAGCATTTGAAAATCGTGCATGTAGAACGCGTTGACCTGCGGCAAATAAGCGCAGCCGCGTTCTTCCACCCGCTGCATCATCGCCTCGCGCTCCTCCTCACTCACTCCTTTGCGCGACAGGAGACGCCGCAGCAGTCCGTCGGACGAGCGGTAATACACTTCCGGCAACAGGTCGACGAGAAACTTTGGTTGCGTCGTATTGTGCGGCGAATAGCGATTGATCCCGAAAAAGCGCACCAAGCCATCGATGAGGTTGTAAACGGTAGGTCCGAGATCGGGCTGATCGGATTCCTCCCGTCGCCAGCGATCCAGGCAAAGACGATAGTTCTCGTACTTTTCAAGCGGCGTTGCATTGAAAACGCAGATCACGTCAGGCGCGACCTGCACCGCTTCCACCCGCTCGTGTCGCTCTCCTGCGGCGCGCCAGTACAGCGCATCCACATTCTGCAGAACAGTCAGCATGCGCTCCTGAGGCAGAAGGGTGCGCACTTCGCGCGGCAGGTGAGCGGGCGCCAGATGCGATTCGCCAAACAGCACTACGATGACCGCGTCGGGATGCCGCGACCGAATCTCAGCAAGTTTTTCCGCGGCATGCCGGTCGCGCGCCCCGATTTTGCGCAGGTCCTCGCGCGGCATGCAATCGAGACCATAGATTGCTTCACTGTGCTCCCGGGCGGTGACGAGCAGTTCGTAGAAAGGATCCCAGTCGTAGCCCCAATCCAGCTGGAAACGCATGCGCTCGTGGAGTTCGGTCTCGTCGATTTCCCGTCGCCACCATTCGTCCAGGATGTGTTGATCGCGCGCGAAGATCGTTTCCACTCCCAGAACCAGCGGACGATCTCCAGCGATCGCCTGCTGCTCCAGAAGCGAACCCGCGAAACGCTGGCAGGCGGGCAGCGCATGGTAATCGCCGATCAGCACCAAATCAGCCCCACCGACCGCCTCATGCACGCGGGAAACATCCACCACAGACTCGTAGGTCCGGTAGGCGGCGCTAAAGTCTTTCAAATACTTTCGCCGGCCATTGTGATCGTTGGCGCGGATTTCGCGCTCGACTCCTTCGAGAGCATGCAATTGCGCTGCGGAGCGTCGCGATCGCAGGTGTGACGGATTCGCCATTTCCAGTGCGGGAAGTCATCGATCCGGCAAAGCGGTTTTGCCCGCCCTGCCTTGACTTCCCTTCAGCAGCCTCCCTATGCTCGGAACTCCAGGGCCACCGCCCAAGGAGATCCTTTGCCCAACCAGCCGCTCCAGAACCTTACGGTTGCGACCACCGGCGCCAGCGGCTCGATTTTTCTCAAACACTTTCTACTTGCGGCCGAACGCGATGCGCGCATCCAGACCGTGAACTTCATCGCCTCCGACAGTGGCCTGCGCGTGCTTGCCGAAGAACTCGGCCTGCGCGGCCGCAACGATGTTGTCGGACAGTTGCTGGGCAAGCCCAGCACCAAAATCCATTCCCAGGCCAACAGCGACATCGGCGCCAACGTGGCCAGTGGTTCTTACCCTTCCGATGGGATGGTCGTCATCCCCTGCAGCGTTGGTACGCTCGCACGCATTGCCAACGGCATCGCCTCACACCTGATCGAGCGCGCCGCCGACGTAAGTCTCAAAGAACGAAGGCCGCTGGTGCTCTGCGTGCGCGAGACCCCGCTGCATAAGGTCCACATCCGCAACATGTACAAAGCCGCCGATGCCGGAGCTACCGTCTTCCCCCTCATCCCGACCTTCTACAATCGCCCCACTTCGTTAGATGATCTGGCTCGCGAATTTGCTTACCGGGTACTCGCCCATCTGGGGCTGCCGCAGCCCGACGCATATCGCTGGAAGGCCTAAAATCAACAACTTAGCAGGAATCTAAAGTTCCCTGAGGGGAGAGTTCCAGTCTAGGAGGGAGAAAGGTCAATGACCAGATAGCAACCGGACATGTCCGGTGGGGCTGAATCCGAACCCGGCGGTCCGCACTTAGCGAGGATTCGAGGATGCGGCCGAAGTTTCTCCGACAAAAGTGTCCGTCCCGCACTTGAATTCGAAATGAATCTCTGGTGAGTGCTGCAGCGTATTGTGGATAAGGCAAGCGTGCACCGCATCCTCGACTCCCGCGCGATGTGTGTCATCCAGCGCAGCCGGCATGTCAACCTCGACATGAAAGCGAGCAATACGCGGCGGATTCTTTTCCTTCTCTGCGGTCACGCGCACCCGAGTGCCTTCCGTGGCCAGTTTGTGCTTGCGTAAATATTGTGCGGCGTAAAAAGCTGCGCACGATCCCAACGACGCAAGCAACAGCTCGGGCGGAGTCATGCCTTCGTCAAACCCGCCGTTCTCACGCGGCTGATCAGAAACAATGGCGTGCCCGCGCGCCTTGATTTCGAACTGCACTGCACCCAGATGTTCGATGATGACTTCCATGATGACCTCCGGCCGCCGCGTACCTCCCTAACATAATCCGATTCTGTTCGAACTCACGCAGCCGATCAGCGCAAAGGGAAACAAACGCAATCACGCCTTTCCCAATCCGGAACTCATGCAGGACGCTTAAAGCCGCGCCGGATGGTATCTTTGTCATGCCCCGAAACAAATATGGACGTTCTCAACGCCCTCTTCGAACAGCATTTCCATCGTCCGGCCACGCGTGTAGTCCAGTTGCAGGGAGAACTGGGCGGCTCGGGACGCAAAATTATCCGCCTCTCCGACGGGCAACAGAGCGCCATCGGCATCCTGCACGACGTTCGCGAGGAGAACGCCGCCTTCCTCGCTTTCACACGGCATTTTCTGAAGCATGGCCTTCCCGTGCCGGAAATTTACGGAGAGGATCTGGATCGCGGCGCCTACCTGGAACAGGATCTCGGCAACACGACGCTGTTTGATTTTCTGTCCAGCAATCGTCCCGGGGAAAACATTGCGCCGGCGGTGATCGACGCCTATCGCAAGGCAGTCGCGGTGCTGCCGCGCTTCCAGGTGGAGGCGGGACACGATCTCGACTACAGCATCTGCTATCCGCGCGGACGTTTTGACCGGCAGTCGATTGCGTGGGACTTGAACTACTTCAAATACTACTTTCTTCGCCTCGCCGGAATCCCTTTCAGCGAGCAGAAGCTGGAAGATGATTTCGAGGCGTTGACCGAACTTCTGCTCAGCGCGCCGCAGGATTATTTCCTCTACCGGGATTTCCAGTCGCGCAATATCATGCTGCTCGAAGGCAATGCTTACTTTGTCGACTACCAGGGCGGCCGCAAAGGCGCCTTGCAATACGACATCGCCTCCCTTCTCTATGACGCCAAGGCTGACCTTCCACCCGAACTACGCCAACACTTGCTCGACTACTACCTCGATCAATTGGCACGCTTCATGGCGGTCGATCGGGATGCGTTCCTCCGCTACTACTACGGATTTGTCTATGTGCGCATTATGCAGGCGCTGGGCGCATACGGATTCCGCGGTTTCTATGAGCGCAAGGCGCATTTCCTGCAAAGCGTTCCTTACGCGCTGAAAAACCTGCGCTGGCTTCTTCACAATGTGAAGCTGCCCATCGCGCTGCCAACCCTGCTGGACGCCTTCAACAGCATGCTCGGATCCGAAAAGCTGCAAGCTCTTGCCTCGAGTGCGGAAAACCTCACGGTACGGATCTTCAGCTTTTCCTTTCACCGGGGCTGGCCGAAGGACGAGACAGGCAACGGGGGAGGATTCGTCTTCGATGGCCGCGGCTTGCCGAACCCCGGGCGCGAGGAACGCTTCAAACCTCTCACCGGACGAGATGCGCCCGTGATCGAATACCTCAATCAGCAGGAGAGCGTGCACCAATTCTTTGCCAGCGCGCTGTCCTTGGTGGACGCCAGTATCTATGAATACCAGCGCCGCGGATTCAAGCACCTGATGGTAGCTTTTGGATGCACCGGCGGCCAACATCGCTCAGTCTACCTGGCGGAGCAACTGGCGAAGCGACTGCGCGCGCGCAATGGTGTGGACGTGGTTCTGCATCATCGCGAGTTGGAGAGCCGCGCCGAATGAAAGCCATGGTCCTGGCGGCTGGACTCGGCACGCGGTTGCGCCCGCTTACCAATGATCGCCCCAAGGCGCTGGTCGAAGTCGCAGGCCGCACTCTGCTCGAACTCACTCTGATGCGACTACGTAGTTTCGGCATTCGCGATGTGATCGTTAACGTTCACCACTTCGCCGACGTGGTGGTGGACTACTTACGTGAGCACGATGACTTCGGTATGGAGATTGCCATTTCACGCGAAGACGTATTGCTTGATACCGGTGGGGGACTCAAGAAAGCGGCGTGGTTTTTTCTTGAGGATCATTCCGAGGAACCCTTCATTCTGCACAATGTGGACGTGCTCAGCACGATCGACCTCGCCCGCATGGTCGAATTCCACCGGACACAGCAGGCGCTGGTTACCCTGGCGGTTCAGGATCGATCCACCTCGCGTTACTTGCTCTTCGATTCGCAGATGCAACTTTGCGGACGCCGCGCCGGCCGGCCCGCGACGGAGGTCGGCGCATTCGCCTTTTCCGGCATTCATGTGGTCTCCGCGGGTCTGCTGTCGATGCTCACGGAAGATGGCGCTTTCTCCATCATCACATCGTATTTGCGTCTGGCGGGGGCGGGAGAAAGTATTCAAGCCTTCCGCGCGGATGAATATTCCTGGCGCGACATGGGAACTCCAGAGAATATTGCGCGAACTGCCGAAGAACTCAAGTGACAGGCTGCAAGCTCACAGCAACCCCGAAAAGCAAACGCTTCACCACCAAGGACACGAAGGTTGCACAAAATGCCCGCAAAGAGAGCCTTCGTGATTTCCTTGCGTGTTCCTTCGTGGTTGCTGTTGTTTTTTATGTTGACCACCCCGGAACCCACTTTCGTGCCGGTTGACGCGCCCTGCCCTTCCGTACTAATCTGCGATTACACCGGAAAGGAGGTGGTCGGATGACAAGTTCAGAAGGCAGTAGTAGATGGTGCAAAAGACCAGGTGAGGTGGCTGCGACTTAGAGCGGTCGCTCTAAGCGGGGCTCCCGCGGCCGCAAGGCTTCGGGATGCTACAGCCC
>QIAH01000383.1 GCA_003225465.1 Acidobacteriota bacterium | reverse complement strand
GTGGACGCAAGGTCTCACCACCCATCTCTTCGGTCCTAGCTCCCACAATTGCTGCTTCGAACTCCCCGCTCGTTCGGGGAGGCAGGCTGCCTACTCAAGCGGTCGGCTCTTGCTTGCCGCCACAGAATGACTCGGGCTTGCCTGCACCACGGCCCTGCACAGTTGCGCGTACGTCCAGTCCTCGCGCAACATCAGGTACAACCTCACCGCCAACTT
>QIAH01000507.1 GCA_003225465.1 Acidobacteriota bacterium | reverse complement strand
GTACTGGTGCATGCAGAGCAGGGATTCACGGCAAATGTGCCTTTGGCGGACCTCGATCGGGAGGAGGTTCTCCTTGCCACGCACCACGATGGGCAACCGTTGAGTCCGGATCATGGTTATCCACTGCGGCTGATCGTGCCGCACTTGTATGCCTGGAAGTCGGTGAAGTGGGTGCGCGGGATTGAGTTTCTGGATCAGGACGCCCGGGGGTTCTGGGAGCAGAACGGGTACCACATGTATGGGGATCCGTGGCGGGAGCAGCGGTTCAGCGGGGAATAGTGGGGAGATGATCATCCCCGTGAGTAGTAGAGAGAAATCCTTCCAGGCCGGTAGTAGTTCAACGCTACATGGGATCCTTCGACTAGTCCCGGCTCGGCGCCTCACTTCGTTCAGGACGACAGAGTGTTGATGTGTCTGCGCAATGCCGGTCGAGTTACTTTTTCAAGATTGGGTTATACCCGTCGCTGATCAGTTTTGCCTTGGTCGCTTCTGCGTCTTTGAGGTCTCCGAACGGTCCTACCTGGACGTGAAAGAATTTGTCGGCTGATGACGTGTTCGAGGTAAAGGCGGCGTATTGCTTTTTCTTCAGAGCCTCGACCAGCGCCTGGGCGTCGTCTTGCTTGGTGACGGCAGCGACTTGCACGAAGTAGCTGGCAGCGGTGGCCGTCATTGGATCGGGTGGAGCGGAGTTATTTTGCGCTGATTTTGCGGTATCTTTCGCCGGGGCTTCTTTGGACGCGTCGATCGGGGCAAGTTGCGCGTTGGCATCTTTTTGTTCGACGGCCGTATAGAACGTCATGCTGTCAGGTGGCTGGGATGCTGACTTCATGGCGGAGGAGCGCAGGGTCGCTCCGGGAGAAGCTTGCGCTTGATCGGCAGTCATCACGGGACGGACGGAACCTCGCCCGAGGGAGAAGCCGAGTCCGAAGAAGAGGCCGCAGAGCGCGACCAGGCCAAAGAAAAGGGCAAGCATCTTGCCGGTGCCGAGTGTGATTTCCGTGTCCTGAGAACCCATGATTCGCTCCCAATGATGTTGCCGGTCGCGATTCGACCGGGTTCTTAACTTAGCCGGCCTTCGCCTGTTCCGTATCTCCCTTTCCCAACAGCTTTTGAATTCCGGAGAAGAAGTCCACGGGCACCGGGAAGATGACGGTGGTGTTTTTCTCCACGCCGATTTCGGTCAATGTTTGCAGGTAGCGCAGCTGAACGCTGACGGGTTCAGTGGCCAGCAGCGTGGCAGCGTCGACCAGGCGCTGAGCGGCGGAGAACTCGCCTTCCGCGTGGATGATCTTGGAACGCTTTTCGCGCTCGGCTTCGGCCTGCTTGGCCATGGCGCGCAGCATCGACTCGGGCATGTCCACCTGCTTGACTTCGACGTTGGTAACTTTCACACCCCAAGGTGCAGTGTGAGTGTCGAGTATGCTCTGCAGGCGGAGATTAATTTTCTCTCGATGGGAGAGGAGTTCGTCGAGTTCCTGCTCGCCGAGGACGGAGCGCAGCGTGGTCTGGGCGAACTGGGAAGTCTGGTACAGATAGTTGGAAACTTCGACCACCGCCTTGCTGGGATCAATCACGCGCAGGAAAATGACGGCATTTACTTTCAGCGTGACGTTGTCGCGGGTGATGATGTCCTGGGGCGGAACTTCGAGTGCTTCCTGGCGCAAAGAGACCCGCACGATGCGGTCGATGGGCGCGAAGACGAGAATGATGCCCGGACCTTTAGGGCTGGGAAGCAGGCGTCCGAGGCGGAAAATGACGCCACGCTCATATTCGGCGAGGATCTTGATCGAGCTCAACAGGTAAATGATGACGATGATTCCGGCAACAAACGGCAGGGAAATCATGCCCACGCCTCCAGCGGGTCAGGGCGCAAGACTCCGCTTAGCCGGATTGTACCGTAGTTACAAGGGCGAGAACGGGTCAAGAAGCTGCGGGCGTGTTGTCATGCAAGATGCGTGATCCGTTATGAAACCGGGGTGGGGACGGCCGTAATTTCGTCGGCTGAAGTGAGAGGCATTACTTCGAGTTCCAGTCCAACGACCCGGCGCACGACAACCCTTGAACCTGCTTCTATCGGTTTGGGCGAAGTCGCATTCCAGATCTCCCCATGGACGAAGACCGTGCCTCGGGGAGCGATAGGCGTCCGGGCTATGCCGACTTCGCCGATCAGGCCTTCCGGGCCGGTGACGACTTTATTGCGACGGGCGCGCAGCGCAATGCTCATCAGGAACGCGGTGATCACGCCGAGGGGAATGCTGACCGCAAGTGCCGTGAGCAGGTGCACCTGCATCTCTGGAATGGGCGCGTCGACGAGCAGCAGTCCTCCCAATGTGAGCAGAACGATCCCGCCCGTGGTAAGGACGCCGTGGCTGGCGAATTTCGCTTCCAGAGCGAAGAGAATGAACGACGTTGCTATCAGCGCGAGAGCGGCGAAGCGTACCGGGAGCAGGTTGAGCGCGAAGGCAGCAAGCAGGATGAAAATTACGCCCACCGTACCGGGCAGGACTGCGCCGGGGTGATTGAACTCGACATACAGCGAGAGTAGGCCCACCGCCAAGAGGATGAACGCAACGTTCGGGTCCATCAGGCGATCGAGAATTCGCTGCTTGAGGGTCATCTCGAAAGTGCGGATGGGCTGGCTGACGATATTCAGTGTGATGGTTTTGCCATCGAAGCGCTTGATCGGATGCGCCGCAATTTGCCGGAATAGGTCATCCTCGCTGGAGGCGACGTAATCGATCAGCTTCTTCGACAGCGCTTCCTGCTCCGTGAACGACTTGGACTCGCGTACGCCGGACTCGGCAATGTCGACGTTGCGGCCGCGGCGTGAGGCGACCGAGCGCATCAGGGCGGCGAGGTCATTCTCGACCTTTTGCTTCATCACGTCGTCCATCTTGCTGCCCCCGAGCGTGACCGGGTGAGCAGCCCCTGTGTTGGTTCCGGGAGCCATGGCGGCGATATCGGCAGACTCGAGGATGAAGAATCCGGCCGAAGCGGCACGGCTGCCGCTGGGCGTGACGTAGACGATGACAGGAACGGGAGAGTCGACGATCTTCTCGATGATCTCGCGAGTGGATTCGACCAGCCCGCCGGGGGTGTTGATTTCGATCAGCAGCGCCTGGTCGTTCTTTGCCTTTGCTTCAGCGAGGGCACGCCCGATGAACTCGTCGGTGACCGGCTGAATGGTGTCGTTGAGGACGATCTTGAGGACCTCGGCGGAAGCCGGTACGACAAGCAGAAAGGCGAGGCTTAGAAACTCCAAAGCGAAACGCGCGCGGGACAGAAATTTCATCAATTGGGCAGTGGCTGCGCTTTCTCCGCGAGCTTGGCTGCGACAGCACGTTTCAGGGTGAGGGCCGAGGAATTGGCGGGATCCAGTTGTAGAGCCCGGTCGACACTCTGGGCGGCTGCGTCGGCTCTATTGTCTCGCAAATCCAGGCGAGCAAGTAAGAGCAGTGGATCGATGAACACCTTGAGGCGGAGAGCGGCTTCGGCTTCGGCGCGCGCTCCAGCAAGATCATTGTCGGCCTCAAGCGTCCGAGCGAGTCCGGCGTGAGCTTCGGGATTGGCGGAGTTGAGCGAGATGGCCTCGCGGAATTCTTTCTGCGCTTCTGCGGCGAATCCCTGGGCGAGAAGTTCATGGCCGCGGCTTACGTGAAACTGCGCGTGGGTGAGGGGATCGGTCTTGGACAAACGCTCCTCGGCTGCTGCCTGGATGCCAAAGAAGAGCTGACGGAAAGAGTTCTCATCGTAGTTGCTCTTGATTCGTTGGACGGGAAGCTTCGGGGCCCTGGAGGGATCCGAAAGACCGCTGATAAGTACACGCATTTCCTTGTCTTCAGGACGAAGTCTCAAGTATTCATTGAAAAAATGGATAGCGTCCTGGCCGTCTCCGTTTTGAGCGAGTGCGACCGCTAAATTGAAGTTGTAGTCGGCATCGCTCGAATCAGCCTGCACCGCTTTCTGAAGATAGTTGGCAGAAGTTTGTTTGTCGCCCAGACGTCCGGTCACAACCCCGAGGTTGTTGTAGACCTCGGGAAGAGGAAAGCGCATGGCGACGAAATTGAAGGCCGACTGGGCGCGCGAAAAATCGCCCAGGTAGTAAGCCGAGAGTCCCAGATAAAAGTTGGCTTCGCGGGCCAGAGGGTCCGTAGTGGAAACCTGCGCGAAGGCGGCGACGGCTTGGTCGTATTGACGGTCGTCGAAATACGCCCGCCCAAGGTGGAGTAGCGCTTCGTTGTAAGTGGGGTTGAAGCGGACGGCCTCGTGGAACTGCTGAACCTTTTCGGCCGTGGTGGTGGCGGTGATTCCGCGAATGTAGTGCTCGAAGGCATCGAGACGGATAGGTGGGGCGCTGCTGGAGAAGGCCTGCTTGTCCAGTAGAAAACCTGGTCGCAGAGAGCGGAGCAGGTCCCAGGCAAGTGCGGTCTGGATATTGATCAGGTCCGGAAGGGCACCGGACTCCTGCGATTCGGGCAGGAGCTTGAGACGGTGCATATCGAGAAGTTGCGCGGACGTGCTGAACGTGCGGCCATCAAAGGTGTAGCGACCCAGGACGACATAGTCGGCGTCCATTTGCTCAACGAGACGGTAGATAGTCGCGCGGGTAGGCTGGACCTGGGCCGGAATTCCAGCCTGATCGTAGGCGCGGAGCCGATCATCACGCGTCAGCGCGTAGATCGATGGGTATGACAATCGCTGGCTGAGGATTTCCGGGAAGGCCTCGCTGATCCATTGCAGGCCCGGCGCCCCCGAGCCATTCTCGAACGGCAGAACGATGATGGTGTCATTTGAATTGGCCGGACTTTGGGCGTGAGCTCGAACAAGGCCGAGCAGCAAGGTGCAAACGAGGGCGATGGATCGACGGAACCGCAAGCTTTCATTATAGCGAGCAGGTAACGGCTCAGCTATCGTGCGGTGCCTGCGGGCACTTTATCGTCGTCCGGTTTTGACACGCCGGGAGACATTGGCTTCATGCCAGACCAGCCGGGCAAAGTGGTGTCGCCGGTGATGAGACGGGCGCCGCGCTCGTAGGTGAAGTAAGACCAAGCCCACTGGATGAACACCAGCAGACGGTTTTGAAAGCCGATCAGAAAGAAGATGTGAACGAAAAGCCAGGAGAGCCAGGCGATGAACCCTGAGATGTGAATTTTGCCAAATTGGGCGATCGCGGCGGCGCGGCCAATCGTTGCGAGGCTGCCCTTGTCCCAGTAATGGAAGTTCTCGCGCGGCTTGCGCGCGAGGTCACGGCGAATGGTTTTCGCGACGAACTTGCCTTCCTGAATCGCGACTGGGGCGACGCCAGGAACCATCTTGCCATTCTCGTCTTTCAGCGCGGCGAGGTCGCCGACGACGAAGACTTCGGGATGGCCGGGAATGCTGAGGTCGGCATTGACCAAGACGCGCCCGGCTCGATCGACGGGAACGCCTAATGCTTTGCCGAGTGCGGAAGCGGCTACGCCCGCGGCCCACAAGATCACGGGAGCCACGATGCGGGTTTCACCGATTCGTACGGCACCGGCCTCGATCGAGGTGACCATCGTCGAGGTGCGTACTTCCACGCCCAGGCGGCGCAACTGTTCTTCGGCGCTGCGGGAAAGGTCGTCGGGGTAAGCAGGCAAAACACGTGGGCCGCCTTCGAGCAGAATGATGCGGGCGCGGCTGGGGTCGATGTTACGGAATTCATGGACGAGAACGTGACGGGTAATCTCGGCGAGAGTTCCGGCCAGTTCCACTCCTGTGGGGCCTGCCCCAACCACCACGAAATTCAAAGGCTCGTCGCTGACACCCATTACGGTCTGGCGCTCGGCGAGCTCGAAGGTCAACAGGACGCGGCGCCGGATTTCGAGGGCGTCTTCGATGGTCTTAAGTCCGGGAGCGAACAGTTTCCATTCGTCATGGCCAAAATAGGCGTGGGTGGCGCCGGCGGCAACCACCAGATAGTCGTAGGGGATGTCCTGTTCCCCAGTGTGAACGAGACGTTGATCCAGATCGAACCCCTGGACCTCCTCAAGCAGGGTAATTACATTGCTGTTGGAGCGGAAGACTGAGCGGATGGGCTCGGCGATTTCACCCGGGGAAAGTGCGGCGGTTGCGACCTGGTAGAGCAGGGGCTGGAAGGTGTGGTGGTTCTTGCGATCGACAATGGTGATCTGGACCTTGTCGCGGGCAAGCGAGCGGGCGGCGTTGAGGCCGCCGAAGCCGGCTCCGACGATGACCACGCGGGGCGCGCTCTTGCTGGGGGTAGCCATTACTTATAAGATCGCTGAGATGGCTGTTGGGTCCAAAAGTTTTCCACAAATTGAGGGTCGAGACGGCGGGCCCAGACTGGTGACGGCGGCTTATCCGGTTCGCAGGACAAGGCTCGCCGCCTGGAGTGAGGTTGTCCTCATTTTCGGGTTGATTGAATCCGTCATGTGGACGCCCCGGAGTCCCGGTCACACTTTCCTAATTGTGACGCTCGTATTGAGCGTGCTGTGGTTGGGTTTGCGAGGACGCACACGCGCGGAACTCGGGTTGGTCTGGCCTGGGCGCAGCGGCACGGCTTGGATTCTCGGGATCGGCTGCTCGGTGGCCGCCGGCATTCTGGTAGGGGCGTTGCTCACGGGCAATCACGTGCCGGCGAATCCCGATTGGCCGCGCTGGCAGAATCTATGGCCGTACGTGATCTGGGCCGTGGGACAGCAGTTTCTCCTGCAGTCGTTTCTTTTTCTTCGGCTGGAATGGTTGCTGGGAACGTCCGGGGCCGTGGCAGTGACCACTATGCTCTTCACGGTCGCGCACCTGCCGAATCTGCCTTTGACGCTGCTGACATTCTTGGGCGCGCTGTTCTTTACGGAGATGTTCCGGCGCTATCGCAGTATTTATCCGCTGGGGATTGCGCACGCGATTTTGGGGATCACGGTCGCGTACACGTTTCCGGATAGCCTGATGCACCATATGCGAGTGGGGCTGTCTTTCTGGCAGTTCAGGTAGCGTTGTTCCAGCCTTTATGGCTCGGCCAGCCCCGAGCCCTTTCAGCAGAGAGTTTTCAAGCACCAGGTTTCCAGGTCGTTCGTCAACCGACCCGCTATAGACTCAGAGAGCAGGGCTCGACGGATTTTCAGCACAAGCACCTTCATGTGAGCAAAGTATATGGAATTGAACGCGCATGGCGTCGATGAAGCGGATGTGCGGAGCGCCACGGCGAGCGTCACTGCTGCTAGCGCGTGGCTGCGCTTTCTCATTCCTTCGACTTGCGACCTGGTGTTTGTCCTATTGCTGCTGGGACTCGCGTGGGGAACGCTTGCACAAGGGCTGCTGCGGGATGCTGGGATTGGGTGGCATATCCGCACCGGGCAGCTGATTCTCGGCACGCACTCGATTCCTCACACTGATCCGTTCTCATCGACCATGCAAGGCAAGGCCTGGTATGCCTGGGAGTGGCTGTTCGACGCCGTTGTAGGGATGGCTCACCACCTGGCTGGGTTGAACGGGGTGGTGTTCTTCAGCACACTGGTGATCGCATTGACGTTTGCGTTGCTGCTGCGCAGGATGCTCGCGCGCGGAGCGAATTTGCCGGTTGCCATCCTGGTGCTGCTGTTGGCCGTGGCGGCTTCGAGCGTCCACTTGTTCGCCCGGCCACACGTGCTGAGCTGGCTCTTTACCATCGTCTGGTGGGAAATCCTGGAGAGGTTCGAGGACGATGGACAGACGGTGAACCTGTTGTGGTTGCCGTTATTGACTATGCTGTGGGTGAACGTGCATGGCGGGTTCCTGGTGGGATTTGTGCTGCTGGCGATTTATTTCGCGAGCGCGGTGATGCAGCGGATTGCGACTGTGGACGATGAGGGCGGCGGGTTAGCGCAGCGGGTGAAAGCGCTGGCCCTCGCGGGAGTTTTGTCATTCGCGGCCAGTTTTGCCAACCCGTATGGGTACCGTCTTCATATTCATATCTATCGATATTTGACTGATCGCTTTCTGATGGATCACATCGACGAGTTTCTGTCGCCGAATTTTCATGGGATGGGACAGAAATGCTTTGCGGTGTTGGTACTGCTGGCGCTAATCGCAGCAGCGGTGGCGCACAGGAAAGTTGGCTTAAGTCATCTGCTGGTCATGCTGTTCGCGATTTACGCGGGCTTATATGCGGCGCGGAACATTCCGGTTTCTGCGATCCTGCTGGGGGTGACGGTCGCGCCGCTAGTTTCGGGTTCTCTGAGCGGGATCGCCGGTGATCGGGAACTGGCCAACGGTGTGCGATGGCTGGCGGGGCGCATCGATTCTTTTGGGATTCGCATGGCCGCGCTTGATTCAAACCTGCGCGGACATGTGTGGCCGGCCGCCACAGTATTCCTGGGTCTCTGGGTATGTGGACATGGAGGACGTCTCGCCGGGGCTCGAGTGATGGATGCCCACTTTGATGAGGCGCGCTTTCCGCTCGCGGCGGTGGATTTCTTGGAACGCAGCGGGACGCGAGAACCGGTGTTCTGCCCGGATCGATGGGGCGGGTATTTGATCTACCGTTTGTATCCGCAGACGCGGGTGGCGGTGGATGACCGGCACGATTTTTACGGAACGGAGTTCTTAAAGCGTTACTTGAAGATTGTGCATGGCGAGCCGGGTTGGGAGAGCGAGTTCGAGGGGATGCGCGTTGGGTGGGTGATGGTTCCGGCGCAGTCGACGCTGACTAGTCTGCTGGAGGAGACTCACCGGTGGGATGTGGCTTACCGCGATGATACGGCGGTCGTATTTCGACCCGGTAGAGGAAGCCCACCCTAAACTTTCTAACAAAGAGTTGCCCATATATGGTAGGTCGTTGATGGAGTAGCGCCGGCATCTTGCCGGCATGTTTGCTGCGCCAAAACGGCGGGCGAGATATCCGCGTACAGCCGGCGAGACGCCGGCGCTACCTAGTAGGGCGCTTGCAGAACAATGCGTAAGGAATCAATTTTCCGGAACCGGCGGGCGCACCCGGGAACTTTCGGAAGAGACGTTTTAGGGTGGGGCAGCGGCTTGAGTTCGACGGGCGGGGGACGCCCGTCGCTCCATTTATCTTGTATCGATGTTGAAGCCGAGGAGGACGCTGACTTCGATGGGGTCGTTGCCGCGCAGGGCTGGGACAAATTTCCAGGTTGAGAGCGCGGCGACTACCTTATTGGTGGGCGCGCCGGGATCGGCTTCGATCTTCTGGAAATCGCGGAGGACACCGGAAGTGTTTAGCTGGCACCGGATGATGATGCGGGAATGATTCAAGATCACCGGGAGATTCGAAAGGATGGCTTCCGGACTGGTGAGTTCATGCGAGTAGCGACGGTTTGCAGAACTCGCATCCGCGAACTGCATTACGACCGTCCCGGCGGATGTCGGAATGTACTTGGTGTAAACCTTATCGCCGTGCAACAGGCCATAGAAGTTGAAGGCACCACCGGCGCGGGGAGCGGCCTCCACAGTCACGTCCAGATTTCCACGTCTCTTGCCGCCCATGGGTGAGCGGCCGGGGATACTCGGATCGGAATCGCCCGAACCGAAGCTAGGTAGATTCACGATGGAAGCGGTATTCCCTCCTGAAATCGCGACGCCAGGGACCGGAGGCTGGCCGTTGGTGCCGCTCCCGGCTCCCCCTGCACCTGGGTAGGGCGAGATTCCGTCGCGGGAGTTTGGATCAGACCCTTTTCCGATACCGGCTTTCGCCGCGCCGGTACCTTCTCCGGTCATGCCGCTGCCGGGACCGTTTCCATGACCGAGGCCCGAGCCGCCGCCCGAGCCGCCCAATCCGGGCTTGGTGCCTCCTGAGGGCGACATGGCGATCGACCCGGGAGTAGCGTTTCCGGGCACGCCGACCGCGGAGCCGGGCTGACTGGAGACGATCACACCTTTTCCTCCTCCTGTGCCTCCGGCGGGAGAAGGTGGTGCTAGTACTGAGCCTGCGTCTAAGGGTCCGCCCAGGCCGCCGCCTTTGGCTCCGCTGCCATGTCCAGAGAGTGGGTTTCCAGCAGGGGAATTGAGGCTGGGTGGTGGAGGCACGACCTGCGCCGATCCCAAGGCGCTACCTCCCGCACCACGGGGGCCGCCAGTGCTCGAGTTGCCGGACGCGAAACTCGGCGGAGGTGGGACAACGTTGTCGGCTGAAAGGGCCGTACCGAAGCCGCCCGCCCTCTGATTGTGGCCACGTCCTCCGCCGGTCAAGGATGTTCCCGTGGTATCGCTGGGTGGAGGGGGCACAATCTGATTGGCTCCGGTCAAGCCAGGGATGGCGCGCGGGTCTGTTGACCGTCCCCCTACCTGCACGGGTGGCGGGACAACTTTGGGGTCAGACAGGCTCGCCCCAGAGACGTTGCGATCGCTGGTCACCTGCGACGGCGGCGGAGCAATCACGGCCGGGGCCGGCATATTCAGTTTCGCGGCTTGTGTGCCTTCGCGTTGTGGAGCCGAGATAGGCGGCGGCACCACGTTGGCGGTCGCGGCAGCCGGGCCTCGCAAGGGCGGTGGATCCCGCTGCACGTCGGAAGGCGAGGGCTGAACGATTTGACTGGTCATCGCCACGACGGAGTGCGATTGATCGCGCGGAACGTCGCTGGGTGACGGGGCAACGATCACTGTGGAAAGGCCCGTCATCTGGCGGCGGTTCGCTGAAACATTCGCGGGCGGCGGTGCCACTACTGCGCTGGCAAGTCCGGGAGTGGCCCGGTTCAGTTCGCGAAAGGTCTCCGGAGGCGGCGCAACAATGGC
>QIAH01000506.1 GCA_003225465.1 Acidobacteriota bacterium | reverse complement strand
GCGAACCTGGGGCACCGTCGAACTGGGGCCGTCGACCTGGCACGCCATCGGTCTAGGGCGTCTGAAATCACTCGTCGTGTCCGTGTACGACCACGACCATGCGCATCCACGGATGGACACAGCATTCCCAGCGGGACATTCCTTTTGGAAGCGCGGAACTTCCAGCGGTGGGGCCGGATTCTGTCTTGCCAGCTTCCACGAACTGATTGGCCGCACTCTCTGGTTGAGGGGCGAGCGATCCGTCGGGAAGCACGCGGGCACATTCCGGGGCCAGGTCGGGATTGCCGGACAGGCCGTTGAGGGGAGCGATAAACCCACCACCGAATTTCTGGACACGGGTGAAGGTGTGAGTTTCTCCGCCCTTGTTTTCAATCGTAGTTTGATCTCCCTGCTTCAGGTCGAGCCGGACCAGCTTGAAGTTTCCCTCAGTCGCATTCAACAGCGGATTAAACCGCCACGCTCCAGCGATCTGGTCCGTCTGCAACTCCCCGATGAAGTCGCTGAACAGAGTGGTTCCGTGTTGACCAGCTATGCAGGTTCCGGGTCCGACGGCTGCGTTGAAACTATCCGGATCACAGGCGTCCCGCATTGTGATGGTTGTTTGTGCGTTGGCGATGCCGCCCCACAACAGCGCCACGCCCATTCCTATAGAGAGCCATCTCATAGAGCCTCCTTTATTGTTTGCGTTTTAGCGAGCCCGGACTACTGGGGGAGGTAAAGCAACCCGAGACATATGCTGTGCGCGCGATTCTGGCCTCGCCGGAAGACTCTGTCAAGGCGAAAGCGGTTGAGGCTCCGGTCTCTCCTGTCATTCCTGTCATTTCGCTTTTCTTGCGTTTCCGCTAGTATGTTGGGCTTCGCATACTGAGACCGGGGCGTTCATGGCAGAGATCATCCTTCACGTCAACGGCAGCGAGCGCAAAGTGCGCGCTTTACCGGAAACACCGCTTCTCTGGGTTTTGCGCGACATCCTGCAACTCACGGGCACGAAATTTGGCTGCGGCGCGGGACTGTGCGGCGCCTGCACGGTGCATGTCGAAGGCGCGGCCACGCGCTCCTGCTCGACGCCTGTGTCGCAGGTGGCGGGCAAAAACATCACCACCATTGAAGGGCTCTCGGCCAACGGCGAGCACCCGCTGCAAGTGGCCTGGATCGCGGAAGAAGTTCCGCAATGCGGGTATTGCCAGAGCGGACAGATCATGGCGGCCGCGGCACTGCTCGCCAAGACAGCGCATCCTACGGACGAGCAGATCAACTCAGCGATGTCGGCGAATCTTTGCCGGTGTGGGACGTACGAGCGGATTCGGCGCGCGATTCAGCGAGTGGCGCAGGGTGGAGGTGCGCGATGAGCCCGGTATCGCGTCGCGATTTCATCGTGGCCGGGGCGGCGGCCGGCGCCGGGCTGGTGATCGGCGTTTATCTGCCTCATGGGAGGAAGCACCAGGCGGGAGACGCGTTCTCGCCCAACGCTTATTTGAAGATCACTCCTGATAATAAGGTCACGGTGGTGGTGGCTCGCTCGGAAATGGGGCAGGGCGTGCACACTTCGCTTCCGATGATCCTCGCCGAAGAACTTGAAGCCGACTGGAAACAGATTCAGATCGAGCAGGCGGGAGCGAGCACTTTATTCGGCGACCAGACGACGGGGGGGAGCGCGAGCGTTCGAACGACGTGGGATCCGATGCGCCGGGCGGGAGCCGCGGCGCGCGAAATGCTGATCTCAGCCGCGGCATTGCACTGGGGTGTAGGGCGGGCTTCGTGCAAAGCGGAAAACGGTGCGATCGTGCACGCGACTTCGAGCCGCCGTGCCACCTATGGCGAGCTTGCGACGAAGGCCGCGACGCTCCCGGTGCCGACCGATGTCGTGCTGAAGCAGGCGAAAGACTACAAGATCGTCGGCAAGCCACTTCCGAGGTTGGACACGCCCGCAAAGGTGAACGGCAGCGCCGAATATGGAATCGACTTCCGCGTGCCCAACATGAAATACGCTTTGCTGGCGCGCTGCCCGGTGATCGGCGGCAAGGTCGCGAACTTCGACGACAAGGAAGCGAAGAAGGTGGAGGGCGTCAGCTACGTGGGCAAGCTGACCGATTCTTCGATTGCGGTGGTTGCCGACAGTGTGTGGAGTGCGATGGAGGGCCGGCGCGTCCTGCAAGTCACATGGGATGAAGGCCCAAATAAAGATCTAAACACGGCGGCGATCATGCAGTCCATGCGCGAGGCTGCTTCGAAGACGGGCGTGCCGCTGTACTCGGTGGGCGACGTAAAAAAAGTTTCCGGCCGCCGCATCGAAGCGGCATACGAGTTGCCCTTCATGGCGCACGCGCCCATGGAACCGGGCAACGCCACGGCGCACGTTGAGGGATCGAAGTGCGAAATCTGGGCTCCGACGCAAGTGCCCCAGGATGTGCGCGATTCAGTGGCGACAGCGATCGGACTCGATCCGGACAACGTGAAGGTGAACGTGTTGCTAATGGGCGGAGGCTTTGGCCGCCGCCTGGAACACGACTATGCGGTCGAGGCGGCGCAGGTATCGAAGGCAATCAACGGACCAGTGAAAGTCATCTGGACGCGCGAAGACGACATGCGCAACTCGACGTACCGCCCCGCTAGCTATCACAAGCTGAGCGCGGTGCTCGACGGGCAGGGATGGCCGGCGGCGTTCATGCATGATCTGGTGGCGCCCTCGATCAGTGCGCAGAAAGGCCAGCCGGGCGAAGGCGGAGTCGATCCTGACCTGAAAGATGAAGCGGCGCTGGTGTATTCCTTCCCTTCGGCGCAGTTACGGTACATCCAGACGGAAACGCCGGTGCCGCTGGGTTGGATGCGCTCGGTGTACGCGCTACAGGTCGCGTTCGCGAACGAATGTTTCATTGACGAACTGGCTGCAGCGGCGGGGAAAGATCCGCTCGCCTACCGCATGCACCTTCTCGCGAAGGATGAAGACATCAAGTACTTCGACGCGACCTGGCGGACGGCCCGCATGCGCGGCGTTCTGCAAATGGCGGCCGACAAGGCGGGATGGGACAAGCCGCTGCCCGCCGGCCACTATCACGGGATCGCCTGCTTCGGCTGCTTCAGCACCTATGCGGCGCAGATTGTGGAGCTTTCGATGGAGCAGGGCCAGCCGCGCATTCATCGGGTGGTGGCGGCGGTCGATTGCGGGCAGGTGATCAATCCGAACATTCTTCAGCAGCAGATCCAGGGCGGCGTGATTTATGGGCTCGCCAACGCGCTGCGCGCCAAGATCACGATTGAGAAGGGCCGGGTGGTGCAGGGGAACTTCGATGATTATGCACCGCTGCGAATGAATGAAATTCCGGTGGTGGAGGCTTACTTTGTTGAAAGCACCGAGGCCCCGAGTGGAGTAGGTGAGCCTCCACTTCCGCCGCTTGCGCCGGCGATCTGCAACGCGATGTACGCGGCGACGAAGAAACGGGTGCGGGCATTGCCGATTCTGGGATGAGCTCGAGGAACAGGTTCGTTCGTGAGAGAGCAAAATCTTAAATCGCAGAGTTCGCAGAGAACAGCCGCGGAGGACGCAGAGGATGGCAGGCTGACAAGCACCCTATCCAAGCGCCAGCCTTCACGTTTCCGGTAGCGCCGGCATCTTGCCGGCCCATGCGGCGAGAGCGAACGGAGGCGCCGTTCACCGCTCATCCTGGAGCGGACAGGACGCTATTAACCGCCTGGAAATGGAATCGCTGGAGTTGGCCGGCCTTCCTCCTTAGTTTCAAATGCGTGTAGTCGGGCTTTATCCCCAAGTGCCGGCCGAAATGGGTTTCCGCCTCGAGCGCTTGAATACAACTGCTCTACCACAAAGGACACAAAGGGGACACAAAGGGCACGAAGTAAAACCTTCACCGCTGAGGTCGGTTGCGGGAAAAGCGAGCGGCGGCGCCCATTTCTTGACACCCCCTCCGCACCCCCGTTATTCTTAACTGTTGCTCCCTGGAGAACTTACGCCTCTGGGCGTGTTCCGCGGGCCTTCGCGGTATCAAAAGGTGGGCGCGGAGGTTCCCGATGCTGATCGAACTTGCTGAGCTTGAACTCCATCCTATTGATTTTCAAGAGGAGTTCCCTCCTGATGCCATCGATTTAGGGGAGGACGTGCGTCAACTCACGTTACTCAAGGCCAGCGGCCGGGCGCAGCTGGTGGAGGAGCACCACGGGAAGCGGAACATCATCCAGGACATCCGTCTGAACGGGGAGCTGGCAACCAGGCTGGAGTTACTCTGTGCGCGCTGCCTTGAGCCGGTGGCGCAGGATGTGACGCGCAAGTTCGACTTGCTGTATCGTCCGTTGGGCACCGATGCCGGCAACGAAGAGCTTTCGGTGACGGTGGCGGAAGCGGAAGTCGGCTATTACCAGGGCGACGGTCTGCTGCTGGAAGATGCGATTCGCGAACAGGTGCTGCTGGCGGTTCCACTGAAAGTGGTTTGCCGCGAAGACTGCAAGGGACTTTGCCCGACTTGCGGGAAGAATCGCAATACGGAGCCTTGTTCGTGCGCTCCGCCGTTGGGCGATCCGCGGTGGTCAGCGCTGAAAGACATTCGCGAGAAGCTCGAGCATTGAGGCCGGACCGCAGAAGTAACGACGAGAAGTCAAGATTCGCGATATAAAATCCCCACCCTAACCTCGCACAGAACGCGAGGTGAGGGTGGGGCACCCAGAAGAAGTAACCACGAAAGCGCCAAGGTTCGCGATATAAACGATCCGGTCTGAAAATCCCCGCCCAAGCGGAGCTTGGACGGGGCACCCAAGTGAGGAATTGTTCATGCCTAATCCGAAACGGAGACACTCCCAGAAACGCACCTCGACGCGGCGGGCGCACGATGCGCTGTCCAAGCACTCGCTGTCGGAGTGTCCAAACTGCCACGAAAAAAAGATGCCGCATCGCGCCTGCGCCAAGTGCGGGTACTACAAAGGGCGCGAAGTCGTGGAAGTCGAGGAAGCCAGCTAGCCGTCCGCAGCCGACTCCATGCCAAGCGTCATAGCTCTGGATGCGATGGGTTCGGATCGCGCCCCGCGACCGGAAATTGAGGGCGCGATTCAAGCCGCTCGTCATTTGGGCGCGCGCGTGGTGCTAGTAGGCTCGGAGCCAGTCATCAAAACCGAGTTGCGGCGGTATCGCTGGACTTCACAGCTTCCCATCGAGATTGTCCACGCCAGCGAAGTCATCACCATGGAGGACAAGGCCGCGCAGGCGGTGCGGTCGAAGCGCCAGTCGTCGATGCACGTCGGTTTGCGTCTGGTTCGCGAAGGGCGCGCTGCCGGTTTCGTGACCGCCGGCAACACGGGCGCCGCCATGGCCGCCGCCAAGATGATTCTGGGCGCGCTGCCCGGGGTCGATCGGCCCGCGCTCGCGGCTGTGTTTCCTACCGCCATCCGCACCGGGGCGATGCTGCTCGATGTGGGCGCGAACGTAGATTGCGATGCGCACAATCTTGAGCAGTTCGCGGTGATGGGGGAAGTATATTTCCGCTCGATCTTCAACACACGGCGTCCCAAGGTGGGGTTGCTCTCCATCGGCGAAGAAGAAACCAAGGGCAATCAGTTAACGCGCGAGGCCTTTCAGCTTCTGAAGCAACTGCCATTGAATTTCGTCGGCAATGTGGAAGGACGCGACCTCTACAACGGTGAAGTGGACGTTATTGTCAGCGATGGCTTTGTCGGCAATGTTGCCTTGAAGACCTCCGAAGGCGTGGTGAACCTGGTGCGCGCCGCTTTGAAGGAAGCGCTGCGAGAGACCATTACGCGACAGGTGGGATACCTGCTGTCGCGCAGCGCCTTCACCGATTTCAAGAAGCGCCTCGATCACACCGAATATGGCGGCGCGCCGTTGCTGGGACTGAAGGGCGTCTGCATTATCACCCATGGGTCTTCGAATGCGAATGCGATCAAGAATGCGATCCGGGTGGCGGCCGAGTTCGCCGAGAGCAACGCGAATGCGGAGATCGAGAAGGCTCTGGCCGCGATTAAGCCCGTCGCGGCAGCAGCCAGCACGGCATTAAGCGATTAAGTCGTCCTCGTCAGCATTTCATTCTGAGTTGGCGCAAGCGGAGTCGAATCTCTAAGATTCTCTCATCCCGAACCGGTACGGGCCGGGACTACCACGGACATTTATGACGATTGCATTCTTATTCCCGGGGCAGGGATCGCAGGACGTCGGCATGGGCAAGGAACTCGCCCTGCATCATGCAGTGGCGCGGCGGACGTTTGAAGAAGCAGACGACGCTCTCGGCTACAAACTGTCGCAACTCTGCTTTGAAGGCCCGGAAGACCAATTGCGTCTGACGGAAGTCACGCAGCCGGCCATCCTCACAGCTTCGGTTGCGGCCTGGCGCGTTTTGCAGGAAAAGGGACTGAGGCCGGCCTTCGTGGCGGGACACAGCCTGGGAGAGTACTCCGCGCATGTCGCTGCGGGCACGCTGAATTTTGCCGATGCGGTACGCACCGTGCGGCAGCGGGGCAAGTACATGCAGGAGGCGGTGCCGGTGGGCGTGGGCGCGATGGCGGCAATCCTGGGAATGGAACTCGAGAAAGTGAGCGCTGTCTGCGCGGACTCCGCACAGGGTGAAGTATGCGAGCCTGCGAACATCAATTCTTCCGAACAGATTGTGATTTCGGGAAACACTGCCGCAGTGGAGCGGGCCGCGAAGCTCGCGAGCGAGCGTGGCGCCAAGCGCGCAATCATGCTTCCGGTGAGCGCGCCTTTTCATTGTTCGCTGATGAAGCCGGCACAGGATCGTCTGGCGGCTGATCTGGCGGCTCTCACGTTTCGGAACCCGAGCGTTGCCGTCGCGTGCAATGCCGACGCCACGCTCGTCGAGGACGCCGACCGAAGTCGCGATGCGCTGGTCCGCCAGGTGACGGGATCGGTGAAGTGGGCGCAATCCATGCATCTGCTCATCGCCAAGGGTGCGGAACGCTTTGTGGAAGTGGGTCCGGGAAAGGTTCTGTGTGG
>QIAH01000505.1 GCA_003225465.1 Acidobacteriota bacterium | reverse complement strand
GGACATTTCACATTTTGGGATTACTTTCGGCAGGCGTTCCAAAACAATCGAGGTATACGAATCGATCACTTCTTATTATCCGCAACGCTGGCAAATCGACTCGAAGGCTGCGAGATCGATAAAGGACCTCGGAGGCAGGAAAAGCCCTCTGACCACACCCCCATAATCGTCACGCTATCCGATCTGCCATAATCTCCCCATGTGGGGCGCTACCGACTGTCGTCGGGGATGTTCGGTGGGCGTGATCAGAGGAATTACAATTCCGAGCCCGGAGGAAACGATGAGTAACAAAACTGGACGTAATGAGGGAACATACATTTCTGCGTTACTGATTGCGCTTTCGCTTCTGATGGTCAGCGTGCGGCCTGCGGACACTCAGAACAGTCCAGCCACGAGTGTTCAGAACAAGCCCGCACAGATTCATGCCCTCAAGGTGACTCTGCTATCAACGATGCTGGTGGGCAGTACAACCGGGCTAGGCGAGTGGGGATTTTCGGCACTGGTCGAAGCCGATGGTCATCGCGCGCTGCTGGATACGGGAGCGCACCCTGATACCGTGCTTCAAAATGCTGGCGATTTGAAGATCGACTTGTCCGATGTTAGAGAAGTGATCCTCACACACAACCACTGGGATCATGTCAGTGGGCTCATGACCCTTCGGCGAGAGATGATGAAGAAGAATCCTTCGGCACTATCAGTGGTGCATGTCGCACGCGGCATTTTCTACAGCAGACCTGCGCCCGAAGGTGAGGATAACCGCATGATTGCAGTAAGGAAGGAGTACGAAGCAACTGGCGGAAAGTTCGTCGAACATGAAGAGTCGGCAGAAATCTTTCCCGGCGCGTGGCTAACAGGCCCGGTGCCCCGCAAGTTTCCGGAACGCAACTGGAGCGTCAGCGGAAAAGTGCAGACTCCAGCGGGCTTGGTCGAGGACACCATCCCCGAGGATCAATCACTGGTACTCAACACCCCTGAAGGATTAGTCGTGGTCACTGGTTGCGGGCACGCGGGAATCATCAACATACTCACGTTTGCCCGGCAGGAATTTCGCAACGAGCCTGTGGAGGCAGTCATCGGCGGACTTCACCTTTTTCCTGCGACGGATGAGCAACTGGATTGGACTGCGGACAAGATGAAAGAGTTCAAGGTGGCGAACCTTATGGGCGCACATTGCACTGGCATCGAAGCCGTCTATCACATTCGGGGGAGACTTGGCCTGCCGCGAGCATCGGCGGTTGTGGGCAGTGTGGGATCGAGCTTTGTCCTTGGCGAAGGCATACATCCCGGCCCGCTTGCCAAATGAAAGCACACCCTTTCGATGTGCCATAATCTCCCAATGTGCGGGCGCTACCGATTGTCGCGGCGGAAGCAGATCATTGAGGAGTACTTCGGTAGTGCCCCGTGGGACGAGGACTGGAACCCTCGGTTCAATATTGCTCCAACTCAGCCCGTTCCCGTGATCCGACAGCATGCGATGGAACCAGTCCGGCATTTCGCGCTTATGAAAGGCGGGAGACAGAGGCGAAATCACGAGATCTCGTTGCAGCAGAGTTTCGAAAGGTGCTCACTTCGTATTTACAAGAGGTCTTATGCGAAAGAGAGCGAGCAGAATAGATTGCGTTGCAAACCGCCTTGATGCACTGCCTAGCCTGGATTATTCACGAAGTCTCTAGCCAAAAAAGAAAGGATGCTCTAAAAGGTAGATGAACACTGGGTCTTACCTGTGCTCCGCAAAAACCTCGGCAGTTCGTAAAATGGATCAATGCCGGTTCGAATTCAAGTAATTTTCTGCCGTTCGTGAAGAAGCCTGTTCCGTTCTGTGCGAAGCTAAAACTCTCATGTTTGGATTTCAAGTCGCCTGGAGACGCAACCTCCACTCCGTGCTCGTCGTCTGGGAATTGCTGCGGGATGGATTGCAATTTATGAACGTCGTTGCTCGTCGCCGGACAGCAGTAGCGGCGGAAGTCCTGTTCATGCGAAAGCAGCTCGCTTACTACCAAGATCACCAGATCCGGCCTCGCCGACTGACCGATGCGGCGCGGCTGTCGCTGGTGCTCTGGTCTCGGCTCTTTGACTGGAAAGAAGCGCTCGCCATCGTGACGCCAGCGACTTTCGTCCGCTGGCACCGGAAGAGCTTCAAACTGTACTGGCGTTGGAAATCACGCGGCGGGCGGCCACCGCTGCCCAAGGAAATCCGCCAGCTGATCGCTCGCATGGTGAGGGAGAACGTGACCTGGGGAGAAGAGCGCATCGCGGATGAACTTTCCTTAAAACTCGGCATCTGCGTTTCGCCACGAACCGTCCGCAAATACTGGCCGAAGCAACTAGACGGGGCTGCGCGCACCCGAACCTCGTCGCAACACTGGAGCACGTTCGTCAGGAATCATGCTCACGGAATTGTCGCCTGCGATTTTCTGGTTGCGGTGACACTGCGATTCCAGGTGCTCTGTGTTTTTCTCGCCATGGAGGTGGGGAGTCGGCGCATTGTCCATTACAACGTGACTGCGCATCCGACTGCAGACTGGACACTGCAGCAGTTTCGGGAAGCGATCCCGAGCGACCATTCTTATCAGTTCCTGATCCATGACCGCGATGCAATCTTCTCGTCCGAGCTGGATGAAGAACTCAAAAGATCATTTGGGCTGAGAGTATTGCGCACGCCAGCGCGTGCACCCAAAGCGAACGCATTTTGCGAACGGCTGGTAGGAACAGTACGGAGAGAGTGCCTAGATTTCATGATTCTGCTGAACGAAGGTCATCTCCGGATGACGATGCGTTCCTGGGTCACGCACTACAACAGAGGACGGCCACACTCCAGCCTAGGCCCGGGTATTCCCGAGACAGCCATGGACAAACCCCTGCCACGATCAAAAATGCAAGGGCACAGATTGCCAGGTGACTGCGAAATCAGAGCGAAGGACATCCTGGGCGGTCTGCATCACGAATACTGGCTGGAACAGCGCGTCGCGTGAGCCGTCGCAGGTTTCTGCGGAGCACAACACTGGACTCGGCTCTTTCTACCACCTGGTCCAGCGCGAAGCAGGTCTAGTTCACCTTGCCGTTGGTGTGCGTGAGCTTGCGATGTACCCTGCGGCAACGGATTCGGGGATGCGGAGGGTGCAATACCCACGCTTGTGCAGCGTTTCCGGGTCGCGATCCTGATGACGCCTTCCTCGTTGGCGAACAAGCGCCGGATCAGATCGACTCCTAGGCACCACATCTTGGCAATCTCTTGCACGGAAAAATGTCTTTCGAAGGCCGCGCCTGGCGGCAGCTGCACGGACGTCTGCTCGTGCTCGTTCATCGACTCGCTCGATTGTTTTGGATTTTGCGGTTGTTGTTCGTGCGCCCGGCCCGCCCCGGGATGTCCGCTCGGCTCCATCACGTCCGGCGGCTCACAGTGATCGCGACGCGGGGACGATCCGCGTTTCGGCGCTTTACGCCTCGTCAGGCGACCTGCAAGGAAGAGCTCAAACGTATTATTAATTAAGCACGCAAGATAAGATGGGGTCACTGACAGGTTTTTCGAGGACCTCTTCTCAGGATGCACTGTGCAGCTGTTACGCCAGTTCTAACGTCAACTAATCATCGCGCCCTGACTTTAAAAGCAAAATGAGGCAGGAACGGCGGCGCGCTAATCCCAGTTCTCTTCCCCCCTCGATTCCCGCGCTCCCGGAATCGAATTTTATTGCGTACCTCCGACTCATTTGCATACGAATCGCGTCGCCGCCCTTGAAGCCGAAAGGCACGGATTCGCACGTACAAGCGAGCGCTTAAAGAGCGGCAGGAAACTAAAGATTCTGTCTCTCATCTTGTTGTGGCAGGCATGATTGCGATTTCCGTATTTCGGGGGAACTTCTAACTTATGGAGTACCGAGATCCTCAGGTCCGTCTCAATCATCGTCGATGAGAATGGATGAGATCGCTAAAGTGAATCGAGCCTACTTCCGCGGTAACGACTCCGTCCAGATCTCAAGCAAAGGCATGAAGAGCGCCAAATAAGGCTGGGATCAGGACCGAATGGTTCCCACCTTTGCAAAGTCGCAAAGGTGGGCCCCCGCAGACAAGTGAAGTTGTTGCTGACCCTACCATTTAATCCGCTTGCACACTGTAAGCAGCGCATCTGTGTTCAGCGCCTGGCGGAATTCCCTCCCGTCGTCGACAATCACGAAGTAGAGATTGAGAGGAACCGGACTGTTCGGGGTGTTGACGACGGCTGTCCCCGTACAATCCGGGTTGACAGAATAGGTCCCGCTGTTCGCGTCGAAACCAGGGTTGAACGAGGAACCGTTGACGACTACATGCTCAGTTCCCGTGAGATTACCCTTGCCATCGAAAGTAGACGTGGTCACTCCAACGAATGTTGCTTCGGGAGGAAGGCCCGGAATGTTAAGCAGGAAGCCTTGCACGGAGCATCCGTATTCGCCAGAGAGCGTGCGATTCGAGCAGTGTCCCTCGTGGGACTGAGCCGGGGTAGACTGGGCCATGGCAGAACAGCCTGATGCAAACAGCACACATGCGATGGTTATTGGAATTGCGGTCTTCAGAATTTTCGAAATTCGTGCGGTAGTCATTGTGACCTCCTTAAGGTCTGAGTGAACGTTTCATGTTTCTGCGCGTCAGCGAATATTTTGGGGAAGTTAGACATCGTCATAAATGCCAACCGTCATCGTCGAACCAACAACAGCCAATTCCCAGGAGAACCTGCGGTTTTCAAAGTCGAACGCTACCTTCCAGAACTGAAGGCCCCTAACCCCCAAGACGCCGTCAAAATCGTCTCCCGAATCCTTGCGGTCATCGACTACAAATGCGATCTGCGCTCCCACTGTCTCGTTGCCTATATAAAGTTTAGGAATACGAACCTTCTTGCGCTGAAAGGTACCACCTGCATCGGCGACTGTTTCAGTCCCGAGGATCGGCAAGCCGATCGAGCCCAGCATCCGACTTCCAAATAACGTCAGATCAGGGCCGCCCGAATCGACCACCATGCGTAGCCGTCGATCTTGAAATCCCATTCGCACGGTGACGACGGGGGTGTCGGTCTCGAACGGGACGGAGTAAGTCAGGTTCTCAGGGGAGCCAAAGAGGATTTCCTTCGTTCGATAGTTGATGGTAAAGCTGCTTTTCCTCAGAACGTCCAACCCAACAATCGCATGTACCTTGAAGCCGAGGGCCTTCTGCAAGAATGAGAGGTCTTCCGCGAGGGCGGGAAGAGACTCGACATGAACCGGGCCAAGGCCTAGCGAAGGTATGACAACCTGTCGAGTCTGAACACTCTTGCTCCACAGGTTCACTCTGCCCAGTTGTTCCGCTAGCTTCAGGTCATGCGCGATTTTCTGATCGACGATGCTTGGGCAAGCCCCGGTGTCCAACAGGAAATTCAGCTTGTGCATGTTGCCGATAGATCCTTCAGCAATCAGCAGGTAGTCCCCGTAAAGGCGAATGGGGAGTTTGGTTAGGACGTGGGCGGCCGACTGTTTTTCTCGAGGTACAGAATCGGTAGAGGAACCGGTTGGTTGGGACCAACTGAAGCTGGTCTGTCCCAGGGTAAGCGCTAGCAGTAGGCCAGTTGTGGAAAGCAAGCGATTCATGGGCGCCACCTGTTCCGCTGTCGCGGTGACGCCAACCGTGAATTACGACGGCACGTAGCTCAATGGGCGCTGCATGCATTGCTCATTCATTTGTTCTTTATGGCTAAGTTATTGTTAATAAGAGGCTAGGACTGACCACCTACACAAGTCCAAGTTGGAACAACTGAATCAACGTGCTAGAGTTCGAGTCACCGGTTTGGGGTTGCACATGGACAATGGCGACCGTTCTGCACAGATTGTCAGTTTCGGGGTCTTTGAAGCGGACCTAAAGACTGGTGAATTGCACAAAAATGGGGTAAGGGTTGCATTGCAGGGCCAGCCGTTTCAAGTCTGTGCCATTCTACTGGAACACTCGGGCGAGTTGGTCACTCGAGAAGAGCTGCGCCGAAGGGTCTGGCCTGAAGACACCTTTGTGGATTTTGACCAAGCGCTAAACGCGGCTGTTGCCAAGATTCGAATCGCACTGGGAGACGAAGCCACCAATCCCAGGTTTGTCGAGACTCTCCCTCGCCGCGGCTATCGTTTCATCGCCCCGGTGGATAAGCCGAGTTTACCGGCACCTGCACCGCCTGCTCCGAAACGGCGCCGTGAGGGCGTTGCGGCGAAAGCACGGTGGATATCCGTCGGGGCCACGTTGTTGGCTCTCATATCCGGAATTGGAATCTGGCGGTTTGCGCGAAACCGCTCAGAGGCCGCTGTGCCCCCGCTCGAAGTAGTGCCCTTGGCCGCGCTGCCCGGTTTTGAAAGTGGTCCCGCTTTCTCGCCCGACGGTAACCAGATCGCCTTTGCCCTCGGAGCGGAGGACAAGTGCGGGATTTACACCATCATGGTCGACAGCGATCGGGCACTGCGCCTGACGAGTGGTGCTGGCGATGCCTTTCCAACGTGGTCGCCGGACGGTCGACGGGTCGCCTTTTACCGCTTCTCTGAGCATGGAACGGCTGTGTACACGGTTCCCGCTCTCGGCGGTACAGAGCAAAGGTTGCGCACAGGGTTCTCCGGCCCTTGGACGGCGGGACTGGACTGGTCGCCCGATGGCAAGGTCCTGGCCATTTCAGAGGGTCAGGAGGACAAGAACCGCGCTTGGATTGCGCTGCTTTCGCTCGCCGATTTGACCACCCGACCGCTCACGTCGCCGTCAAGTCAAGAGTACGATACTGCTCCTGCCTTCTCGCCCGACGGTTCGACCGTGGCTTTCGTCCGTGGGATCGTTGCGGGCGTAGTATCGGATGTTTACGTGGTGCCAGTCGCGGGCGGAACGCCCAAGCGGCTCACCTTCGACAAAACCTGGATATTGGGGTCGCTCACCTGGACTCCGGACGGTCGCGAGATCATGTTCTCTTCCACGCGTGGAGGTCTCGGCGCTCTCTGGCGCGTGTCCGCTTCCGGAGGAACACCGCGGCCGGTTACAGGTGTCGGCGTGATCGCTTGGTCTCCTTCTGTTTCTCCAAAAGGGAATCAGCTCGTGTATCAGCATATGGCCTTCAAAGACAGCCTTTTTCGATTGAACCTTAAGGACGATACACATCGCCAGGGTCCGCCCGTCTTTCTCCGATCCGAAAAGGGCTTCAATTGGCGGCCGCAGTTTTCTCCCGACGGGAAGAGATTTGTATTCGAATCGAATGCCTTCGGGTATTCGGACCTTTGGGCTTGCGATGGCGATGGGTCGCATTGCGGGCCGCTGACGTCGCTTCGCGGCACGGCCGGGGCCGCGCGTTGGTCGCCGGATGGCCGTTTCATTGCCTTCGAGTTTCGTCCCGAAGAACACAGCGAGGTCTATCTCCTCGAGGTGGGTGGTGGCGCACCGAGGTTGCTGCCCACTCTGCCCGGATCTGACAACGGAGGGCCCAATTGGTCGCGTGATGGTAAATGGATTTACTTCTACTCCGACCGGGGAGGTGAGCCCTTTCAATTGTGGAAGGTACCAGTCAACGGAGGGTCCCCTATCCAGATAACCAGCAATGGCGGCGTATTTGGTGTCGAATCTGCGGACGGACAGTCTCTTTATTATGCGAAGCTACGGACGCCCGGCATATGGAAGATGCCTCTGCAGGGTGGCGAAGAAGAACGCGTTCTGGATCGAGCCGGCGGGGGTGAATGGTTTAACTGGGCACTCGCGCGAAATGGTATTTATTTTCGCGATACGAAGAACAAGGACACGATTGGAGTCCTTAATTTCTTCGACTTTGCGACTCGCAATATCACTATGGTTTCGACCTTAGACCAGCCGGGCGGGGTGGGAATAGGGTTGTCAGCGGACGGCAGATCAGTTCTCTACGATGGTAAGGGTGACGCGGAATCCAGCATCATGCTGGTGAAGAACTTCCGTTAGTGCTCAGCTGCTCGGTGGTGGTGCAGTTTGGGCGCCAGTACCCAGCGACTCTGCTTCCTTGACTTGCCGAGGTCCTAGGCCTAGCATTTCAAGAATTCCCCGGCGCTTATGTACGCACTGGCGCACTGCCCTTTCGAGGAGCACTTCCCCAGCTTCGTTACCACTGCGCACAACGGTTGGCCCTAACTTCCAGCGCTCGAAACGACTGGTCCCAATCCAGCATCACGACGATACGACTCGACCACGGTTGTAATCCGGTCAGGCGCTGATGAAAGTTTCGCGCGGATAGAAGGTGGGGATGAGGCAACGAATGTCTGCAGGGTCTGTGATGCCGAAGCTCCATCTGGTCCTGGATGGGATCGCCCTCGCGTTATTGGCCGCGTGCCTCGCGGTCCCTGCTTGGAGCCAGGATGTAACGGCCACTATCACCGGCAGCGTTGTGGATCCCACAGGCGCAAGCATTGTTGGCGCGGCCGTCACAGCGAAAGACACAGAACGAGGAACCGTCTACACGGTAGAAACGAATAGCGTCGGTGTTTTTAACC
>QIAH01000504.1 GCA_003225465.1 Acidobacteriota bacterium | reverse complement strand
CTGTCGCGAGGGCATCTTGCCCCCGCGCCCACATCCAATGCCAATCGCGTAGTCCCGCCTTCACCGGATTCTCAACTACATACCGTACCGCCCGTTGAAATTCCGCTTCACTGCGCAGCAGATGGTCGTAATACTCCCGTTGCCAGATGCTTCCAGTAATCCCAATCACATCTGCGGCACGTTTCGCCGTGTACGATTTCCACGAATGCAGCACAGCAGCTAACGAATAGCCGGGGAAAAGTCTTACAACCACGTGTACGTGATTCGGCATAACGCACCAGGCGAATAGACGGTAGCGCCGTTCATTGAAGTGAAGGAGAGCTTCGCTGACAACTTTTGCGAGGGCGGGGTTGCGCAGGTGGCAAGCGCCGGAGCCTTTATCCAAGGTATTGCTCAATCCGTGCGGTTGAAAGTCGAGCGAGCCGATTGCGTTCGTCGCTCGAAAATTCGCGCCGCATTTGAGCTGCGGTGCGGATGATGTCGCGCTTCTCGAACTCAATCTGCTCCAGGACATTCCGGGGAAGCGAGTCACCTAGCCGGAACGTTATGAAATAGGTTGCTGAGTCCTTTTCCCAGTGCGGCAACCGGCCCCGATCGCGAATTCTGATTTCGGCAAAACGGGGGCGGGACGCCCCCGCGACAGCCGGCGGGACGCCGGCGCTACGATCATCTGGATTGCTCATAACTGTAGCTTGGATTGTTCATAACTGTAGCGCCGGCGTCTCGCAGGCTGTCGCGAGGGCATCTTGCCCCCGCAGGTATGTTCGCGCCTTACTCCTCGGCGTAGCTTACGTGCTCGAACTGCTGCGCGTGTGGGCTCTCCTGTAACGACTGCACTCCGTACTCGTAGCCGGTCTCGAAAGCTTTCAAATTCAGCTCGCAGAAGCTTGAGGGCACCGAATCGGCCACTGCCTTGCGTACAGCTTCTTTCTCCAGCAACCGCGTGACTGCCGTGAAGAATCCGACCATCACCGAGTTCAGCACCATTCGCTTGCCTAATTCTTCGGCGAGCCGTGTGGCCGGGCAACTGTAGACTTTCGTCTGCCGCGGCAGATCTGTGACTCGCACCAGGTCCTGCTCCACGATGAGAATGCCGCCTTCTTTCAGTTCGGGCACGAATCGGGTATAGGCTTCCTGCGACATCACGACCATGATGTCCGGTTGCGTGACGTAGGGATAGAGGATCGGATCCCCGGATATCAGCAACTGCGCGCTGCAGGCTCCTCCACGAGCCTCTGGCCCGAAGTTTTGCGTCATGGTGGCGTAGGCTCCCTGGTAGATGGAGGCGGCCTTGCCGAGGACGATGGCGGACAGAATCACTCCCTGGCCGCCAAATCCGGCGATGCGAAGTTCGGTTAGCTGCAGCTGCATACGGTCTCCGATGGCTCTACGTAGCTTTCACCCAGCGACTCGACCATCTGCGCATGCAGAAGGCTCTGGTAGTCAGGACGGTCGCGGTCCACGAACTTGCCGACAATAATCTCGCCGGTCATCGTAAGTCCGACTTCGCTGGTGGGCGCGCCGTGTTTCACCTTGCTCTTTTCTTTGTAGTACTTCATCGTGTCCAGGCCATCTCCAAGCTTGTTGCGGCGCTGGTACAACGTAGGACACGGGCTGATCACCTCGATGAAGCTGAATCCTTTCTTTTGGAACGCTTCGCCGATGGAACGCGCGAGTTGCTTTACGTGAAACGTGGTCCAGCGAGCCACGTACACAGCTCCCGCGGCTTCCACCAGGTGAGGCAGGTTGAAAGCCGGCTCGCACGTTCCATACGGCGATGTTGAAGTGATGGCATGGCCGGGCGTGGTGGGCGCGGTCTGGCCACCGGTCATCGCATAAATCAGATTGTTCACGCAGATTACTTTCAGATCGATATTGCGCCGCGCCGCGTGAATCAGATGATTGCCGCCGATGGCCGAGAGATCGCCGTCGCCCGAGTACACGATGACATTGAGCTTCGGATTGGCCAGCTTGAGGCCGGTTGCGAATGGGATCGCGCGTCCATGCGTGGTGTGGAAGGAATCCAGCTTCACGTATCCGGCGACGCGTCCTGTGCATCCGATGCCGGAAACCAGCGCAAGCGACTGCAAGTCGATTTTCGATTCGATGAGCGCGCGCGCGAAGCAGTTCACGGTGGTGCCGATGCCGCACCCCGGACACCAGATATGCGGCATGCGATCGGTGCGAAGGAAGGGTTCGACCGGATTGGTCACGTCAAGAATGGTCATCGGCTGGCCTCCACGATCACTTTCAGAATGTCTTCCGGCCGATGGACGCTGCCGCCGGCGTGCGGCACGGCAAACGTCCTGGCCTTTCCATTGGCTGCCCGCTCCACCTCGCGCACCATCTGGCCAAGATTGAGTTCGGGCACCACGAACGCCTTGGTGGTGGCGGCGAGTTCCCGAATTCGCTTTTCCGGAAAGGGCCAGCAGGTGATCAATCGCAGCTTGCCGACTTTCAGGCCGCGCTCGCGCGCCATTTCAATGGCCCGTTGCGCCACTCTCGACGTGATGCCGTAGGAAACCACCACCACATCCTCGCTATCGAAGCACTCCTCTTCCAGCAACGTTATGCGATCGATTGCGTCATGAATTTTGTTCTGCAAACGCCGCACCAGCTTGTCCTGCGTGGCAGGCGTCATGTTGGGATAGCCGTGCTCATCATGGGTCAATCCGGTCACGTGAAATTTGTAGCCCTCTCCCGCATGGGCCATCTCGGGCACGCCGTCGCCGTTCGTGCCATACGGCAAATAGTCCTCGACAGCCTTTCGAGTGTGACGGCGCGGCACAACTTCAATCTGGTCAGCCGGTGGGATGATCACCTTCTCGGTCATGTGGCCGACGACCTCATCCATCATGAACATCACAGGTACCCGGAACTCTTCCGAAAAATTGAAGGCCTGAATGGTGAGGTCGAAACATTCCTGCGGAGAGTTGGGACAGAGCGCGATAATTTCGTAGTCGCCGTGGGAACCCCATCGCGCCTGCATCATGTCTGCCTGTGCCGGCAAAGTGGGTAAGCCCGTGGAGGGGCCACCGCGCTGCACGTCAACGAAAACGCATGGCGTTTCGGTCATGGCCGCGTAGCCGATATGTTCCATCATCAGCGAGAAGCCGGGGCCGGAAGTCACGGTGAACGCCTTGGCGCCGCCCCACACGGCTCCCTGCAAAGTGATCGACGCAGCCAACTCGTCTTCCATCTGGATGAATGTTCCCCCGACCTTGGGCACGCGCGACGCGAAACGCTCAACCACTTCGGTGGAAGGTGTGATGGGATATCCCGCAGCGAAGCGTGCCCCGGCCGCCAGTGCGCCTTCGCAGCATGCGTGATCTCCGTCGAGGAAGTGAGTGCCGGTGAGCACTCCACGCGGATCAGCTTTCACGCGCCACCTCCAGGTTAGTTGCGGCCGCCGTTCTGGCTGGCGCCGCTTCCTTTGCAACGGGCAATCTCTGGCCATAGATGGCGAAATCGGGGCAATACATGCCGCAGAGATCGCAGCCGCTGCACTTTTCGGGCGCGACCACGTGTGGCGGATGATACCCCTTGGAATTGAAAGCCGAGGAGAGCGCGAGCACTTTGGTCGGACAGAATTCGACGCAAAAGCCACAGGCTTTGCAACGCTCTACCACAATGGAAACACGTCCTTTTGCCACGGGACCCCCACGTTGGAAGTGTTGGGCACTCCCAAAAGACTGGACAATTATGTCGTGCACTTGTCGCAGTGGGGTGTGACGGGGATCACCGGTACATGTGATCCTGCACAAAGGGAAACGGCCCTGGAAACCAGGGCGGTCGAGTGTTTTCACTCAATTCTTGTCATTCCGAGCGCAGCGAGGAATCTCGTTCTTCCCAGCTGCCGGCGCCCGCAGATTCCTCGCTGCGCTCGGAATGACAAGGGGTTTAGAACGGGATTTGCGCGGATCTGCGGCGGCACGGGCGAGGTCTCGTTAGCCACTCCAAAAAATTTAGCGCCGGGCGCTGTGTCCACAGCAGACCAGGAAGATGGCGCTCTTGCCCTTGGCATGCGGCGAAAAGAAGTTCACCACGTCGTCGTCATAGAATGTCAGTCCCGACGCGCCTAGTTTTTGAGCGTAGGCCCCGAGATACAGCTTCCCACCCATGATGCCGGCCTCGAGTTGCGTAGCACGATAACCTCGGTTGCCGAATTGATTGATGATCTTGTGAAGATCCGCCAGAAAGAAAATGTCCACACTTGCGTCCGCCGGTAATTCCTGTTCTAACCCTAAGTATCCAGCACGTTCACGGAAATCGCCTTCTTTTAGCAGTTCGAGTTCTCTCGTCGCGTGATGAAAGGAGTAGGCTCCCGGAGCGAGACCTTCCACGCTGTGGACGATCAGGTACAAATCGTTGAGCTGGGTGCCGCGCGGTTCGAGAAAATCCGCGGGAATTCCCCGGGTCGCACGATCGAGCAAGATGGAGAGTTGGGCAAACGTAATTGGCTCGCGGGCAAACTTGCGCGTGGAACCGCGTCTTTGAATCACCTGCTCGATGGTGTCAGTGGGCAACTCTGAATCGGCTACCGGCTTAATGAGAATGGGCGCTCCCTTCACTCCGACCGCGGGCTTCTTCCCCAACTTCGCTTTGCGCCAGGCGGTGACTTCCTCCTTCGAGAGCAGGCTCGAGGCTTCGTGCATCTGGCGCATCGCCGGATAATCAACTTCTTGCCTGGAATACGGAACCAACGGCAGACTAAGCGGCCCGCCAACAGGAGCTTTGGGCGGGCGTTTCGAACTATGCCCTACGGCCAGGAGTGAGAATGCCACTTCCTTGCGTGTATCCAGATCGAGCAATGCGTTTACTGACTGGTCGACAAAGCCCAAGATCAACCGCGCCGGAAATCCCAGCGATGTACTCACGGCCAGTGCATTCGCAAGCAGCGTTCCGTTGTCCCAGCCGAAATGACGATAGGTGCGTGAGCGATACTTCCACGCATTACGCCAATACGTGCCGGTGCAAACGACGATGAGCGGAGCCTTTGCCAGCGTCGGTTCATTCGCGGTTGCCTCGACCACGAGCCGTCGAAAGTCTCCGGCGCGCAACTGCCGCAGCCCGAATTCCGCGGCGCCGAAGTGATAGACACCGGCCGGCAGGTCGGGCAGATCCTGACATACCAGGTACAACTCGATCTCGTAAAGTGCTCCCGTGCAGGCGGCTGCGCGGAAGAAGGTCTCACCACCGGGAAATTTCTTGCTGCGAGTCACTCCGGCGGAAAAGAACAGGAGCTGCGCGATGTCATCCAGCGTTGGCAGTTTCTTGCCCTTGGCGGCAATTCCGGTGCTCGCGATTGCCGACAGCGCGCTCACTCCGGTCTGGCGAAAATCTTTTGGCAGCCGATTTACTTCGAGGGTGGGATAAATTTTGAAGAGAAGCGGTTTATTTTCCCAATCAAGAAAATGGGGATGAACTCGAATGCTGAGATAGGAATGCTTGGTGCCGTTGTGATATTTCCAGGTGGAATCGAGATCGCGGTTCGGCATTGGCATGCTATTGTATCGGTCCTGGTTGCGAATCCACGTTTTCGTTTTCGGACGTCATCCCGACTGCCTCTCAGTTGAGCCCTTTCCTTTCCAGAAATTCCCGCACAACATCCTTGATATCCCGGTGCTGCCCCTCGACGGCGTAGTTCATCTGCAGCATCTCTTGATCGGAGATTTTTCCCGCCAGTTCCGCCAATGCCTGGCCCACTTCCGGATGGCGCGCGACCGTGGGCTCTCGAATCACGGCGACTGCCTCGTATGGCGGGAAATAATTGCGATCGTCCTGGAGCACGAAAAGATCGAGGGCGGGAATGAGCCCGTCAGTCGTGTTGCCGGCAATCAGATCGACTTGCTTTTCCTTCAACGCGCGATTCAGCAGCCCGAGATCCATAATGCGCGGAGGCTCGGCAAAGCGAAGGCCGTAGGTGGCCGCCAGGCCTTTGTAACCGTCAGGACGCTCCATGAACTCGTACCCAAATCCCGCTCGCCAATGCGGCGTGTAAGCCGCCGCTTGCGAAATTGTCTGCAGATGCAGGCGACGCGCATCCTCTCCTCTGATCTCAATCGCGAAGGTGTCATTAAAGCCGAGCGGAGGACTGAGAGCGAGATGAAACCGCCTGTCGTATTCCGACTTCACGCGCTCATACACCTGCTCACGAGTACCCTGTGGCTTCTCCTTCAGAATCGCAGTAAGCGCGGTGCCGGTGTACTCGGGGTAGAGATCGATGCGTCCAGAGAGGATGGCTTGCTGGCAGATGAAGGATCCCGCGAGATAAAAACGTCGCTCGACGCGCAGATGGGTCTTTTTCTCAAGCCGCTGCGCGAAAAGTTCGCCCAGGATTGCCTGTTCCGGGAAATTCTTCGAGCCAACTACAATGTGATCTTCGCGCGCGGGACCACACGCAGTCAGAAATAAACTCACAATGAGCGGGATCAAAAGTATGCGCCGCATTCAGTCGAAGGTGCCAGGTGCGCTCGGTTCTTTTAGATTGGGCTCAGCCGTTTCTCCAGCCAGCCCAATGTGACATCCGCAAGCAAAGCGAGCACTGCTGCAGGAATTGCGCCGGCCAGGATTACCTCGTTGTCTACCATCGAGATTCCGCGAAAAATGTATTCGCCCAGCCCGCCTGCGCCAATGGCAGCCGCGATCGTGGCCAGTCCCACCGAGATCACCGTCGCCACCCGCACTCCCGCGATGATGACTCCCAACGCCAATGGCAGTTCCACTTGAAAGAGAAGCTGGCGGTCGGTCATTCCCATGCCACGCCCCGCTTCCACCACCGAGCGATCGACGCCGTTGATACCGGCATATGTATTCCGGATCAACGGGAGTAGCGCGTAGAGCGTCAACGCGAGGATCGCAAGCCGTTCGGAGCGCGCGCCGATCCAGGGCACCGGCAGCAAGAATCCGAACAGCGCCAGGCTGGGAACCGTCTGAATGATATTCGCGACGCCCAGCACTGGCTTGTTCAATCCTGGCTTACGCGTGATCAAAATTCCCAGCGGAATCCCGATCAACACGGCAAGTAGCATCGAAGCCGCCACCATCCACAGATGCTCGCGCGTGAGTTTCAGGACTTCGCCGTGATTTTGCACGATGAATTGAAATACGTTCATGTTCGATCTCCATTGGACCTGGCTCCGAATGCGTCCAGGTATTTTTGAACGAGGGGATCGGAAGACTTCGTAAACTCGCTGGATGACAACGCAACCACCAGGCGTCCCGCTTCCATTAAAGCGATCCGCGTGCCCAGCAACAGCGCCTCGCGCAAGTCGTGGGTGACGAACACCACCGTCTTTTGCAGACGCTGCTGCAAGGCAAGGAATTCGCGCTGCAACTCGGCGCGCGTTATGGGATCGAGCGCCCCGAAGGGCTCGTCCATCAGGAGAATCGGTGGATCGGCGGCCAATCCTCTGGCCACGCCGACTCGCTGCCGCTGACCTCCGGATAGCTCTCGCGGATAACGCTTCGCCAAACTCGCATCAAGACCGACCAGTTGCAACAGCTCAGACACGCGCTTTCGAATGCGATCGGAAGGCCATTCTTCAATAGTAGGAACCAGCGCGACATTGCGCTCG
>QIAH01000503.1 GCA_003225465.1 Acidobacteriota bacterium | reverse complement strand
CCCGAACGTGAGCAGCACCATTCTTCCTTCCACACCGAATTGGTCCTTGAAATCGGTCGGATCGACAAAACCTACGTCGGGAATCCCGTGCGGGATGAGATCGATCTTGACCGGTGGTGCCTGGTAAATCTCCTGCATCATCTGTCGCCCCCGCTTAGCCATGACCACGAGCCGCGTCGAGAGGGCGACTAACTCGCGCATTACGCGCCGTTGGTCGGCTTTCGGCTCACGCAAAATGGTATGAAGCGTAGTGACAACAGGCATTCTTAATTCACGCAGGAGTGCCAGGATATGGCCGCCGGCCGGCCCTCCGAAAATGCCGAACTCGTGCTGCAAGCAGACGATGTCCACGTTGCTGATGTTGAGGAAGTCCGCAGCACGCAGATAAGACGACAAATCCTGCTCCTCAATCTCGAAGCGAACTACTTCCGAGTACTCGTAGCCACCTTTAATGTCATTCACTGACACTGAGAAACACTGGCTTTCGGGATTCGCAGCTGCCACGGCGGCAAGCAGATCAGACGTGAACGTCGCAATGCCGCACTTGCGCGGCAAGTGGTCGCCGACAAAGGCGATCTTGCGAACTTTGGAAACTTCTGTCATGAGGCAGTCTTTCATTCCTCGCGCCCCGCGCGGCTATGCGCAAGAATCTGTGCGCCAACTGCAAATGTGCCGCCTTAGAGCGTGAAGTGGGAAGGAGTGTTCTCCGGGAGCGTAGATCCCGTCCTTCGGGCGGTGGTTTTCAAGGCATCCGGCTCTACCGATCCGATGCAGGTGGCAGGAGCGCGAGAAGGGATATTCACGCGGATGCAAAGATCGTGTCGCGAGCCCAACCAAGCCATCCCTCGGCACGGTTGCATCCCTGCAGAGCCCGCTGCTGTTTCATCCAGCAAAATCATTGTACCTCGCATCGTGATGAGGGGTGTGACTTTTGAGCGGTTTGCCGGGCACCGGAGCTAGCATTGGCGTGTGGCCAGGTGTCCGACTGCTATAATACCTACAGGGGCGGTTACCACCTTCTCCTCTTTCAGGTCCTCTGACCTCTAAGCCAGTCCATCTGAAGTTTTTCCTCTTAGGGTTTTCAGCGAGAGAACGGTTTGCCCATGCCCTTTGACGCGATCTTGCGCGAAGTCGACCAACTCCACAATGTCAGCACGGGCTCGAGGGGCTGGCGGAACAGCATCGGCCTATGTCAGAAGTCCCCATGAAGATAGCGGGAAACGTTCGCGATACTGTGCCCGTATTGGCAGTTGTCATTCGCCAAAATTCTGTCCAGCCGCGAAATCAACAGCTTGCACACTTTCCTCAGCCCGCCAATTTGCTATGACTGTTCTCCATGCTCCCCTTCTTCCGACTGTGGTTCGGGCTAATGACCCGTTGCTTTCGTTCGCATCGCACACTGCTCTTGGAGAACTTGGCGCTCCCGCAGCAACTTGCAGTACTAAAACGAAGACATCCTCGAGCAAGACTCCGCCCGATCGACAAGCTCTTCTGGGTCCTGGCCCGCCGGTTCTGGGCCGACTGGAAAAAGTCGCTCCTGGTCGTCACTCCCGAAACTGTGGTGCGCTGGCATCGTGCCGGATTTCGGCTCTACTGGAGGTTGCTCTCGAGGGTGAAAAAACAGGTCGGCAGAAAAAGACTGTCGAAGGAAATCCGGAATCTGATCTTCCGGATGGTGGCAGAAAACCCAACCTGGGGTGCTCCCCGCATCCACGGCGAACTGCTCATACTGGGCTTCGACGTATCCGAGCGAAGCATTTCCCGTTGGATGAAGCGAGCACCCAGAGATCCAGAACTTGCCCGGCGCTGGCAGGCCTTTGTTCGCAATCATCGCGACGCGATTGCCGCCATGGATTTCTTCACTGTCCCGACGGTCACGTTCCAGCGGCTGTACTGCTTCTTTATTATTAGCCACGAGCGGCGGCAGATTCTGCACGTGAACGTAACCCGCCATCCCACCAGCACCTGGATCGCGCAACAGCTAAGAGAAGCCTTTCCTTACGAATCCGCTCCCAGCTTCCTGCTCTTCGATCACGACCAGAAATATGGTCTGGAAGTACCCGCTGCCCTTCGCTCCCTGCAAATCACGGCCGTGCAAACCTCAATCCAAAGCCCCTGGCAAAACGGGGTTGCGGAACGCTGGGTAGGCAGCTGCCGGCGCGATTTGCTCGACCACATCATCGCCCTGAACGAGCGCCACCTCAAGCGGCTTCTCGCCGCGTACACGTCTTATTATCACGACGACCGCATGCATCTTGGCCTCCACAAGGAAACTCCTGGCCGTAGAATCCGTTCTGCAGCCACCGGTCCGGTGATCTGCCATGTGCGATTGGGCGGTTTGCACCATCGCTATGACCGCGCGGCCTGAGATCCGCCGATTTCCACTGGCTTACACATCCTGAGACGAGTGTGACATCTTCACCCAGTAATAAGGAGCCCTAGCTCCGAGTCAGCATCTGCGCCCTCGGACTCAACCCATCTCGTGTCGGGAAACTCTCTTCAGGATCGCCTTCGAGGTGCACCTTGGATTTTGGCGAGCTACAACGCTTCCCCCGTTCTCAGTTCTATCACGGGGCGTAAGGAGTCGACTGAAATCCTTGGATTCGCGACTAGGTCTACGACAGCGACCGTCTGGCCCTCGTAGGAAACTTTATCGCTGGCCTGCTGACTGTGGATGTAGGACGACCCCATCAAAACCAGCAGGATCGAAATAATCCAGCAGCGCATATCGACGACCTGTGCAGCGGCCTAGATTTGCTTTACTTGCTGGGGCTATGTCTTCCGAATTCACAGCGTCTTTTAGATGCCCTCATTTTTCAAAAAGATGGCTTGAAATCTGGCCGCCTCTGAAACCAATATGATTTGTGGCATTTCCGGCACTCTCAGTCTCCAAGGCTCCGAAGGGTCGGAACAGAAAACTTAGGCTGAGGAGGTAATCGACTTTCTCCAAGAAGCTGCTGATGCTCCCCGATTTGGATAAGACGCAATCGATTGCTTCGAGGTCGCTTGTCGGCACATCTTCATCACCCGATACGAGCATGATGGGTACCTCCGGCCTCGAATTCTTCATGCATGCCGCAGCCACCGCTCCGTTCATTCCTGGCATGTGGTAGTCGAGAATCACCAAGTCGACAGAATGCATCACGAAAACTTGCACTGCATCCGGGCCGTTGGTCGCGGTTAGGACTCGATATCCGTTTTCTTCAAGCAGCATTTTCTGACCTTCCAGCAGGCTCGGTGTGTCATCGACACAGAGGATTAAGGGTTTCCAAGCCATGAGAGCACTCCAAAAATCTTCGGCCTGAGTGCTGGCACCATTCGTTGGGCGCTGGTTCAAAACGGTCGGTCAAACCGGCTTCAGGCAGCCAGGGCGAAGTGGCTGTCCGCGTTGGCCAGGATACCCATCATTTCGTGCAATGTAGCAATGTCGAATTCTGCCACCGAGGTGGCGCGTTGCAATCTCTCCTGTACAGACCTCGCGGGACTGAACAGCTTGAGCTGAATCTCATGATCGTAAGCCCATCGATGTAGGAACTGAAGCATGCCCAGCCCACCGCCCTCGATTGCGCTCACATCCGAAAGATCCAACACGATGATTCGGGAATCTCCGAGGGACATGACTGTGTCGCGTAGTCTGAAAGCGTCCTCGCTCCGTACGATTCTGCCTTTGCATTCGACAACTGCCAAGTCGCCTATTCTTTCGGTGCCCAAGGCCAACATGCGCGTCCTCCGAATTAAAATTCTCGCCCTTCCGATAGCACGAGTCATGCCACCACGTTCGAGGCAATTCTTCTGCTGCAAAGCAGCCTGAACTGGGCAGCGAGGGAGAACTTTCGGGAGGCAAATGAGAAAATCTGCGCTACGGCAATCGCTGTACCACCGTGACGAAATGAACCACGCTGAGTGAGCGATCGAAGCCGGTCCACAGAGACTAGCTCCTCATGAGTCGGGGAGCCTAACGGCTTATCGATGGCTCTTTTCGGCGGCAATGAGCGAGTTAGTAGCCATGAGCGCCGATATGTTTGTACGCAGACGTTGTTTTCACACATTGTGCGTTGCAACCTCGGGCATTTCCCAGTCTCGGACAAGAAGTGCCCGCAAAGGATTTCTCCATGGTAGGAGACGTGCATGTTAAGGTGAGCGACGCGTTTTCAAAAGGAGGTGGAAGGTTATGACATACGTGATGACCAAGCCATGTCCGGTCTGCAAACAGCAACTAACAAAAAAGGCTCCCACCGATACCGTACAGTGCCCTTGCGGTAAGCATGTTTGGCAGGGATAGTCGGACAACCAAGCGCGAAGTCCCCAGATGCGGTCTGACTGAACGTCGACGATACGTTAAGCCAAATGCAAACTCAAGAGTGAGGCCCGAGCCTTTCTGTTCTCCTTGTCCGGCTCGATAATCAATTCAAGTAGCGTAACGTTCGAAAGTTCAACCGCGTAGTCCTCTGTTTCGCGCGTCGCGTCCGGCCGACTGAAATTCCATTGCTGCCGCACAATTTCCCGGAAAGAATTTCCCCGATCTGGCGACCATCTCAGGATGAATTCCTGCGTGCGTGAAACCTCCGTTTCCACGAACACTAACGAGATGCGTTTGAGACTCTGCGGCTGGTCAAAAATCAGTCGAATGGTTTGTACTCCTGCCTCGGCCGCACGCCACCCTTTTGTAGCTTCCTGCGACAGCGCAGATTCAATCGGGAAGGCATTGTCCTCGGACGTCACCTCAACTGACGCAGTCCTCTCTAGTTCAACCATGGTTGCTCTGCAGCTGTCGCGTTGAGCTTCGGGCTGATGATCCGCTTGCGCATCTTAGGCGAACCCTATTCCAAATCTCTGCAACCGACATCCCTGATTGCGCTCGCTTTGTGTGCTACGGGCTTTCGTCAACAAAAGGCTCGCGAGGATCAAGAAGCAGCCTCGGCGCCGATATGGACGTCCCGGATGGATGTCTCAGCCGGCGAAATTAATTCTGGTGATCGGCGGAGGTTGATGCTTCTCTTCGATCTTGCCTTGGGCACTAACCTTCGCGAGTTCGCAGTTCAGTTCCGCTCCGACCAACAGGGCAAAGCCTGTCCAATACAGCCAGGTCATTAAGGCTATCGCTGCACCCAGCGTTCCGTACGTTTTATTGAAGTTTGCAAAATGCCGGAAGTAGAGACCAAGTAGATAAGAGAGCGCAATCCAACAGCCAACGGCCACGATCGCGCCTGGCAACGTTGCTCGGAGGCGTTGCTTAACATTGGGAGCCAGGAAATACAAAGCTTCCACAGCGAGGATGGTGAACCCGATAGCAATAGACCAATGGATGTATGGCCACACCAAAACAAACAAATGGGAAAGATGGACTCGGTCGGCTACCCATTCTCCGAATCTGGGCCCGACCACCATCACCGATAGCGCGACAAGCATCAGGAGCCCGATCACGATGGCCAAGCCCACTGCCAAGGGCCGTGTTTTCCAGAATGGTCGATCGTCTTGTACCCCATAGGCAATGTTCAAGGCTTCAATGGCCGCTGAGAATCCGCCCGAGGACGCCCAAAGCGTACCTAGGATCCCAAGGGAAAGGAAAGTTCCCCTGTTGGGGGTGATCACATCGGACAAGACTCTACGGACCAGCCCCATGCTGTCCTGAGGCAAAAATCGTGCCATCATACTCAACGCCTGATTGAAAAGGTCAGGCAGCGGTAAATAGGCCACGACGGCAGACAAAAATATCAGGGCTGGGAAGAATGACAGGACAAAGTAGTAGGAGAGTGCCGCTGCCATCTGCATAGTATGGTTCCGAAGCACGTCTTCGTAGGTCTCGACCAGCGCATCCTTGATACAGACCGGCATGACGGTTCTTGGATGCAATTTTTGGTTCGTTAGGCCACCCAATTACTGTCACCGAACAAACCGGGCTAACCGTATGCCAATTGCGACAAATCCGGATAGTCTGCGTTCGAGAGAGATCAAGAGAGCCCTCAAGGTTAGCCGTCCTATTTTTACACATCGCGAATTGCCTTCTATCCCCTTTTCGCCTTCTTGGTTCCGCGAGACTTCCTCGGCGGCGTCGAGACCAGCCGCTGTGCAGTGCCTTTGTGGATCGCTATGTGGTCGGTTTTGTCACTCGTGATCAGGTATTGGGGTGCGTCCCGTGAAGCGTGATGTGTGTACCCCTTGAAGTTCGTATCGGCGCTGATCTTTTTGATGATGACTCCGCTGACTCGCTCGGCTTCGGAATTCCACCGCACATGGTCGCCGACATTAAACGTTTTCGACATCCTGTTCAGTTAAGTCAGTCCGTTTTGGGCAGTGAACCTGACCTGAACAACGAGTAAAATCACCGGGTTGTTGTTGTGGGTACAGGCTTTCATGCCGCCCGCTTCAAGACGTAAATCACCCATGGTGCTATTCTCGTTTCGTTCACCCACTTGTAGGGTTCGTGGCCTTTCCCCAGCGGTTTGAACATCCGAATGGTTTTCAGTCCGGCCTCTCGATAGACCGCTTGATAAACCTCGTCTGTGCAAAGGATATCTTCGACTGGTCGTCTGTCCTGATGGTCAGTGACGATAATGCGCACCACGTCAGCGCTGAGAGCGGCTGAGTTCTCCCCGCATCCGCCGCAAACCCCAGCGGCTTAGTCCAGATATGCGTATTTGCGATGCCTGTGATGTTTTGAGGATCGTTCCAGCAAACATGGCTAACTTCGGCCCACCGGGCACCTCCGTCGGATACCGTGCGCACGGGTGCAAGAATTTACATGTCGAAATGATTAAGGGCGCCGCACACCTACGTGGCGGAAGAAAAGCCCGATGCGTTAGCGGAACTCATTGAACGCTACGCAGCTCGAAATGCGGAATAATCTGTTGAACAAAGCGGCAAGCCTCGGATGAAGTTGCGTCAACGCGAAGGTTTCCGTTCAACTGCTTCGACAGGCTTTCACGCCTTGTCTCGCACTA
>QIAH01000502.1 GCA_003225465.1 Acidobacteriota bacterium | reverse complement strand
CAAATTGCGATCGTTCATTTGAATTCTGCGCTTGAATGGGCCGTTCAACTTTTCCTGAGGAGACAATTGGCTTCCAAAATACCAGCCGATTCGCTTGAGGGATTACTTAAACAATCGCATGGTCGACTTCTCGAGGCTTGGGTGCTTCCATTGGACCGCTCACTGGGACTCGGCCTTGAGTTGAATGAGTGGAAGAGTATCAAGAAGATACAGGGTCTACGAAAGGAAGCCGGTCATCCCACACTGTTGAATGAAATCGCAAAACTCACGCGCACCGATTTTCAGATCCTTGTAAGAGACGCTGCTAGTGCCGTGGCCAAACTGAGCGGGTTGACTATGCCGAAGATGCCGCCACTCATGGATGCTGACGTAGCGGGAGGAACAATTTAAGCAGTCTCGCCCGTCCGCAGCGAGCATCCATCGCCTGCTAGCCTCTACACGGGAGGTTTCCCCGCAGGGAAAGCCCATTATTTGGAGGAAGCAGCAAACGGATCGGATAGAACCCGATGGACGGGTGGCCCACTCAAGCCTGGTTTTGGCTTGAGTGGGGCAGTTCGACGGCTAGACAAAGTTCTCCCGCCGCTCTTTCGCGTTTTCGCGCCATCCGAGTCGGTCTCGATCCGTAGCTCACAGCCGGTTGCGTAGTGGCCAAAAACTGCTCCGCTGGCAGTCTTCGAGGCGCTCACATGTCCGCCTCCCGCTCAGCGGACCGAACTCCGAACTACCCCACTCAAGCCAAAACCGGGCTTGAGTGGGCCACCCGTCGGAGTTGGCGGCCGGGTGCCCATCCCTAAATTTCGCGCTCTTTGCAAAATTTTGGGTGGGGATGTTACTTGCTGCCGGCTCGCCGGGGTTTCGGCTTGGGCTTTGCTTTGCTTTTGCCCTTGAGATTGAGCGCCACTGCCGCGCGGATGAGATCCTTCAAGGCTGCCTCATTGATCTTGTCGCCTTCGTGGATGTCGATGGCGCGCCTGACATTCCCTTCGAGGCTGGAGTTGAAGAGACGGGAAGGGTCCTTCAACGCAGCTCCCTTGGCGAATGTCATCTTGACCACGTTCTTGTAGGTCTCTCCCGTGCACACGATGCCGCCGTGGGAGAAGACCGGAGTCCCCGGCGATGTCGGCTTGACCCACTTCCACTCTTCGACGATTTCAGGGTCAGCCTCGTGGATGATGGCGCGCACTTTCGCGAGCGTCTTCCCGCGCCAGTCGCCAAGTTCCCTGATCCTCGCGTCGAGGATTGCCGAGCCAGAATCCACCGGGCCTGAATTTTTCATGGATAGCTCCAAATCTCGCAACCGATTTTAACTGCGCTCCGCGCCGGGTGCTGCTGCTCTGAGTAACTTTGTGTAGCCGTCGAACTGCCCCACTCAAGCCAAAACCAGGCTTGAGTGGGCCACCTGTGTGGGGCACCCGTCCTGGAAATCTTTAATACTCCCCGTACCGCCCCTTCACCGACTCCAGCAACTTCGCCGAATCGTAGCCGACGCCATCCTTGAACACGATCTCCACGTTTTCAATGTCGCTGATGTGAGTTGCCGGATCGCCTTTGAGGACGACCAGGTCGGCGTTCTTGCCGACGGCGATGCTGCCAATCTGATCCTGGCGGCCCATGTAGGTCGCGCCGTTCAAGGTTGCGATCTTGATCGCTTCTACCGGTGAGAAGCCCGCTTCCACCAGCAGTTCGATCTCCCGCTGATCGCCGAAGCCGGGGACGACTCCGCCGTCTCCGGTTGGGTCTGGTCCGGCCAGCAGCAAGCCTCCGGCGAGGGAGAAGGCGTGCTCCAGTTGCATGTCGCGCCGGATCAGCATCGGCCAGTCATCTTTTGTGGAGTCCATCGGGCTCTCGGAACTCGCACCTTCTTTCCACGGCTGCTCGCGCCGGTAGAGGTACGCTTCGCGCGCCTGCGGGGAGAGCGCTTCCAGCATGGCCTGCCGCAGCGGCGGACGGCCGGGCATGCCTCCACTTTCAAACACCGGCAGGGTCGAAGTCACCGCGACGTGATGCTTCACCAGCGTGTCGATCAGGTCTTTGGCGGCGGGGCTGTCGGGTGCCATCTCTTTCAGCGTGGGGACGCCGCCGGCCGGGCTGCACACGTCGGGCTTCTTGCCCGGATCGAGCTGCGTGTTGACGAAGAAGCCGTGCTCCAGGTCGTCGATGCCAAGCTCGGCGGCTTCCTTGTAGGTGACTGCGCAAAGATGCCCGGTGACTTTGAGATTGCGCTTGTGGGCTTCGTCGATGGCGGCTTTCAGTTCGGCGCGTGTGAGGTTCATGTACGCCTTGAATGATGTGACGCCGCGGTCGGCCCAGTAATCCACGAACTGGCGGGCTTCTTCGGCGTCCTTGAGCTGGTGCATCTGGATGAAGTAGCTGTCGGCGCCTTCGAGATACGGTCCGGTGACGTCGATGTGCGGGCCCGGGAGATGGCCGGCGTCAATTTCGCGTTTGAGGTTCAGGTCGGCGTAGGTCTCGACGCTGCCGGTCGTGCGCATGGTGGTCACGCCGCCGGCAAGATAAAGACGCGGAGCGGAGAACGTCATTTGTGGGACGAGCACCGGTTCGTCGTTGTGCCAGCGGCTGTCGAGGTTGGGTCGCGCCACGTAGAAAAGGTGATTGTGCATGCCGACGACTCCCGGGATCACGGTGTAGCCCTTGAGATCGAGCACGGCGGCGTCCTTCGCCGGAGCGACGTCGGCTCCCGGCTGGATCGCCGTAATCTTGCCTCCCTCGAGCACGACGTTCTGATCGTCCGTGGGGGCGCGGCCGGTTCCGTCGACGATGCGAACGTGGGTGAGGACTACTTTTGTGCTCTGCACGCGGACATACTTCTGGACTTCTTTCGAGAGATTGGCGGATTGCTGCGCGTGGGTGAGCGAGACGAGGAAAAGTGCGGCAGCGACAGCAATGCATCGACACATTGGTGATCTCCTGGGGCGCCGATTGTAAATGGCCGGGTGCCCCACGTTTCGTGATTTTCGAAACGTGGGATTCCATGGCTTTCTCACTCGTGGGATTCTCGGCCCGCCGCGCCCCGGCCTCTCGGGTTCAGTGCGGAGGCTGCCTGTTCGCCGTCCGGCGTGTTTTGAAAAAAATCTCGTCTGGGTGTCGATTTCGCGGTCCTCCACTCGACTTACACATAGAGGCACGTAAAACGGCCCACGGAGGCGGGATATGAAAAGGCAGAAATCCTACGGTGATACCCTCAGATCAGTGGCTGGATTCGCTCTGATCGGGCCGGGACTCTTCCTCCTGTTTGGGCATGTGGTGGGCGCGGCTGGGCGATTGAGCCAGGCCCTGGATCAGACCGCTTCCTCGGGCTTGGAGGTCGTGTCATCGATCATGTTGGCAGCATCGTGGAGCCCGAACCACCTGGCATATGATCTGGCGTCCATGTTTTGGCCCGCGCTGCTGGTGGTCATGGGAATCGCGTTGCTGCGCGAGGCTTGCACTTCGGAAGTCAACTCAAAATCACAGGATTGTGCCGACCCCTGCATCGACTGCGCGTAACCTGCGAAAACCACGTTGCGGAATTCCAGCGGTGGCACTTCGATCACACACCAGCCACGAGCTGCGAGCCACGAGCCACGAGCCACGAGCTTGAAGACCAAACATGAAGTTCCAAGCTCGTCGCTCGAAGCTCGAAGCTACAAGAGAGGCCTACGCTACCTGCTTGCTCGAGCCGCTCCTGGACTCGGCGGCGTGGGGACGCAAACGGGTTTGCACGAGTAAGGCGTAGTGCACCCACGAAATCCCCGTGAAGGCGAAGGTCGCCCACAGGAGCACGGTGCGAGCCATCCACACCCACCGGGCCGTATAAATCTGCAGCAGCATCACGAAAAAAATCGCGCCAATCTGGGCGAAGGTGTTCGCTTTCCCGAAGATGCTGGGCGAGAAGTTGCGCAAGCCCGCGATCGTGTAGAGGACCGCGCTGGTCGCGAGGATCGCCATATCGCGGCTGAACACCATTACCGTATATTTCCAGGGAATCTTATGCAGCACGGAAAGCACCAGAAACAAGGTGCTGAGCAGCAGCTTATCGGCGATCGGGTCGAGATATTGCCCGAGCGTGGTTTGCTGGTGCAGGCGCCGCGCCAGCAGTCCGTCGAGGCCATCACTCAGTCCCGCAAGCACGAACAGCACGAGCGCGGTCGTGTAGTGTTGATCCAGGAAGCTGTTCACGATGAAGGGCAGGAACAGCATGCGCAGCAGGGTGAGTTGGTTGGGTGCGGTCAGCAGCTGCGAGAGCTTCATCCACGCTCCTTCGCGGCATCGACTGTGGATGAGGCGCGCAGCAGCGTGACCGGATCGAGCCCCGTCTTCGCGGTGAAGCGCTGCGAAAGCGACGGGATATTGCCGTCGGGCAGATCAAGCTCCATGCGCTCCACGCGGTGCATGGGAAAGAAGACGACGCCGAGGGAGAAGGGTTCGCCATCTTTGACGAGGGCCACCAGGTCCTCGAACGAAGCCAGCTCAATCCCCCGCAAGCTCAAGCCTTCGGCGCTCAGCGAGAGGATGGCGCCCCAGAATTTCTCCCGCGGATTCGCCAGCGTCGTCACCACCATGGTGCCGGGGCGGAAGGGGTTGGCGGCATCGGCGGCATTTTCCATGCTGCGATTGTCTCTGGCGGAGGGCCAGATTGCAACTGGCGGAGGATTGCGCGCACGGTCTGCGGCGGGTGTTGAAGGGTCCTTCGCTGCGATCAGGATGACAAGCTGCGAGATCAGAGGGACTGCTGCGAGCCCACTGCGTTTGGGGCTTAAATGGGAGTCACGGCATGTATCGGGCGTTACCGGCTCGTGGTGGAAATGCATGTCCGAGTTTCGGGAGATCCGTACGGCACGGGGTCCTTCGACTGCGTTCGGCTGGCGCCTCACTTTGCTCAGGAAGACAGAGATATGAGTTGGTCGGGGTGACAAACGCGATTGCCGCTTCTGGCGCGGCATTGCCGTGCTTTTGCCGGTTGGCTAGGGTAGAATCTTGCGGTTGTCAGGAGGCAGTGTGAATCGGTTTTTTCGTTCTGGGCGACCTTCTTTTGCGCAGCTGGGACCGCTCGAGCAGCGGTTGCTCGAGGAAGTGTGGGCGCGGGGAAGTGCGACCGTGCGCGAACTGCTGGCGAACACGGATTTGAACATCGCCTATACGACCGTGATGACCACGCTCGATCGGCTCTACAAGAAACAGGTGCTGAGCCGGGTCGCCGAGGGTAGAGCGTTTCGTTACGCGCCTCGGGTGACGCGAGAAGAACTGCAGCGCGCAGCCGCGGGACAGGCGATTCAAGAACTCCTGAGCTCGGGCGCGACATCGTCGTTGCCGCTGTCCTACCTGGTGGAGGCGGTCACCGAGCACGATATCGAGTTGCTCGACGAATTGCAGAGGCTGGTCGAGACGAAGCGTCGCGAATTGCAGAAGCGGGAGAAGCGTTGATGTTTGCAATACGGTGTCTGGGAGTGTCGCTGGCCTTCTTCCTTCTGGTGTACGTCGTATTTTCCGTAGCTGTGGTGAGCGGCTGGCGCCAGGTGCGGCGGGTCGGAAACCGACTGTCGGCGCGGCGTTTGGCGACGTTGCTGTTCATTCTTCGAAGCCTGCCTTGTGCTGCGGCCGTCCTGATTACGTTGGGATTTGTGGTTCCTTCATTCCTGTTGCTTGAGCCGCGAGTGGTTGCCGAGCCGATTGGCGAGATTCCTCTGACACTTGGTGCGTGCTGTGTGGCGCTGTTCGCGGGGGGAGCGTGGAATGCGATCGCAGCACAAATGAGAACTTCGCGTACCGTAGCTGGGTGGCTGCAGGGAGCGAGCGCTGCGTCGGGCTGTGATCCCGTCCCACTGTTTCGGATTCGGCCGTCATCGCCGGCACTGACTGTGTCGGGCTGGCGTCAGCCGCGAGTGTTGCTCTCGAATGCAGCCGCGGCATTACTGAACCAGCAGGAACTAGAAAGCGCATTGCGTCACGAAATTGCTCACGTACGACGCCGCGACAATCTGAAAAAGCTTATGTTCCGGTCGTGCGGATTTCCGGGCATGGCCGGGCTCGAAGCAGGCTGGTCGGAGGCCGCCGAGATGGCCGCTGACGATGCCGCTGTTTCGAATGGTGGGGAGGCTCTCGATCTGGCGTCCGCATTGATCAAGTTATCGCGCTTTGCTTCAGTTCATGGCGCGACGCTGACCATCGGGCTGGTCGAGGACTCCGGCTCAGGATTGAATGCGCGCATTGCGCGCTTAGTGAGTTGGGAAGAGAGGCGCGTCGCCTCCTCTCGCAGCCTCTTCCCGTGGTATTTGGCTCCCACCTTCGCAGCCTGTATCCTTAGTATGGTGGTGATCTACGGTGGAGCGTTGAGTCGTGTCCACGATTTGACTGAGTGGCTGGTTCGCTGACGAAGCACTGACACTCACGATAAAGGCTCAGGCGAACAGCCACCAAGTATTTCCTTCCCCCAAAGCCGCGGTTTGAATCGAACCAGCGGCGCTTGCCGAAGATTGTCAAGCTACTGAGGTGGAAAGCGTAGGGGCCTGTTTCCCTGCTCCTGGCCTCCAAATTGCAACCAGCGTCAAGGGCTGAGAGGGACGAACCCAAGGGACAGGGGGCGTATGTAACCCTTCCGTCACCTTGTTTAAAGCTGGGATAGACCGCAAACTCTCAGAAATCACAGGGGTTTGTGACGTTACCCCGGCAGCCTTCCAGGGCCGCGCAACTTTCCGTCGAGGAGTGGTTTTAGATTTACATGGGCCGTCGATTTATCAGTGCAGTGGTGTTTCTGTTTCTGCTCGGGAGCAGTCTGCGAGCGCACGCCGGCGCGACCCTTCTTCTCGAAGAACCTTATAGCGTGGACGGCACGTTCGCCGGAACGGGCCACGTCGCTGTCTATTTAAACCGGGTTTGCGCGGACACTCCGTTTAAGTTGCGCCGGTGCAAGGACGGGGAACTGGGC
>QIAH01000583.1 GCA_003225465.1 Acidobacteriota bacterium | reverse complement strand
GATTCCCGAAGGCACGCGCTGTTCCGCCCATGCCAGACTTCCGTGCCCGCCCACAAACAGCACCGTGCCGATCAGCGCTGGATGCATCCACTCCCGCAGCGTAGGCGACGGAACTCCCCGCCAGCGCGACCAGCCGTACAGCACCGCTCCCGCGGTCAGGTGGCGAACGCCCATCATCAAGAGCGGCGGAAAAGTCTCCACCGCATAACGGATGGCAAGATACGTTGAACCCCAGATCAGGTAGATGGCTGCAAAGGCCGCAAGCAGTCCTGCAGTAGTTGGAGGCGCCGGTGCGGTTCGCTGCGGCCTGCCCCCGATCTCAATGACCTCCCCGCTGCGAAGGAGAGACCGAATTTCGGACAACTGATCATCGCGCATGGTATTCTAACCAGTAAAGCGTATTTGAACGGTTAGTGATAGCTTAGGCGAGCAGCCCCTAACCGGTCAAGGCTATTTTGACGGTTAGAAACAGCGACTTGCGACCGGTTCCAATGTCACAGGCTCAAACGAAGTTTAAATTCGATCTCAGCGGCGGGAATCTGGCTCTCGATTTCGCCAACACGGTCAGCTTCCGGCTGACCGATGCCACGGAACGGTTGGTCGATTATAACCACCTGGTATTTTTCGGAATGCAGTCCGGCGTGTACTCGTTCCCGGAACATCTGTTCGCCATCGCAGGCGAGTCGCCCGGGCTCGGGAAGAGCTCGTTGCAGAAGGCGATCCAATTTCGCGAAGCGCTCTACGCAATCTTCTCCGCCGTCGTCGAGCACCGCGCCATTCCCGGCAATGCCCTCGCCCTCTTGAATGTCATGCTGCAGGAAGCGGCCGAGCATGGGCGCCTCGCCTACCGGGATCGACGATTCGTATGGGAGTGGATGTACATGGACAGCTATCTCGATTCCCTGCTCTGGCCGATCGCCCGCGCCGCCGCCGACCTGCTCATGTCAGACGAGATCCAGAACGTCCGCATCTGCGCGGCCAAAGATTGCGGCTGGCTCTTCGTCGATCGCACTAAGAACCGCCGCCGCCGCTGGTGCGACATGAAAGTCTGTGGCAACCGCGTCAAGGCCCGAAGGCACTACCAGCGCGTGAGGGCGGAGTAAAGTGGAGAGCTCACATTTAACATCGCATCTGGCGATGTCACGGCCTATGGTGATGCTCCTCACTCTGCAGGCACTCAGCAGCCACTGCAATCATTCGCCCGCCTGTCTATAGTCAGTCTGTCTTGGTCCCGGGACCAACTCCTAGGAGATCAGTATGAAACGATGCCTAACCCTGCTGTTGGTATGCGTTTTTGCGTTGGACTCGCTAGTCTTAGCCGGAATCGGAAGCGACAAGACGGCCTACATCGGTGGTACCGAAAATCAGATCAAGGACGGAGTGGAGGGTCGGTCTTCAGCAAAAGACGAGCAGTCATTTTATTTCGATTACAAGAACGGTAGGCTTGAAATTCCCTACAATCAGGTCAATGACTTGGAGTACGGGCAGAAAGCAGGTCGTCGCCTCGGACTTGCGTTGACGATCAGTCCATGGCTCTTGTTATCGAAGAAGAGAAAGCACTATTTGACTGTGGGGTGGACCGACGCGCAGGACAAGCAGCATGCTGCGGTCTTTGAACTCGGTAAGTCGACAGTTCGTACGACATTGGCGACACTCGAGGCTCGGACAGGAAAGAAAATCGAATACCAGGATGACGAGGCGCGCAAGAGCGGAACGGGAGGACAATAAATGCGTGCATGGCTATGCGCGACCATCATTCTCTTGCAAGGCAGTCTGGTGGCGCAGACTGCCCAGCAAGCTTCTGATCCTGCGCCAACCACGACAGCGACGAATGGCGACTCCGATGCGAAGGCCCTGCTCAAAGTGAAGCGCATATGGTGGTGTCCTCGCTGGTGGCGACCAAGCGCTTCAAGGTGACCGAAAATCGAGATCACGCGGACGCCACCCTAAAGGGCGTTGCCCTGGAGAAGACTTCACAAGAAGTCCACGCTTACGGAGAAAGCACGGCCGTGGGTAGCGCCAGCGGTGGCTCCCACGGAGAAGTCAGCGGCAGCATGGTCAACGGAACAGGCTCGATTTCTGGTTCATCGAGCGGAGGGTTCATTGCACGGCACATGGGAACGAGTGACTCGTCTCTGAACACCGAAACCATCAACGAGGCGCGAGTCGCTGTCCGTCTGGTTAATGCAGATGGCGATGTGATCTGGACGACAACTCAAGAAAGTAGAGGCGCAAAATATAAAGGATCCAGCGCTGACGTGGCTGACAAATGCGTGAAGCAATTGCTGCGCGACCTCGACAAGTTGGGAGGGGGTAATCAGCCGACTTCTTCTGCGCCAACGGTTTCCGCGCCGCCTCAATCCAACTAACCCGCCATCAAAACGTCCACTGGTATGGGCGTCTGCCTATTCCCTTCTGATAACAATCTTCCTCCGCACGTGATGTCGTCCCCTGAAGGGGACTCACGCGTTTAATACGTCCCCGCACTTTACGTGCGGGTGCTAGTCCTCTGACGCCGCTTCGCGAACATTTTGTAATCTACAGCGCCCTGCAAAACGCAGTAGTCGCTGCAAAATGCAGTAGCGCTACAGCCTTTCGTAACTTACCTGTGACCTCGCCAGCTTGGTTGTCCTCAACAGCTTAGCGAAACTTGCTCGTTTGCCCTCCGCGTGCACTTAGCACAGCCGAAGTCGGTTGCGACACGGCGCGTGAGGCGCGCGGAGAGAACCGGCGCGGAGGTGGTTATGTCCATCCTGTTTGTGCTGCTGATGTTCCTGCTGGTGATGTCGATCAACTACTTCTGTTTCCGTACGCGCGAGCAAGTGATCGCGCAACCTCAAGCTTG
>QIAH01000501.1 GCA_003225465.1 Acidobacteriota bacterium | reverse complement strand
ATTGCATTGACCCTCGCCGTCGCCGCGCTCTCGTATAAGTACTTTGAAAAGCCTCTGCTCAAGCGAGGCCACCAGTACTCGTATTAGACGAAAATTCAGCTCAGCCCTCGTGAGGGTACTGCCTCATGAAAATCAACTCGTGCGCGATGGGCAAAAAATTTAAGGGTCGCTGCTTGCGGCAGCGACCCGGTTAATCCCAACTAATCCTGCTCTTTGCGAAACTTCTTGCGGGCACGCTTGCGCGCCAGCGCTTGCTTCACGCGGCGCTTCGCACCCGGCTTCAGGTAGAAGGAGTGACGCTTCACTTCTTTAATGATGTCTTCCGTCTGAACCTTGCGCTTGAATCGCCGCAGGGCGTTCTCGATCGATTCGCCCTCTTGCAATCGGACTTCTGCCAGTTTAATCACCCCCCTGCCTGAGCCACTCACGCATCTCTCAGCCTATACTATTCGGCCCCGCTGTGTCGAAATTGTACGCTACCAACCAATACGAACGAACACAAGCCACGGTTACTGTCACGTCGCCGTAAACCGTAGCGCCCCACGCTCAAGAGCACAGGACCCAGGCACGGACCAAGTTAATGTTCACAAAGAAAAACTGACACTCGACTCGAGAATCTTCGTACAATGCCCGATACAAGATGGCAGATAGATCCCCTTGAATAGCGAGCTGCTCCAAACCGTTGTACGCGAAAGCCACGCGGACTCTATCGTTGGCTTGTGTTCGGGGTCGTGATGTCCAAGCCGGAGTTGACAGGGTTAGTTATTCTGGGGTGCGGGGCCTTCTTTGGTTTCATCTGGGGTGGTGCATTCGGGCTAGCGCTCGCCGCAGTGTCTTTGGTAGTGGGGCTTGTCCTGTTTGTCGCCTTGAGAGCGTCTGGAACGGAAACCAGCTCGACTCCCGCCAAGGGTCTAAGCCAACCACGAACACAAATTCTCGTCCTCGTAAAAGAAGTCCATGCGCGCCCGCAACGAGCTGGCAAGTTTCAGGAAATCCGCGAACCTCATCAAACCGACCTGCAGTTCGAAATCTTCGCTCACTGTTGGCTCGTGAATGACGCAGACGAGCGTCTCCGAGTCATTACCCTGCAGGTGTCCCTTACCAAACCCGATGGGACGACCAGTGTTTTGGAGAGGGTGCCGTCCGATCTGAAGAACTGGCGTCTGGGCAGGCTGCGCGACGAACTGGATTCGTGGGGTGTGCGCTATCTTCAAGCCGCGCAAGAGTCGCTGGTCGAGCTACGCACAGACGAACCGCTGGAAGTCGGGGCAACCCGCCAGGGCTGGCTGCACTTGCGGGTTGAAAACATAACTCCCGCTGAGATGAAGAATGCGACGGTCGAATTCGAGGTAATAGATTCTCACCTCGGTTCTCACATCGGGGCCGCTAAGGGCCCTCATCAAATACCCGGACGAGTCTGGCCGTTTCGAGTTGAGGATGGAAACGCCTCAGACGCTCGCCCGAGCGACCTGGCTTCCGATACTCGCGGTCGCTCACCGAACTAAGCTCCGCATCGCAATCAAGGGGTGCGAATCACAGTCAATCCAATAATTGCGCAGAGCAATTCAAACTAAGCCATTCTGTGCCAGTCTCTTGCGTACACAATCTTCCTCGTTACATTAACTAGCCGCCTCAAGGTAAAATTCACCGGTAATGTGATCCTCCTGATTGGCAACCACCATCCAAGAGCCACCCGGTCCCTAAACGTAGCTTTTTCTGTTCTTTCGCCGCATCTCATGGTCGCACTTTGTCATCTCAACAGTTACGGTGCCGGATACTCGCTTTGGTAACCTCTCAGGGCAGAATCCGTCTCATAAAGACACGGTTGCACATGCTATACTGCGTGGAATTGTGCGGTATTTCGGGGCTTTATGCCTCAAACTAAGGACTTGAAGATGGCTGGTAGTTCTCGTCGCTCTCTCCTGCTGATCGTCGTAATCCTCGTAACCTGTGGCTTTTTGGGCATGCTGTTCGCGCAGCGCAGTCCCATGACTCCGCCCAGTAGCGATTCCGACGTCAAAGACAGCCTGAAGCAGTTCACACAGGTGTACCAGGTTGTCGAGGACAACTACGCCGAGCCGGTCAACGCCGACAAAGCCATCTATAACGGCGCCATTCCGGGCATGCTGCACGCGCTCGACCCGCACTCCAACTTCTTCGATCCCAAGTCGTACTCGCTGCTCCGCGAGGAACAGCGCGGCAAGTACTACGGCGTCGGAATGACGGTCGGCCCGCGCAATAATAAAGTCATCGTCATCTTCCCATTTGTCGGAACGCCTGCCTACAAGGCGGGAATCCATCCGGGCGACGTGATCATTGCCGTCGACGGCAAGGCCACCGACAACATGAGCACTTCCGACGTTGCCGATCTGCTCAAGGGGCCCAAGGGAACGACGGTTCACATCACGATCCTGCGCGAGGGCGTCGAGAAGCCGATGGAATTCAGCCTGGTGCGCGACGAGATTCCGCGCAACAGTGTCGACCTCGCGTTTTTGATCAAGCCCGGCCTTGGCTACATCCACATTACGGGGTTCCAGGAGACCACGGAACGTGAAGTCAGCGAGGCGCTCGACAAGTTCGGCGATCTGAAGGGGCTGGTGCTGGATCTGCGCCAGAATCCCGGTGGCTTGCTCAGTGAAGGCGTGGGCGTTGCCGACAAGTTCCTGAAAAAGGGCCAACTGATCGTTTCGCACCATGGGCGCTCCTCCCCTGAAAAGCGTTACACCGCGACTCATGGCAGCGGCGGCAAGGATTACCCAATGGTCGTGCTGGTGAATAAGGGCACGGCTTCGGCGGCGGAGATCGTGGCCGGCGCGATCCAGGATCATGATCGCGGGCTCATCGTCGGCGAAACCACCTTCGGCAAGGGACTTGTGCAGACGGTATATCCGCTCGCGGAAAACACCGGATTGGCGCTCACGACAGCCCGGTACTACACCCCGAGCGGACGCTTGATCCAGCGTGATTATTCCAACGTGTCGCTCTACGACTACTACTACAACCGCGACATCGATTCGAACAGCGCCAACAAGGAAGTGAAGCTTACCGACGGTGGGCGCACGGTCTATGGTGGCGGCGGCATCACTCCTGACGAGGTCGTACCCCCGGTGAAGAGCAATCACTTCCAGGACACGCTGCTGCAGCATTATGCGTTCTTCAACTTCGCCAAGCGCTACGTGGTAAAGAACACCGTGACCAAGGGCTTCACGGTCGACGACACCATCGTGCAGGAATTTCACAAGTTCCTCGACGAGGAGAAGATTCCTTACACCCAGCAGGACCTGGTCGAGAACAACGACTGGATCCGCTACAGCATCAAGAGCGAAATCTTCGTCGACCAGTTCGGACAGGATGAAGGCCTGAAGATCCGCGCCGAAAATGATCCCCAGATCATCAAAGGGCTGGAACTTTTGCCCAAGGCGCGTGCCCTTGCCGATCATGCCAAAGAAGTGATCGCCCAGCACAACAACGCGCGCGCGATTACTCAATAATTCGCGCCAGGTTGGATTTCTGAACCGGGCCCGGACAAGTTCCGGGCCTATTCTTTTCTTTTCCCGTCTTCTGATTCCGGTGCCCCAGGTTCGCGTCCGTACTTTGGACGCTAACCTGGGGTTTGCCGGGTGCCCCGACGCCGCTGCGCGTCCCCTGCGGAAGGGTAATCCAGGCGCGAACATTGTCCTTCCTCCTCATTGACTTGCCCCGCTAAGTATGTGAACATCCACCCATTACCGGGCCTTTCGGCCGGCGATGGTACAGCCTGGCGCCCTGCAGGATCTTCGTGAGGTCTCCTCTGAAAACGCGACAACCTATGGTCCGGCAGGCATGATTCAGGAGAGCGGCTGGTTGCTCGCTGTTTTTTTGGCGCTTTGGGCGGGTGTGCTGGACTGGCGCTATCGCCGGATCCCGAACTGGCTCACGGTGCCGGGGTTGCTGGCAGGAATCGCCGTCAACACGGTGACCAATGGTTGGCCCGGTGCCAAGGCTTCCCTGCTCGGTGCAGGATTAGGTTTGTTGCTGCTGCTGCCTTTTGTCGTGATCAAGGCGCTCGGGGCCGGCGACTGGAAACTGATCGGCGCCATTGGCGCATGTCTGGGAACGACTCGTCTGATCGCGGTGCTGATTGGTTCCATGCTGGTTGCGGGAGTGATGGCGATAGGGCTCATCATCTACAAGGGTCGCGCGCGCCAGGCGTTGGTCAACATCGGTCACATGCTGCGCGCGTTCCTGACTATGCACCTGCCCGGGCCGGAAGTCTCGTTGGATAATCCCGATTCGGTGAAGATCCCGTTCGGAGTAGCGGTGGCGCTTACAGTGATCCTCTTTGGCGTGCGACGTGCGCTGGGTGTGGTCTGAGGTACACATGGGAACGATAAGACGACTCTTGGGAACCACCGGCTCTGAGATCGCCGAAACGGCGGTAGTTCTTCCAATTCTGTTCAGCATTCTGCTGGGCATCTTTTTCTTCGGACGCGCCTATAACATCTACGGAACCATCACGCAGGCGGCGATGCAGGGCGCGCGGGCCGCAGTCGCCCCCGCGTGTGCTACCTGCGGAAGTGGAACGCTTACGGCCGCCCAGATTGCTACCAACGTGGTCGCTCCCGTGTTGCAGGCTTCACACCTCGATACGGGCGCGGTGCAGTCGCTCCAACCGGCGGCGTGTCCGTGCGGATCGGTGGCCTGCGGAACTCCGGTCGCTTGCGATCCGGCGGGCGTCTCCGCGACTCCCTCGATTTGCGTTCAGCAGAACGTAAACCTCACCGCGACTGCCGGCCAGCAACAATGCGGAACTTCGGTAGCATTTCAATATCCCTACGGTTTCAACTTGCCGTTCCAGTCATTCACCTTGAACATGAAAGCGACGGCGCAGATGCGAGGCGAGAACTAGTGCCTGCCGAGACCCAAACTCGAGTACTTAGGATGAAAGCTTTCTACGCGGCGCTTGCGGATACGCGCGCCACCCAGATCGCCGAGTTCGCCGTAGCTCTGCCATTATTGCTGGTGATGGTGGTAGGAATTTTCGATTTCGGAAACGCTTACAACCTCAAGCAGAAAGTTACCAATACCGCGCGCGAAGCTGCGCAAATGGGAGCCAGTCAACCGACCAACGATCTTTCCAATGCACCGCCGGCATCGATACGGGCTATTCGTGACCTGGTTTCGAACTCTCTGCAATCCAGCAAGGTCAATGACTGCGGACTTGCTACGGCGGCGGCTACGCCGGCAGGCGGCGCTACTCCATGGAAGTGGTCGTTCACCGTTTCCTGCGGAACCGCGGGAAATTTTGTGCTGACGGTCGATCGCGGCTACGTCTTCACCAGCTCGGTGACGGCGGGTGGCACGCCCGTGAAGATGATTTCGACCAACGTGACCCTGCTCTATCCCTATAAGTGGCAGTTCGATCGCGTGATCACGTTGCTGGCCCCAACCTATATTTATCCCGGCACCACGCAGATCTCCGTTACCTCCGTGATGGCGAATCAGAGTTGAAGGAATGAGCATGATCCGACGCCGAACCCAGCTTCCCTTAAAAAATAACGAGCGCGGTGTGACAATGATCCTGGTCGTGCTGGCTATGCTGAGCATGCTGGGGATCATCGCATTGGCTATCGATGTGATTACGCTATATTCCGCTCGCAGCGAGACCCAGCGCGCCGCAGATTCCGCTGCCCTGACCGCAGCGAAGATGCTGGTCGATATGGGCGTGACCACCGATCCCACGGCAACCGTGCCCACCGCGGCACAAATCGATGCCGCGACCAAGGCGGCTCAGAGTGTCGCCACAAACCTCAGTATTGCGGCACGAAGAATCCAGACAAGTGATGTGACCCTCGTTTTTCCGGGCACTGGATCGCCCACCTTCGCCGTAAATCCGAAGGTAACGGTCACGGTGCAGAACGCGAATCTGCCGACTTTTTTCTCACGCATTTGGAACAGAGCGCCTCTGACTGTGCGCGCCTCGGCAACCGCGGAGGGATTCAATGCCTCGAACTCGGCCACCGTTGCTGCAGGCGGTAACGCAGTCCCGATCATTGCGCGCGGTGTGAAGCCGTTCCTGATACCAAATTGCGATCCGAACCCAGCACATGCTGGAGTGGCTTGCGGAGGTGCCGCCACGTTCTTCGATCGAGTCACGGGTGTGATCACCAACCCAGGACCTGCACCCACTGGTATCATCGGCGAAACCTTTACCCTGATTTCGGATTGCACCATTCCGGGCTGCACTCCGGGCCCCCCAACTACCAGCGCGCCAGCTATCCTTAAGTATTACCCGGTCCAGATGTCGCCCACGGCCAGCGCTTGTCCGACGTCTTGTCTAGGCCCGACGACATTCGAGAACAACATCGAGTGCTCCAACCCGACGCCGATTTCGTGCGGCACGACCGTAACCGCTCCAGCGGTAAATCAGCTCCTTCTTGACGATACCGTTTTTCCCGACGGCCATTTCGGCCCGGCGCAGGACGGCGTCGAGTGTCTCATTCATCAAGATCCGGGAAATGGGCAAGACGTCCTGAATACGGGTCCGCCGCTCACCTATCCCCTGCAAATTCAGGTCGGCAGCAATCACCTATTGGCAGGAACCGTCTTGTCGACGAACGACCTCGTGACGACAAGTGACTCGCTCGTGACCATCCCGGTGTATGACCAAACTGGTGCCTCCGACCGGCCGACCAGTGCGGTGGGCGTCAACGTGATCGGATTTCTGCAGGTCTTCATTGTCGATGCTTTTGGAGGTGGAGGTCCAAAAGCAGGACAGTTCGATGTGACGGTCGTCAATGTCTCGGGTTGCGGCAATGCTGCGTCAGGCACACCGGTGATGGCCGGCTCAGCCGTGCCGGTCCGGCTCATCCAGCAGTAACTATCAAATAACGTGGAGGGACGGGCGTCCCGCCCGTCCGCGCCATAATGCCACTGGGGAATCTAGTTTGGCGCAGGCTGAGGATCGCCTGGCTGCGGCGTGGTGTC
>QIAH01000500.1 GCA_003225465.1 Acidobacteriota bacterium | reverse complement strand
TGCGAGTCGCGCACGGTGAGCTTGCCGCCATTCTGAATCTCGCGATCCTGCATGGGATATCGGTAGGCAAGAATACTGTCTTGTGGCTCGACCCACTCGATGACATCAATGAATTGCTTAGAGAGAAAATCGCGCAGACTCATGAGACCAATAACTCCTCGGCAGATGCAAGAGCAGGCTGGGATAGGACTGACGCGATGCTAAGGTGCTGGAAGCACCGTGTCAATGCCAGTTTCGGGAGCTTTATTGCAGGTTGAAAAGGACAATGGCGGATTGCGCTGAAGGGAAAGCAGTCGTCGGTCCGTTCGCTTCGCTCAGGGCAGGCTAAGAGCGGTCGTCTGCTTAGCGCCAGCGTCCCGCCGGCTGTGTTTCGAGGCGTCACGCTCCCTAGAGCCGGCGGGACGCCGGCGCTACCCGCTACTTATTGACATCTCAGAAGAGACTACTCCGAAGACGAAACCGGAACCGCTCCACGATTCTTGATGGCACCGAGTTCGAGATAGGCAGTCGTGGACCTCGCGCCTCCCGCAAATTCGCTGTCCGGTTCAGGCATGACTTCGCGCTCCCGCCAGAATGCGTAGATCGCCGGGTACACGAGCAATTCCAGCAAGAACGAAGTCACAATGCCTCCCACCATGGGAGCCGCAATGCGCTTCATGATTTCCGATCCTGTACCTGTGGACCACAAGATTGGAACGAGACCTACGCTCATGGTGGCAAACGTCATGAACTTGGGGCGAAGCCGCTTCGCCGCGCCTTCGACGATAGCTTCGTAGAGCTGTGTGCGGGTCAGGCGCACATGCTCCCGCTTGGCCTTCTCGTACGCCAAATCGAGGTATAGCAGCATGAAGACGCCCGTCTCGGCGTCAATGCCGAGCAACGCGATAATGCCGACCCATACCGCGATGCTCATGTTGTAGCCGAGCAGGTAGACCATCCATAGCGCGCCGACTGCTGAGAAAGGCACTGCCAGCGTGATGATCGCCGTTTTCACCATCGAGCGCGTGTTCGTGTACAGAAGGAAAAGGATGATGGCTAATGTGACGGGCACAACCAGCATCAGCCGCTGACGAACGCGCTCTGCGGATTCATACTGGCCACTCCAAAGCACGGTGTAGCCGGCGGGCAGATGCAGCTTACTTTCCATCTCGTGACGGGCTTGCGCCACATAATCGCCCGGGGCCTGGCCTGCCACATCGACGAAGACATATCCGGTGAGCAGCCCGTCTTCGTTGCGGATCATTGCCGGGCCATTCAGCATCCGAATTGTCGCCAACTCCGAAAGTGGGATTTGCTTATCGCCGCTGGCGGTGACCAGAACTTTGCCGAGCGCTTCCACATCCGAACGGAAGTCACGCTTGTAGCGGACGTTGATGGGATACCGCTCACGGCCCTCGATGGTTGTGCTGACGTTCTCACCGCCTACCGCGGTCGAAAGTGCATTCTGGGCGTCTTCGATCGAAAGTCCGTTGGTGGCCAGCGCCTTTCGATCCCAGGTCACATCCAGAAAGTAGCCATCTCCGGTGCGCTCGGAGAACACGCTGCGCGTGCCCGGGACTTTTCCAAGCACCGCCTCGACCTGCCGGCCGATTTCCTGGATGCGGTTCAGGTCGCCACCCTGGATCTTCAGTCCAACCGGGGTTCGGATGCCGGTGGTGAGCATCTCAATTCGTCCCCGGATCGGCATGGTCCACGAATTGGAAAGGCCGGGAATCTTTAAAGCATCGTTCATCTGCGCAACCAGTTCCGTCTCCGAAATGTGGTCAGCAGTGATGTGCCGCAGTACAGGCAGCATCCAATTCGGTGCCCATGACGAATACCAGACGTGGGTTTGGCGCCACTCCGAATGCGGCTTAAGAACAATCACCGTTTCCAGCATGGAAAGGGGCGCAGGGTCGGTAGCTGTATCTGCGCGACCGGTCTTGCCGAGAACGTGATCGACTTCGGGGAAGCTCTTCAGGATGCCATCTGTGACCTGCAGGAGGCGTTGCGCTTCGGCAATCGAGATGCCGGGCATGGTGGTCGGCATGTACAGCAACGAGCCTTCCTCCAGCGGCGGCATGAATTCCGAACCGATTCTCCAGAACAGAGGAATCGTGAGAATGACCAACGCTACTGCGCCCACGATCACTTGCGTCTTGTAGCGCAGTGTCCAACGAACGACCGGATCGTAGAGTCGCATCAGAGGGCCAGTGATGGGATGCTTTTCCTCCGGGCGAATCTTGCCACCCAGTAGCATACCCAGGAAGCGCTGTCGCCAACTCTGCTGTAGATCGAGTCTACGGGGCCGGCGCACGAGCAATAACCGAAGGGCGGGATCCAAGGTAAGTGCAAGAACCGCTGCGACCAGCATTGCGAAGTTCTTCGTGTACGCCAGTGGCCGGAAAAGTTTGCCTTCTTGTCCTTCCAGCACAAGAACCGGAAGGAACGCGACTGCAATGACCAGCAGCGCGAAGAATGTAGGGCCGGCGACCTCCCGTACAGCTTCGAGAATCACCTCGTCATAGCGGAAAGGCTGGCCGGAGCGCTCATAGATCTCGAGCTTCTTGTGAGTTTGCTCCACAACCACGATGGCCGCATCGACCAACTCGCCGCAGGCGATTGCCAGCCCTGCCAGCGACATGATGTTGATGCTCACTCCTGTGTACTGCAGCGGAATGAAGGTCAGAAGAATGGCGACCGGAATGGTTACAACCGGAATCACGGCACTTGGAAAGTGCCAAAGGAAAATCAGAATGATCAAGACGACCGTCAAGATGACTTCAATCAGGGTCGAGCGTGCATTCGAGATCGATCGCCGGATGAGCTCCGACCGGTCGTACACGGGAACAACCTTCACGCCTTCCGGCATGCCCGGCGCGATTTCTTTCAGGCGCGCCTTCACTCGATCGATGACGTCGAGGGCATTGCTGCCCTGACGCATGATGACAATGCCAGAAACCACTTCGCCGGTGCCGTTAAGATCGGCGGCTCCACGGCGAATGTCGGGCCCAAGCACAACCTCTCCGACGTCCTTGATGCGGATTGGAGTGCCATTCTGATTGACCAGAACAATATCTTCAAGATCCTGGGGCGTCTTCACATATCCGCGGCCGCGGATCATGTACTCGGCGCCGCCAAATTCCAGCAAGCGCGCCCCGGTTTCGCTGTTGCCACTGCGGACCGCATCGGCTACGCGCGAAATCGGGATTCCATAAGAACGCAGGCGGTTGGGATCGACGTTGATCTGATATTGCTGCGTGAAGCCGCCGAGCGAAGCAACTTCGGCCACACCGGGGACCGCTTTCAAGTAATACTTGAGATACCAATCCTGATAGGAGCGAAGCTCCGCCAGAGTATGTTTGCCGGATTCGTCTTTTAGAACGTACTGGAAGACCCAACCCAGCCCGGTTGCATCCGGACCAAGTTCCGTCTTCACGCCTTGCGGCAGCCGTGAATTCACTGCCGATAGGTATTCGAGCGTTCTGGAGCGCGCCCAGTAGATGTCGGTTCCTTCGTCAAACACCACATACACATAGGAGAAACCGAAATCGGAGATACCGCGAACCGTCTTGACCTTGGGCGCGCCGGTCATCGCGGAGATGATCGGGTAGGTGACCTGATCTTCGATGATGTCGGGGCTGCGGTCCCAGCGCGACAGGATGATGACCTGGGTTTCGCTCAGGTCCGGGGTCGCGTCCAGCGGCAGGTGCATCATCGACCAGGTTCCCCAGATGCAGGCCGCCGCGACAAAGGCGAAGATGAGAAACTTGTTTCGGACTGAGAAGCTGATGAGACGGTTAATCATTCTGCCGTCCCGATGCCCTGTCTGCCGCGCTTCTTAACCGATCCTCTGAATACTTCGCGGGATCCTGCAGGAACTTCTTATGGCATTTGTCCGAGCAGAAAACAAATGTTTCTCCGCGATAGGTTTCTGTGTGACCGTCGGCAAGCACCTTCTCCCGGTCAAGCGACATGCCGCAGACCGGATCATGCGTCATCGCGTCGTTGTGCGCGACAGCAGCAGTGGCCGTGGTGGTATCGCGCTTTTCGTTCACGGTGCGCAGAACCGCGGGTTTCATGCGGCTTTCTGAATCAATCAGGAAATTGCCCGCCGTAACCACGCGATCGCCTTCCGCCAGACCGCGCTTTACGGTCACGCGATTTCCAAATGATGAACCCAGTTCCACCGGACGCGGTTCGAACACGCCATCGCTGGTCTCGAGGTAGACGATCTTTTGCATGCCGCTATCGAGGACCGCCTCGGCAGGAATCGAGATGCCCGCCGGCGCAAGAGCTCGAAATTCGACATCAACATACATATCCGGACGAAGAAGCAAGCCCGGATTGTCCGACTCGAGCCGTAATTTCAAGGTGCGCGAAGCAGGATCAAACGAGGGCGGCGTGTCGGTAACGGTGGCAGTAACGGTTTTTGAAAGCTCGCGAATCAGAACGGTAGCTTTGGATCCGGGCCGCAACGCGCTCGCTTCATCACTAAACACGTCGGCGATGATCCATACTTTGCTGAGGTCGGCAATCCTGTAAAATTCGGTTCCCTTTTCAAAAAGTTGCAGCGGCGATATCGAACGCGACAACACAATGCCATCGACTGGAGAAACCAGGGTGATATCTCCGGTGACCTGGCGCGTTTTGCGAAGCTCTCGAATCTGCGGCTCGCCCATGCCAAGCGTTTTTAGTTGTTCTTCGTTGATTCGGATGCTGGAATCACCCACCCGGTTCGGGTCGTCGGAATCGCGCACACCCCGCACGCGATCCTGACTCGCCAGCGAGCCGAGGAACGCTTGTTCAGCGTTGCGAAACTCGCGGCTATAGAAGACGGCCAGCACTTGATCCTTCTTAACGACAGTTCCCGCCGGGCTATCCTGCAGTGATTGAATCCAGCCATCGGTACCGGCCATCATCCGGTAGACACGATTGTCGTCGGGCGCCACCCGCCCGGTAGTACGCACCAGGCGCGAGCCCGAATTCTTCTCGACGACCTCTGTCCGCACGCCAATGAGCTGCTGCTTTTCAGGCGCAATGGAGACGGCGCCTGCGGGCAACTGCAGCTTCGCCGCCGGATTATCACCCTCATAGACAGGTTCCAACGCCATGCCGCAATCAGGTGCCGTTCCCGGCTTATCGGATTTGTAAGCGGGATGCATTGGATCGACGTAGTAAAGAACGCGCTTGGCAGAAGGAGGATTTTGTTGGCGGGATCCGCCGCTGAAGCGGCCTGCAACAAAGGCGCCCAGAGCGATAACGAGTAAGGAACCGACAGCCGTCGGCTTATTCATGGTCTTAGCCCCACAGATACGTTTGCCAGAGTTCCGCGCGTCCGATACTTAGCGTAGAAAAAAGCTCTGGCCTCACTTATTCGATCGAACCTATTAGTTAGTCGGGGGAAGCGTTTGGTCACGATCATACGTGCCTTAGGGAGAGGAAGAACAACATTCACCGCGAAGGTTGCCACATTTTCTTACGGCTTCGTCGAAGGCGCCCAATCTCGGGCGCCTTCGCTGGCAATCGCTACTTCGATTGAGGCTTCTTGAACAGTGAATCGTCCAACTTGGGATTGATCACCAGGCTCTCAATCACCATCTTATGCGTGTCCCGGTATCCGTCCACTGCAGTCTCGAGAACCTGCGGGAGTACCAGACCCTGCACCGTCTTGAAATCGCGCTGATAGATGTACACATTGTGCATCCTGCCATCCATGCGGCGCGGCGTCCCCGAAACTTTCACGTCTAGAAATGACTGGGTGTCGATCCAAACGTATTGAACGTCACCGCTCTTCAAGGTCAGCTTCAGCTTGTAGCAATCGTGGCCTTCCACCTTCTCGACTCCAGCGGACTCAACTTTCGTGCCCTTGGTTGCGTAGTCGACGAGCGGACCATCGAGATCGGACTTCTGAGCTTCCGATTTCAATTCATCATTGGTGAATGGCTCAACATCTTCACGATTCAGAAACGGCCGATATTTCCATCCGTTCGTGCCGTCGTAGACCTGAACAGGTTTCTTGCCTGCGAATTCGAGTTCGATCCGCGACTTGCGGCCTCGCTTCATGTACAAAGTGAACGGCAGTTGCACTTGCTCAGTTTTGCCCTCAGGCGCATTCATCACAGCATGGTTCGTGCTGCTGCTCGGTGCGAGAGCAGCTCGTCGACTGCGCGCCGCGGAGTCACCTCCGCCTGCGTCCATCTTACCGGTCCAAGTCATGGTCTGGAGTCCTCGCCATGCTTGTAGTCCGCCGCGGGCTGCAATATTTTTCTCAACAATTTGAGGGGCAGTCAGACTCGCGGTCTGAGCTTGGGCCGTTGTTAGCGGCAGGATGGACAGGAGTGAAAGTGTAAGGAAAAGCGGAAAGGTTTTGCGGAACATCAATTGGATCGCTCCTCTTCAGTTTTCGGGGGAGGAGGATACAGGAGCAGCTATTCTACCATGACTCCAGCGCCCCAAGGCTCGGTGATTACGTTACAGCTATGTCACTATCCATCAACAACTTACACAGAACAGCTGCCGTCGATCCCGCATTTGACCATGAGTACAGCATGCCTCGAATTAGTGACCTCCTGGGTCGGGTCTCAGAGGCTGCCTTCGCGCTCACCCGTCAATCTCTTGAAGTCCCCCGAATGGTTGAGATCCGCGCTCAAGAAAGAAATGTGACTGATTGATTGCTCGAGGAGATCGTTTGCAGGCAGAAAATCTGCAACTGGTTCGC
>QIAH01000382.1 GCA_003225465.1 Acidobacteriota bacterium | reverse complement strand
CGATAACTTGGGAGCTTACAGCATCCCGTCCGGAGACCGGCCTTCTCATCCCATCTGTTGCTGCTGAAATATCCCTGGTTACAGCAGTTAGGAATTTCAAGGAGGCGAAAGAGGCCTGAAGAAGACTGGCCATGATGACTACTGCAACTTCGCGTACTCCGCTTTGGCTTCTTTCAGGATGGGAATGTCGGGGTCGGCGTCTTTCCAGAGGGTGAGGAAATCCTGGTACGCCGCTTTCGCTTTGGCAGTGTCGCCCTCCATGACGTAAGCGCGGCCGATTTGAAGGTGAGCCAGTGATCCGGTAACGAAGTTCAGAACGATGCCTCGGTGATCCAACAGCTTCTGGAACTCGGCTGCTGCAGCCGTGCCGTTGTGCGCCATGAGATTGGCTTCACCGCGAAGATAGGCAGGATACAGAGTCCCGACCTGAAATGGTGGCGGCGAACCGAAATCATAGGGCGCGGCGGCCTCCAGAGACACCAGGGCTTGCGCGGCATGATTGCCACTCAGTTCGATGGCCGCCTTGATCGTCGGTAGCCAATAGACTTTCAGGATAGTTTCGGACGGATAACTCTTTTCCAGCTGTTCCACAATCGTTTTGGCCCGGGCGATTTCCCCGCTCCGTGCCAGTGCCAACGCAGACAGCATTTCAACATCACGCCCCGGACTCAGCTTCAGGGCCGCGGCGACATCTTGCTTCGCGACTGCCATGTTGCCAAACTCCGCTTCTCGCAGGGCAGCATTCACTTGCCACACGGCAGCCGTTTCCTTTGAGTCGTTACGGACGGAAGAATCCACCGCGCGGCGGGAAAAGTCCCGAGCCTTGGTAAGGCGCCCATCATAAGCTTCCGTGTCCGATTGAAACGACAGCAGGAAGTCTTCGGTCCCGGGCTTACCGGCTGCCCAGACTACTTGCCGCTCCATCTCTGCAGTGTTGCCTCTAACGAAAGCCAATTGGTAAATTCCCAGGTGCAAGAAGTCGCCGACGAGATTGTGTTTTTGAGCCTCCTCGATCGTTTTCTGGGCGTCATCGAGCCGGTTCAGCGCGAGATAGCCTCCCGCCAGATTCGAATAACCGGTGGCATCGGGCGCGAGACGCTGGCTCTCCTCGGTCGCCGCCACAGACTTATCAATCTGCCCGAGGTAGGCATAGATCACCGCCAGGTTCCCGGGTGGCACGACATCCTTCGGGTAACTCTTGCCCCACAGTTCGTAGACCTGGGTGGCCTGTTCCAGTTCGCCAGTCACTTTCTCGTAGTACAGAGCCGAGATTCGATATTTCTCCCGTTCGCTGACTCGGTCGCGCAGTTCGTGCGCTTTCTTGATGTTCTCCGCCGCCAGACTAGCCTGTCCGAGATTGGCATAGACCAGACCGAGACTGGCATAGGCCACGGCGAAATTCGGATCGAGTTCCAGCGCGCGTTTGTAGAAAGGGATTGCCTCGGCGTTGCCCTTGGCGCGGAAGGTTGTGATGCCCATGCTGAACGCCTTCAAGGCTTCCAGCGACGGTGTGGTGGCTTCCACCGGAACATCAAACTTCTGAATGGTCGCGAGTGACTCGCCGAGCTTCGCTCGCAAGCTCGAGGCAGCCTGCCCAAGAGCTTTCAGCACGTCTGCCTTCGTTCCCGCCACTTCCTGTTCCTTGGCCAGCGTGTCTCCAGTGCTGCAGCCGATTGCGTCTACGCCCACCACATACTGTTCGGCCAGTTTCGAGATCGAGCCGACAAGAAACGCCTTGCTTCCTGTCCGGATGCAGAGTTCGCGCGCGACATCGCGCGTAATCTTTTCATTCGAGGGCCGGCCCATGAGACGCAAGGTTTCTTCGACTCGCCGATCTGAAAGGATGTTGAGGAAAGGCGATTGTCCGAGCTGCACCGCCAGTGCCTGCTTGAGCGCATCATCGAAGACAGGGTCGCCGGTGGAGTTCGCAAAGTCGGCAAGTACCACTGTGTCTTTCTCGGTGAGCGGAGTGGCCGTGACGGCCGGCGCCGTTGATCGCGAGCGCCAGTAGAGGCCGCCTGCAAGAAGAGCAGCCACCAGGAGCAACGCGGTGAGAACAATCTTCCAGAGCTTCCCGCCACCCGTTACCGGGAGTTCAGCGGCCTGTACGGCGCTCGATGAGGAAGACGAGGAAGACGCTGGGGAAGAACCTGATGCCAGGGACAGCGGTGGAGCGGCAACTAGTGTGCCGGTTTCCTGAGCTGCGGCCACCGTCCCAGAACTAATCGGTACGCCATGCCGCGATTCCGTTTCCCGTTTCAGCCGTTTGAGGTCGGCGCGCATTTCCGCCGCTACCTGGTAGCGCAGCTCGCGGTCTTTCTCCAGCGCCTTATTAATGATGTCTTCGAATTTGGGTGGAAGGTTCGAGTTCAGCCGGAGTACCGGAAGCGGCTCGCGATCCAGAATTTCGTGCGAGATCACGCCCGAGCTTTCTCCGCGGAACGGCAGCGCGCCGGTAGCCATCTCATACAAAACTGTTCCGAAGGAGAAAAGATCGCTTCGTCCGTCCAACTCTTTCGCACGCACCTGCTCAGGCGACATGTAAGCGATGGTGCCGAGCGTGGAGCCTGGGCTGGTGAGGTGCTCCTGATTCAGTGTCTCCTGCGCGGTGTCGCCGTCATCCAACGCCCGGTTGCCCGCCGTCATCACCTTGGCCAGCCCGAAGTCGAGAATCTTGGCGTGGCCGCGCTTCGTCACAAAAATGTTGGCCGGCTTGATGTCCCGATGAACGATGCCCTGCGCGTGCGCCGCCTCCAGTGCGTCGGCAATGTCGATGGCGAGCGCCAGCAACGACTCGGTATCCATTGGACGGCCAGCCATCCGGTGTTTCAGCGTTACTCCGTCCAGAAACTCCATGGCGATGAACGCTTGTCCGTCGTGCTTACCAATTTCGTAAATCGTGCAGATGTTCGGGTGGTTCAGGGCAGACGCCGCGCGGGCTTCCCGGCGGAAGCGTTCCAGCGATTGCGGATCTTGCGCGAAGCCCTCAGGCAGAAACTTCAAGGCGACAAAGCGGCCCAGCTCGGTGTCTTCCGCCTTGTAGACGACACCCATGCCACCGCCACCGAGCTTCTCGACGATGCGGTAGTGCGAAATGGTCTGGCCGATCACTGGCGCGGAATTTTACGTATCAGTAGCTGGCAAGTCAATGAAAGTCAGAGAGTTGGCGGTAAGTCGAAGGGATGGTTGGCGCAAAATCGCGTCTCTGACAATGTCGGCGGTGTCAAGCAATTTTCGAGCACACTGCAGAATGCACTCAAAAGAAGAGCGCCATTTCGCTCTAGCTGAAGAAGTACCGTGCCAACCATAGGCTCGCATTGTAATCGTTTCGGTCAGGAACTCGGTCCGACCTAGCCGTCTCTTCGGTCCGCCAGGGTGAGCCGTTTTTTCAATGATGCACGAGGATTTTCAAACGGCTCGGTTAAGCGCTGCGCATCCGGAAACAAGAGCGGAACTTTTGGAAAGGGACAAGAACAGGGTGGGGAAATGCTTTGGCAGAGCGATGAAGAGCTTTTCCGGATCGTGAAGAAGGAGCTGTTTACGTGTGTTGTCGGAGACGTGATGGACAGGATGCGTCTGCAGCACCAATTCCTGCCGCCGCAAATACGGCCCCTGAACCCCGACATGGTGCTCATCGGCCGGGCGATGCCGGTACTCTCGGTCGATGTTTTCGAAGAGAAGATTACAGGCACAGCGAACAAATTGATGGCGAAGCCTTTCGGGTTGATGCTGGAGGCGCTTGACGGTCTCCTCCCGAATGAGGTGTACGTAAATACGGGTTCCTCGCCACGCAATGCGCTGTGGGGAGAGCTGATGACCGTGCGGGCAAAAAAGCTAGGCGCTACCGGAGCGGTGCTGAACGGATATGTGCGCGATACCAAAGCAATTCTGAAAACCCGGTTTCCGACCTTCTCCTTCGGTTCCTATGGACAGGATTCGGCCCCCGTTACAAGGTGGTCGACTTTCGTGTTCCCGTCGAGATTGGCGCGGTTCGCTTTCGTCCAGGCGATTTGCTCTTTGGCGACATCAACGGTGTATGTATGATTCCGGTGGAAACCGAAACCGAAGTATTCACCAAAGCTCTCGAGAAGGCTCGCGGCGAAAAACGGGTCAAGAAAGTGTTGATGTTGGGAACGAGTGCCGTGGCTGCTTTTGAGAAGCACCGGATCATGTAGAACGTGCACCATAGCAGGCAGGGGAAGCCGCAGTGATAAGCATTGATCTGTCAGGTAAGACAATCCTGATCACGGGCGCCATGGGGGCAATTGCTGAGCACATGGTGGTAAGGCTGGCCGCTGCGGGCGCGAAGCTGGTTTTACTGGATCTAAAACCGGCACGCGAAGCGGCTTCTAAATTAGAGGAATGGAAAGTTCCGGCTGAGTCATATGTGTACTACTCGCTGGATGTGACAGACTCCGCAACTCTCACTCGTGTGGTGGACACGGCATTCGACCGGTGTCCGATGATGGATACGGTGCTGGGGCACGCGGGCGGATGTGGGCTGCATCCTTTCGCGAGCACCACAGAGGCCGAATTCGAACGAATTTTTCGCTTCAATTTCTTTGCCCAGACATACCTGGCGCGTGCGGTATTCGCCCAGTGGATTGCACGGAAGATCCCCGGGCACTTGATCTTCACGTCCTCGTATGTGGCCCGCGTACCACACACACTGATTCCTTCCTATGCATCGGCCAAAGCGGCGCTCGAGAATTTTGCGCGCTGCATGGCGCTCGAATACGTGTCATCCGGAATTCGCGTGAACGTGATATCGCCGGGAAACGTCGCGGCTGGCAGTTCGCTCAAAGTGTTCGAGGAGGACCCAGCGTACCGCGAGTTCGTGTTGCGGGTTTCCCTCGGGAAGAGGAACAGCCCGGAATCCATCGCAGGTGCGTTCGTGTTCCTGTGTTCGCCGCTGGCATCGGAAATCAACGGACAAATACTCAGCGCTGATTACGGCAGCGGCATCGGGAATCGCTTATGAAAGTCGGACTTGGATTGTATCGCCACATGCTGACTCCGGAGCACTACGCTTTCGCCTGCCAGGCAGGATGCACACACGTTGTTGTCCATCTAGTCGATTATTTTCACCAGGCCGCGACGAACCCGCGGAACAACCAGCCCACGGGCGCAAAGTACGACACCTGGGGTGTAGCGGGTAACCCGGACAAGCTATGGACAGCCACGGAGTTAATTGCCCTCCGCAAAGAAATTGAGGCGGCAGGACTAGTATTGGCAGCGATCGAAAATCTCGACCCTGCTTACTGGCACGACATTTTGCTCGATGGCCCGCAAAGAACGCAGCAAGTCGAAAAGGTTAAGACGATTATTCGTAATCTGGGAGAGGCAGGAATTCCCGTCCTCGGTTACAACTTCAGCATTGCAGGTGTATGTGGCCGGGTAACCGTGCCAGCGGGTCGCGGACGAGCACTTACCCTCGGAATGGACGGCCCTGCCGACGACGTACCCGTTCCCAACGGAACCGTGTGGAATATGATCTACGACCCCAAGGCTTCCGCCGGTATATTGCCTTCGATCAGTCACGACGAACTCTGGCGCAGGCTGCATCGGTTCCTTGAAGATGTCATCCCAGTGGCGGAGCAGGCTGGAGTACGATTGGCCGCGCATCCCGACGATCCTCCCATGCCGACTATGCGCGGGCAACCACGACTCGTCTATCAGCCGCGTATGTATCAGCGCTTGCTGGACATCGCTCCCAGCCGCAGCAATGCGCTGGAGCTCTGCGTGGGAACCATCGCGGAGATGACGGAAGGCAATGTCTACGATGCGGTCGACCAGTACAGCCGTCGCGGAAATATCGCTTATCTTCACCTTCGAAACGTCGTGGGAAAAGTCCCACATTACCGGGAGACCTTCATCGACGAAGGAGACGTGGACATGATCCGCATCTTGTCCATCCTGAAGCGTAACAACTTTGATGGCGTGATTATTCCGGATCACAGTCCACAGATGACCTGTCCGGCTCCGTGGCATGCGGGCATGGCGCATACGTTGGGTTTCATATTGGCCGCCAAAGCCATGCTTGAATCTTCTTCTCCAAACGTTACAGAACGCTGAGACAAACGTACGGCCCTCAGGAAACCGCCCTTGAAGAATTCCGAAGCCGATTCGAATTTGTTTGACAAGTGGCACCTCATCGTTTCGGCCAGCGTTGCGGGACTCGGTGGACTGCTGTTCGGCTACGACAATATTGTTATCAGCGGGGCTATTGGCTATCTCAGCCGCTGCTTCCACCTTGGCACGGTGCAGGTCGGTTGGGCCGCCGGATGTGCCCTCATCGGGTGCATTGCAGGGTCCGCGTTCGCGGGTTCGATCGTAGATCGTGTAGGCCTGAAGAAAGGCCTGTTCCTATGTGCCGGATGTTTCATAGCTTCGTCCGCGGGAATACTCTTCGCTCGGACTTTCACCCAATTCGTATTCTGGAGGGTGCTTGGCGGGTTGGGGATTGGTGGGGCGTCAATCATCTCTCCCATGTATATCGCCGAGATTGCTCCCACGCGTCTGCGAGGGCGGCTGGTCACTCTCTATCAGCTTGGGATTGTGCTGGGCATCCTGGGGGCGGTGTTTGCCAACATGCTGATCCAGCGGATAGGCAACAGCGCCTGGAACACGGTAACAGGCTGGCGGTGGATGTTCTTTGCTGGTATTGTTCCCGCCATTCTCTTCGCAATGATGATAGTCCCCGCGCTGGAAAGCCCGCGATGGTTGATGAAGAGCGGAAAGAGGGACGCGGCGTATGGCGTCCTGGTTCGCGTGAACGGGGGCCGTTTGGCACAGCGGGAAATCAGCGCTATTGAATTGTCCCTAGCGACAGAGGAAGGCCGAATTTCAGAACTTTTCAATATGTTTCTGCGGCCGCTCCTGCTGGGGATCATGCTAGCCGCTCTTTCCCAGCTTAGCGGAATCACACCCTTGTTCTCATTTCTTCCCGAGGTCTTTCGCGCAGCGGGGGCGGCGACCACCGATGCTTTCTTCCAATCTGTGCTGGTAAGCCTCGTGAACCTGGTGTCGACCCTTTTCGCACTCTGGCTAGTCGATCGCGTGGGTCGCAAGACGCTGATCCTTACCGGGACAATGCTGCAATGCTTGTCATTCGCATGCGTGGGCTGGTTGTACCACGTTCGCGGGAACGGCCTGGCCGTTCTGCTTTTCGTGATGACATTTGTCGCCGGGCACGCGTTTGGCAATGGAGTCGCGTGCTGGGTGATCATTTCCGAGATTTATCCGACGAAAGTGCGCGGCCGTGCCATGTCGATCGCCACGACAGCTCTGTGGCTCGTTGGATACCTCGGCAACCAAACCTTTCCCTTGATGCAGAAATATCTGGGCAACGACGGCACTTTCTGGTGGTTCAGTCTTGCCGCGCTGGTGAATTTTCTGTGCGTTCTGCGCCTTGTTCCAGAAACCAGGGGACATTCTCTTGAAGAGATCACCGGATTCTGGACTTCGGATCGAAATGCCGCCGCTCCAGAGGCGGCCGTCGTCCACCAAGGCGGCCTATGACGCGACCGAGGCGGGATTCCCATCTGGCGAGATGGAGAGGTTGTGGGCGCAATTGGACTAAGCGGGCTCTCCTCCGCAGCAGATTGGAACCTGCCCACACTCGGGCCGGAACTCATCTCCGACGCGAGAGTATTTGTTTATAGGGAGGGCAGGGTATGAAAGAGAGCGCTTCGCACTTCATTGCCCGGATCTTCGACTATGTCCTTATTCTTGTTCCTTGCCTCATAAGCTCAGTTCTTTTTACTGAGCGCCTTGAAGCGGCACAGTCAACCAGTCGGGTGATCGAGGCGGGCTGGGAATTCCGCGCGGTCAGCAGCACGGATCGAGCCGATCTGAACGAGTGGCATCCGGCACAGGTTCCGGGTGTGGTGCAAACCGACCTACTGAATAACAAGCTCATCCCGGATCCTTTCTATCAGGACAATGAGTTTCAGGTGCAGTGGGTTGGGCTCACAAACTGGGAATACCGGACCCAGTTCCCAATAGACGCGGCCACCTTGGGACACGGTCATGTCGACCTTGTCTTTGATGGGCTCGACACATTTGCCGACGTCTACCTGAACGACACAGCGCTGCTTCATACCGACAACATGTTCCGGCGCTGGAGCGTGCCGGCGAAGACGCTGCTCAGACCCGGGAATAACAGCCTGCGCGTAGTCTTTCACTCCGCAGTGACGAGGATGCTGCCATATGTTAAGTCACTTCCGTACGTTTTGCCGGCTATCTCGACCATAAACGGCGGAAACGAGCAAGGTATTCCCACTGCTCCTTATACCCGAAAAGCGCCGTACCAATACGGCTGGGACTGGGGACCGAGATTTGTCACAGCGGGCATCTGGCGGCCCGTCCGCCTTGAGACGTGGGATGCGGTGCGGATTAACAACCTGCACATTCACCAGATCAAGATCAGCCCAGATGAAGCCCGCGTCGATGCAGAACTAGAAATGCAGGCGGCAACCCCGGGAACCGCGGTTATCACTTACACGTATCGTGAACTGTCCGGAGGACACGGCAATGTAGGGAAGCAAACGGTACTACTAACTACGGGCGTGAATCATTGTGTGTTTCCGATTGTGATCCCCAAACCTAAATTGTGGCATCCGGCTGGATACGGAGAGCAAAGTCGCTACCTCTTTTCCGCAGCCGTCCGCTTGGGAAAGGATGTGGCTGCGGAGACCGAGGCGAAAACGGGGTTGCGCTCTGTCGAACTACGGCGCGTGCCGGATCAGTGGGGCAAGAGTTTCGAGTTCGTCGTGAATGGCGTGCCTATCTTCGCCAAGGGAGCGAATGTGATTCCGTTTGACAGCTTCCCGAACCGCGTGACGCCCGAGATTCACCGCAGAGTCATCCAGGCCGCGCACGATGCACATATGAACATTCTGCGCGAATGGGGTGGCGGGTACTACGAGTCCGACGATTTCTATGACATCTGCGATGAGCTGGGAATGCTGGTATGGCAGGAGTTCAGTTTCGGCGGGGACATGGTGCCGGGGGACGTTGCCTTCCAGGAAAACGTGCGCCAGGAAGCGATCCAGCAGATCAAGCGGCTTCGAGATCACCCGAGTATCGCGATCTGGTGCGGAAATAATGAAGTGGAAACTGGCTGGCATCACTGGGCGGACCGCCAGAATTTCAAGGAATCGGTTTCCCCTGAGGTGCGGGAGCGGGTTTGGCAGGATTACATAATTTTGTTTGCCGACATATTGAAGAGTGCCGTTCACGATTTTGGAGATCCCGCACCGTATTCCCCGAGTTCGCCGAGCGCCAATTTCGAGGAGGTGCCCGACCTACCCGACAACGGAGACATGCATTATTGGGCAGTTTGGCATGCCTTGGCGCCGGCGCAGGATTACCTCAAACAATTTCCGCGATTCATGACGGAGTATGGATTTCAATCCTTCCCGGATATGCGGACGATTCGTTCATTTGCCAAGCCCGAGGACCTCGATATCAGGTCGAAGGTGATGCAAGCCCATCAAAAGAACAAGGGAGGCAATGAACGTATCCTGACCTACATGCTGCGCGAGTACTGGGAGCCGAAGAATTTCGAGGCTTTCGTATACCTGAGCCAAGTGCAGCAAGCGGAAATCATTAAGCTCGGCGCCGAGCATCTCCGTCGTTTGCGGCCGCGGACCATGGGTTCGCTGTACTGGCAATTGAATGACTGCTGGCCCGTAGCTTCGTGGGCGAGCATCGATTACTACGGAAAATGGAAGGCCCTACACTATTATGCGCGCCGGTTCTATGACGATGTGTTGATCTCGCCATCTCTGCACGATAACCAGCTCGACGTTTATATTGTCTCTGACAAGCAGCAAGCGCTTGCGGGCAAAATTCGGGTGCGGTTGCTTGATTTTTCAGGGAACGTGTTGCTGGATCAGGTGCAGGCAGTACAAATTCCAGCGGCCTCGAGCGCTTCGTATCTGAAGTTCTGGCAGGATCAACTCGCAGCGAAAGCGGATCTCCATCGATCGTTCGTAGTGACCGATCTGGAAGTCGGCGGACAGCGGGTGTCACGCAATCTGGTGTTCTTCAATGCCATGCATAACCTGGAACTGCCGTCGGCTCCAGAGATTGAGAGCACCCTGAACAAGGCGGACGGAAACTATACCCTTTCCTTGCGTGCGCCGGTTTTAGCGAGGAATGTGCGGGTCTCCTTCGGCGATTTGGAAGTCGAGATGTCAGATAATTACGTAGACCTGCTGCCGGGAGAGACTGTCGAACTCACGGCGCGAACTGCAAGCACGCTAGATGAGCTGAAGGCCGCGATGAAGATTACTTCGTTGATGGATGCCTTTCAGACAACAATACATTAGAGCGGGGAGGTTTCGACTAGAGAACAAGAGAGCGGCATGGGCACTCGCGTTGTCTGAATGCATTGCGCATTTCGCAGCTGGCATACAACGTTCAGCGGTTGCCAATAGCCGCATCTCGCTGCGCAAAAATAGCGAACCGATTTTCCGGCTGCCCCTCAGTCTCGGTCTGGATCGTGAATAGTCCGCCAGCCAAACGGTCACCGGGCGGTGCTTGGACCGAGGCAGTCGTCACGTAAAGTGTTTTGCGGTCTGCACCGCCGAAAGTGCAAGTTGTTACGTTCTGTACCGGCATGTCTACAATGCGATCAATATGCCCGTCGGGCGCTACCCGGACGATACATCCACCATAGAAGCGACAATTCCAAAGATATCCTTCAGCATCGATACAGGAACCGTCAGGAAATCCCTTGGAGAAGCCTTGCAGAAACGGCCTACGATTAGCGATGGCCCCGCTGGCAGGATCGTAATCGTAAACCCAGACGGTGTTCTCCAGTGTGTCACCGAAGTAGAAATGTCGGTCATCCGGGCTCCAGGCAAGCGTGTTGGCAATGCGAAGATCGCAGCACCACTCGGTGATGGTATTGTCGGGGTCCAGACGATAGAGCATGCCGTCATAGCCCTCCACGGTCCCGGCGGAGCCGTCAGGATTCACGTTGTTGTGCATCGAGCCGATCCAGAGTGATCCATGCTTATCAGTTCGCGCATCGTTGAAGCGAACTCTCGGCCACTGTTCGAGCTGGTAAAGGGGCTGGCTGCGATGATCCGAGTGAGGCTCCCACAAAATCACCTGAGAGCCGAGGACTACGGCCAGTGTGTCGTCCCGGTCCGTCAGTGTCAAAGCTGTGACCGGTTCGTCAAAGAACCAGGTCCGGACGCATCGGTCGATGGGCGTATAGCGATGAATCAGAAAGCGGTTAATGTCGGTCCAGTAGGCAGCGGAGTGCGCCGCGTGCCACACAACTCCTTCGCCACAAACGTCCCCCGTCGGTGCAACGCAAATTGGCTCGGAAGTCATTGGACACCGATGCCGGCAAGCAGGCCGCCGTCAATGAGGTAGTCGCCACCCGTGCAGAATCCAGCTCGATCGGAAGCCAGGAACGCTGCGAGTTCAGCGACCTCTTCCGGGGCACCGTTTCTCCGCAGTGGATGAGCCGCGGCAAAGCGTTCGAGTACCTGTCCGAGAGGCAGACCTTGACCGAAGTGCGCTGCGGATCGTTCGAGCATCGGCGTTCGAATTGAACCAGGACTGATCGAGTTGACACGAATTTTGTCAGAAGCGTGGTCGAGAGCCAGGGCTCGAGTCAGACTGTGAACCGCTCCCTTCGATGTGGCATAGGCCGCCACACCTCGCTGGCACGCGTATCCCTGCACGGAAGCGATATTGATGATCGACCCACCACCCCGCTTCCTCATTTCCGGAATGCCCCACTTGGCTAGAAGATAGATGCTCGCGACATTCACCAGCATGCATTGATTCCAGGTGTCGAAGTCTGTTTCGAGAACAGTTCCGAAGGGATGAATGCCAGCCGCATTAACAATAATGTCGAGTCCACCAAGTGCGCTCACGGCCTTCTGAACCACTGAGCGCACGTCATCGAGTTTGCTAACGTCACATTTCTCTAACTGCAAAGTCAGGCCAAGAGCGGCCGCTTCTTTTGCCAACTCCTCATTGCCAGCCGTCTCTATGCCGCATGCCATAACCGACGCACCGCCCTCAGCGAATCGCTTCGCCACTGCTCGGCCAATTCCCGTGGTGCCCGTGACCAGGGCAACTTTTCCAGAAAAATCCCTCATGTGGGTTTGGTCCCCTCATTGGGCATAGGCAGGGAACTGCTATAGGAGGTTAACTCCATCCTAAAAATTGAGGACCTTCTTATACCACAAGGGCGGTTCACGCGTGCGTTCGATAGGCAGGCACCACATCCACCCATCCCTCCCGCGCACAAGTTCACGAGATTCATGTGAATGCGGCGCAATTGGAAGGGGGATCCCTCCTACAAGGGAGTGAATGGTGGCTCTGCGACCCGGACGCGCTTTGGCGGTCGGGTTCCCAAAATCACGGAGAAGAAGCACACAACCGCGCTCCCTCAGTCGGCTGCTCCCGCGTTGTGCTCCTCTTCGACTGCAGTGGCATAAGCAACGTTGCGGCCACCGTATCGCCGGACGCGTATATTGGCCTGCTCGGCATGACCATAGAAGCCTTCCAACACACAAAGCCGTGAGCAATATTCGCCGATCGCGGCCGATGCTTGATCCGTGAGGACCCTCTGATACGTGCAGGTCTTGATGAACTTGCCCACCCAGAGGCCACCGGTGTAGCGAGCCGCTTTGCCGGTTGGCAGCGTGTGGTTGGTGCCGATTACCTTGTCGCCATAGGCTACGTTGGTTCGCGGACCTAGGAACAACGCGCCATAGTTTTTCATGTTCTTGAGAAAGTACTCTGGCTCACGAGTCATAACCTGGACGTGCTCCGAGGCAATACGATCAGCTTCGCGCACCATCTCTTCCACGGAATCGCACACGATCACCTCGCCGAAGTCACGCCAGGAAACCGACGCCAGCTCCGCTGTCGGCAAAATAGCGAGCAGACGCTCCACTTCCGCCATGCTCTCGTGGGCAAGCTTTTCCGACGTCGTAAGGAGAATCGCAGGCGTATTGTAGCCGTGTTCCGCCTGCCCCAGGAGATCGGTGGCGCAGATCTCACCATCCACTGTGTCATCGGCGATGATAAGCGTCTCAGTGGGACCAGCAATGAGGTCAATACCGACACGGCCGAAAAGCTGGCGCTTGGCCTCGGCCACAAAGGCATTGCCGGGTCCTACGATCATTGAGACGGGGGCAATGCTCTCGGTACCAAGAGCCAGGGCAGCGATGGCCTGAACTCCACCAATGCAGTAAATCTCGTCCGCTCCTCCGAGGTGCATGGCAGCCACCACTGCTGGACTCGGTTTTCCATGATAAGGAGGAGAGGCCGCGATCACTCGCGGAACCCCGGCGACCTTCGCGGTCACCACACTCATGTGGGCCGAGGCAACCAGCGGGTATTTCCCGCCGGGAACATAACAGCCCACGGAATCCACCGGCATATTCTTGTGGCCAAGCACAACCCCGGGCAGAGTCTCCGTCTCGATGTCTTTAATTGTTGATCGCTGGACCTGGGCGAAGTTACGCACCTGAGCTTGCGCAAACTTGATGTCGTCAAGGTTACGCTGCGAAAGTTGGGCTAAACAAGCTTCGATTTCATGAGGCGACAACCGGAAGCTGGCTGGGTTCCACTTGTCAAATTTCTCCGAGATCTCGCGCAAAGCGGCGTCGCCACGTGCTTCGATGTCTTCGATGATTCCCGTCACGATGTCGCGGACTTTCTTCGCGTCGGCCCTGGCCTGTTTGGGCATGCGCCCGGTCTTCAGATGGCGCACCATGATGGCCTCCTATCGCAATTTTGAATGAAAAAGAACGGCCTTGATGTTCAGGAAACCTGAGCGTGCGGCCGTGGCTATCCCACAGCCGACATAGGTTCACTCAGTTCATCATCACTTGCGCGCCAGCGATGCTGCTCGGCGGCATAGCCCGCTTTGTAATCCGCCTTGACCGCGGCTGATGCCGTCGGAAGCACCGGGAAATCCCACCAGCCCACAACTTCTGCCGCTGCTATAGAAACGTCTCTGGTGATCGGCACTTCGACCAATGCCGGTGCGTTTGAGTCGAGCGCTCGCTGGATGCTTGAGCCGATGTCATCCGTGCGCTGCACCTTCGTCGCAACGTTGAACCCGAAAGATTTCGCCAGCGCCGCGAAATCGACAGAGTAGGGCTGTCCATCCCCGGCATGCCTGCTGAACTCGGACCCGATCTGCCGGCCAATCAGATAGTTTTGACCATCGCGGATCGAGATATAGCCCGAATTATTAAGGATCAAAAATACGACTGGAATATCGTACATGGCACACACGGCGAGTTCCTGCACACACATCATGAAGTCGCCATCCCCGATGATGCACACAACGGGCACATCGGGCTTGGCCAGCTTCGCGCCGATAGCGGCGGGCAGGGCAAAACCCATCGACGAAAACGAACCCGATGTAATGTGAGTTCTTGGCTCATAAATCGGAAAAGCCTGCTTCGTGGTGCTCTGCGGATGTCCGGATCCCACCGTCACGATCCCATTCCGGGGCAGAACTTTTCGCAACTCGCGCAACGTGCGCAGCATGGTCGTGGGCATACCATTGAACGAACGCCGGCGTTCCAGCTGTTTGTCCCATTCCTGCTTTAATCCCTCGATTTTGTTGAGATAGGAGGCCCGCGCTTCTCGCGCTTTGAGTGCTTGCTCGTCCGAGATTCCCGCGAGGATGTCAGCAAGAACAACCTTGCAATCGGCCGCGATGCCAACCTCGGCTGGATAATTCTTGCCAATCTCACGCGGATCGACATCGACCTGAATGAGCTTGGCCTCGGGAATTGAGAATGTGACCCCCTTGCGGTAAGAAGAAGCGGACCAATCTGTGAACCGGCAACCCAGCGACATGATGACGTCAGCATTCGCGGCAGTATTGTTGCCCGGTAGTGATCCTGGCCAGCCGGCCGTGCCTGCACACATGGGATGGTCCTCCGCCAAGGCGCCCTTGCCATTCCAGGTGAAGACGACCGGAATGCCCAGTTTCGCGACCAGGCTGGTCAACTCCGGGGTCGCATTCGCGCTGATCGCGCCTCCGCCAGCGACGATGCAAGGGCGTTTTGCGGAAAGGAGCAGAGTGGTAGCAGCCTCGATTGCGCGAGCGTCCGCGCGAGGTCTCCCAACGGGCAACCGCTGCGACAGCTCCGCGACCTCAGTCTCCGTCGTTTCCACCTGCACATCGAGCGGCACCTCCATGTGCACCGGTCCCGGACGGCCGGTCAGCATGGCGTTCCAAGCACGATGCAAAACAAAGGGCACCTGGTCGGCGCGGATGACATCGAAGGTCCGTTTGGTGACGGGCGCAACGATATGGGGAAAATCCGGAGAGGCAAAGCGATCCAGTTCCTGCATGACGCCGTGGCCACGCATGTGTGTGGCGGCGCTGCCGCTGATGAGGAGCAGGGCTGTCGAATCGCAATGCGCCGTTGCCAATCCGATGATGGTGTTTGTCGCCCCGGGCCCGATTGAAGTGCAAGCGGCGATCGGCTGGCCGGTGACGCGATAGTGCGCGTCGGCGATATGGACAGCGCTCTGCTCGTGCATCACTTGGATGAAAGGCAGCTTCGAAACCGGATCATTGAAGGCGTCTATCATGCTCCAGTTACCGTGTCCCGGAAGTCCGGTAATATACGGAACGCCGTAGGCCTTGAGAGCCTTTCCGATGATCTGGCCAACCGTGAGCTTCATAGGCCACCTCCTCGTGAACTCTATCGTGCCGCACATTCTACTCCCGAAAGGAACGGCATACACTGGCTACATCGATAGCAACCTGCCATTCAGACCCGATAGTTGTATAATCCCGCTCGCCTGTCGGCAACAGACCATAAGATGAATCGGCGTGGCTTTCTCTCGCGTTCAGGCCGGCTTCTACTGACGGCAGGAGTAGCTCCAATGGTGTTCGCGGCCAATGCTGTCCCTGAAACTAACCAGCGTCGTTCTCTCGCATTTTCGAACAACTGGATTGAGAGCACCCTGCTCAGAGCGGTGAAGGACGTTCCGGTTGAGAATGAAATTGTCGTAAACGTTTCCACCTCACCCCTGTACTACATCGCTGAAGGAAGCCGCGGAACAATTCCTGCTTGGAAATCCACCATGCTCCGCCGCTGCACTCTTGAAAAAGGCGAAATGGCTGCACTTGTTCACATCCGAAAGCGTGTTAATTTAGGTGCACTGGCGCTGGACTGGGAATGGTATGGTCGTCGCAATCCCGAGTTTCCCCGCGGCGTACCTCTTTATATCTCGGCGCAGGACGATATCGTCGACATTGAATTTGACCCACTGGTCTCCTTCGCCGCCCAGCCCGCGGTCTCGGCTTCACCACGAAGGTATCGGCTCAAGCTGAACCTCTGGTACACACCCGAGGAGACCGATTGCGGCATCCATACCGGACATAAATTCCTAGAAGTGCATACGCAATTGTGGGGGACGGGTCACATGCAGAAGTTTCGACAGAACAATGTCGATACCCTTTATGAAGACGTCCTCATGCCTCCCGGATTCACGCATGACCCGTTCTTCACTCTCGCGATTGACCGCACCTTCAGCTATCCGTGGCATCGTTATTATGCGGATACGGACTGCATCTGGATGGCGATCGAACTGCATCCTCTTTAAGAGCCCTCAAGAACGGTTGTTCCAGCGGAGCGCCGCAAGTACCTCGCTCGCTACGACGCAAAATCCAGCCATTACGAAGTGGTATCACATCAACTGCAAGTAGGCTGAACGGCCTTGTTTTTCACATCAAACCGATGCGGTCCCAACCACCGGGATAGGTAGTGACCAAACCAAGGTCGTCCACCACGATCTCAGCCGAGAATCCAGTGTTGCTTTCGTAGCGATAGGTGTCTTTCCCAAGCCGTGTGTAGTGTTGTGACAACGGTTGAACCGTAAGCTCAGGGAACTTGACCCAAGCAGCGATAACGGATTCGCTTCGCCCAACTTGTAGGTTGAGACGCCTGATAGGGAGGGTGTTGGTCGCGGGCGTCAACGCGAGATCAACATCGTCCCGAACTGCGCCAGGTTCCGCGACTCTCAACACTCAGTGCGAGGCTCTTAACATCGCTTCCGATTGTGCGCTCGACTTGGATTCGGTGGGTCACCCAATTCTCGTCACAATAGATTTCGTAGCTTGCTTGCATCGGTCGGTGATCTTTGAGGACTCCGACGACTGTGCCCTTCAGCAGCCATCCTTCAGCGGTATGCCAGAGGCAGCAATAATCCCTGCCATCCAGCAATAGGTTTTTCCAGACAACAGCACGCTTAAGTTCGTCTGCCACGTGGCGTCTCCAAGCTACCCGAATTGTACAATCAGTGCTAAAGGCAACATGCTTTATGGAATCGACCGAACTTGCGCGACTGAGGCGGGTAGCCGGAAAGCAGACGACACGGCTTACCCATTATGGACGCAAGACCGGGAAACCCCACGAAGTTACCATCTGGTTCGTTCTGGATGGCGACAAGCTTTACATTGGCACCGCAAACGTCAATCGCCAGTGGGTGCGTAACGTCCAGAAGACACCCAAAATCAAGCTGTCCATGGGAGACGAGAGCTTCAGCGGTACGGTGCGCTTCCTGACCGACCGTGCCGAGCACGAGCGAGTCATGACTGCGATTCGACGGAAGTACTGGATGTTTCGACCTATCCTGGAGATTGGGCGCATCCTCAGCGCAAAGGGTCTGATGCGCGACAATGCAGGATCGTTCGAGGTCACGCTGCTAGGCTAGACATCGTTTCGATGGTGTCTTCGTTTGTCAGACGCTTCATTTCGAAGCTATTGCTGCTGGGTGCTTGGGCTGATAAAGGCCAACCTTCCCACCACTGGGAAGCCGCATCTTCGTAACGGAACCCCATCGCGCCTCCTCAACTTTGGAGCACTTAACACCCTTCTTCGCGAGCGAAGCCATCTCGGTCTTCAGGTCGTCGCACATGAAGTAGAGTTCGTGGACATCCCCCTCAGAAGGATGGAACGCGGCTTCTGTTGGCGGCAGGGCGAAGATCAACCAGCCGTGACCCGCATCCACCGATTTGAACCCGAGAATATCGCGGAAAAAGGCGCGATCCGCCTCAGCGTTCTTGCTGTAGACCACTATGTGAGCGCCGGAAATCATTTCTTCCTCCCTATGATTCGGCAGTCTTCGAGGTCACGGAGGTTCTCATGAATCGCCTCAAGATGAGCGGTTTTGCCGCTCCGGGGTACGAAGTTCTTAGCTTTCCTTCTTGCATCGGCCACAATCGCGCTGGCACAGTAAGCGAAGGCCCCAAAGCCGAGGGTCAGAGAAGTTCAGGATCCTTATTCATCAATGTGTTCTCGACGCTCTTATGGTCATGAGGGTGGGCTCGAAGAGCCATGAGAGGCCGCTGTGCTACGCGGCGTCTCGTTCCTGGAAACAAAGCAAACCCTGTGATTTGATTTTATCCAGCGAAGGTTTCACATCGATGTGGAGCATGGCTTGTTCTCGCGCCAGCTTCGGAGCAATCACGCTGCTCAACTTCTCAAGCGTAGTGGTCAAGTCCTTGGCGTACAACTGCTGCAACTCGACTGTGATCGTGATGTCGAACAATGCGTGTTCGCCTTCTTGAGACTGGTGTTCACGGTGCGCGAACAAACTGCCGGCAAAAATCCGGGCAAGGCTCACGAGCGACCGACCATTACAGACCGGGCATTTGTCGCTACGGCTGCTGCTGATCACCTCACAATCAAGGCAGAAAACCGCATTCAAGAGGGGAAGGCCACCTGCGTCTAACCGGTTCTTTGCTGGGTCAACCATTCACACCAACCTTATCGCGGGAAATGGGCAACTGCCATTCGAGAAGAGTATGGCATCAATTACAAGGGTGCACAGACTGTCAAAAGTTTCAGCCGACCGGTCTGAGAAGGCGTCCGCTTGATCTCAGGGTCGGGCCGGACTCGGTCTGGGCGACTTGGCCACGGACAAAGTATTCACGGACGAAGCACTAGCTGGACGCGCTGCGATCACCGGAGGCGTGCAGCTGTCTGCTGTCAAAACCGTGTTTCGCGCGTTGAAGAATGTGTTTGAACCAATACTGTTGGGTCCATGATCTTCTCGTCCTTCGGCAACCAGTCTCCGAAAATTGTGTGGACATGCATGTCCCACGGGCCGGGTATCACAAACTTGCCGCTACCATCGACCACCTGTGCACCCTTCAGCGGCTTCGCCTTTGCACTGGCAGTCACAGCCGAGATGAGATCGCCTGTGATCACGACCGCCATGTTGCGAAGCAGGGAACCGTCATTCACATTGACGACTGTTGCGTGGTCGATGACGAGCGCTTGTTCTGCGGCCAGCGCCGAGCCTGCTGTGCCAGCGACCATCAACGAGCAGAGCAACGCGCACGCCAGCCAACGCAGCGCAGTACGCAGATCTGCCTGCAGCGAGGCAACTGGAGGGAACAAGGTTTCATTGGTCCCGCATTATACGTACCACGGCAAGTCTTGAGGACGGCATTGCGGAGTCTCGACCCGATCGGACCGGCGTCGGGATCCGTGGTATGCGACAACGGATCCACGAATTCGGAGGTCAGTACCGTCTATCCAGCACGAATCCAGGGACGCTAGCCTGCTGGCAAAGCGTGGGTTTGTGTTCTGCTAAAGGCGTAACACTTCTGTGATCTTCATCGTACGCATGCCAACGCGTACTCTAGAGGTGAATTTTCCACAATGATTCGGAAATGATGAACTCTTTGACACGTACGCTCTTTAGGATTGCCTCACACTGGAGAACGGCTGCGGCAGTGGCTGGCTTTGTAGGGATTGCACTCACATGTCGACGATGCCTTGAGACAGGTGAGGCACACGCCGAACGTGCGCAACGAAAAAGGCAAGAAGAGATTCGGGCAGTTGCAGACAGAATCTCCAGGTATGCACGCAAAGTCCATAATCGGTACCCAACTGGAAATGTGGTGGTTGGTGAGAAAGATTTGGCGGAACAGCTTCGAAAACGCCCGGACATAATCGGCACAGCGCTAACTCTGCTGCTCGGCGAACAGAAAGTCCAGAAGGCTCCGCTCAGCGGCTATTGGAAGTTGAACGTGTGATTTGTGCGACAAAGAGTCAAGTGCCGCCTAATCTGCGCGTCCGAGTCCGCTTCCACAACAACATCAACCTCTGCTCCAGGCTTGAGCTTCGCCTTGTCTCGATTTCGCCCGTCAAGACATTCTCCACACGCCCAAAGCCGAGGGTCAGAGAAGTTCAGGATCCTTATTCATCAATGTGTTCTCGACGCTCTTATGGTCATGAGGGTGGGCTCGAAAGACCCATGAGAGGCCACTGCGTTACGCGGCGTCTCGTTCCTGGAAACAAAGCAAACCCTGTGATTTGATTTTATCCAGCGAAGGTTGGCTTAACGTGATTGGCTGGACGGCGACAGCAGTCTTCTCGAGTTCGTATTTCTTCAAAGAGGCGGCAACCTGAGCTCAATTGTGGGCTCGCATCCCGTCGCGGGAGCCTTGCTGTTACGCGTCCACGAAAGGCGCCATCGAAACACTGACAAAGGGATTGGCGCTCGAACTTGCCCCGCGCAAGATCCGGGTCAACGCCATCTCTCCGGGTCATACAGAAACTGAAGGCAACGTAGCCGCGGAAACCTTTGAGGGTGGTGCCGGCGCCGTTCTGGCTGCGAAGACGCCACTCGGTCGGCTCGGTCGCGTCACCGATATCGCCCCGCTGGCAGTGTTCCTGGCGTCAGACGAATCAGCCTGGATCACCGGGGAGGTCATTCGTGCCGCAGGCGGTCTCGTCGTGGCCACCTGAGTGCATGTACTGCCCTCGTTGTTGGCACGCGCTGTCGATCGATTTTGATTTAAGAAGCTTGGTTTGTAGTTTTCCGGTTTAGGCGCGAGGAGCAGCTCATGCGAAAGATTATTTATGGCGTGGGGACTAGCCTGGATGGCTATATCGCACGGCTGCACGGGTCGCTGGAGTTTTTGCACCTGAGGCCCTCGAACTACTCGATGGGGCCTTTCTTCAAGACCATTGATGTGGGACTGATGGGGCGGAAGACGTACGAGGCCGGGGTGCGCATGAGTGGAGGAAAGTTTGAGAGTCATGGCTTGCGCTGCTACATTTTTTCCCGGTCGTTGCCGGAGGGGGAACGCGACGGGGCTATTTTTGTGCGCGAAGAGCCCAAGAGATTTGTGGAAGAGCTGCGCAAGAAGAAGGGGAAGGACATTTGGTTGATAGGCGGTGGGGAATTGACACGGGAGTTCTTGAAGGAAGACTTGGTGGATGAGCTCCATTTGGGTATCGTGCCGGTGTTGGTTGGTGAAGGGATTCCGTTGTTCGCGGCGGGGTTTCCGCAGCGGGAATTCGCGTTGACGGAGAGTAAAGCTCATTCGGGCGGCCTGATTGCGCTGAAGTATGAGCGGGTGCGGGGAAGGCTGCGGTTGAAGCTAAGAGTACAAGTAAAAATAAGCGCAAGCGCTAGGAGCTTGCAGGGCTTCGCGAGCGGCCCGGGTTAGATTCAGTGGGATTTCACCACAGAGTTCGCAGAGTGGCCGCAGAGGACACAGAGGAAAGAAAGTCTAAGAGCTACGAGACAGCGGGCAGAGTCATTTCGTTATTTTCTGCTGCTACCATCGCCGTCGGCTATTTATCGCGGACGCATGCCGACAAATCTTCCAGTCAGCCCCTGACCACACGTCACGCCAAGGCTCCACAACAGAGCATCTAAGGACTCGAAGCGGGCGTGAGCCAATGGTTTCGCTCAAAGGAGAAGTACATGTCGGACAAGATCACTCTTGTTGTTCGTTTTCGTATGAACAAGTCTGCGAAGCAGGAGTTCACTGCGAGGCTGCAGGAAGTCTTCACACACATCGTGAAGGAAGATAAAAAGTCTTTAGCGCGGTACGAACACGGCGCCTGAGAAACCTGCGCCCGTCTGAATCGGCAGTGCGTGGCCAGAGGATGACCTGTTAAAGGGTGGCGGACCATGTCAATTGCTTTCTGTCTTTGAGTCTGCCAATGAAAAGCTGTTTAGAGGTGCCACGGGACAGTCAAATGTTTACCCTTTCAGGTTAGAAAAACGACTTCTTGAAGCTGTCGTGCCGTAGTCGCGCAGTCTGCACCGTCGCAAGAAATTCGGGCGGTTTTACCGAGTGCAAATGCATCGCCCACGCCTGCCCCTGCCGTTCCAATAGGCACCCGGATCATCGCGGATGTGATCTTTGGGGCAACAAAATCGACTACGTAGATAACGGGGTCTTCAAGTATCACGACAAGGGGGTGGGCGAGTGGGACCTTTCCGGACGCCAGGCAAATGTGAAGGAATTTCATACCACGAAAGAGATGTATGCGCAGAGAAACTTCTGATGCAGCACGGCGACATGTCGGGCACGTGGATCGCAGAGCAGAAGGAAATCATCAAACCGATGGGGATGAAACTGGAGTGAACGGCAACGATCATCCAGTTCAACAAGGAATGTGCTGCTGAGCGAGCAATCGGTCACCCGGGCCCGCCGTACAGGTCATCGCCGGGGGAGAGACCTACGGCTTCGAATATAAGGCGGCTCCGGGTTGTCATTCCCTTTTGGCTGGAAGTACGAAGCACCGGAGGAAAGGGGCACGCGCAGGCTTACGTCATCGTCAAATGACACCAGACTTTTGCATCAGGAACACGGTGCATCCCGCTGCTGACCCTTACGTACTGATCGCGGAGGGACGACACGTGCCAAGCGATACGTCCGGATGTG
>QIAH01000499.1 GCA_003225465.1 Acidobacteriota bacterium | reverse complement strand
GTGCACCTGAAGCGGCTGCCTACGCGCAGCAAGCTGGTCGTGCAGGGGCCGGGGGAGAATGCGGGCATCATCGACATTGGTGACGGCTGGGCGTGTGCGTTCAAGATCGAGTCGCATAATCATCCGTCGTTTATCGAACCTTTTCAGGGCGCGACCACCGGGGTGGGGGGAATTCTGCGCGATATTTTCACCATGGGGGCGCGGCCGGTGGCCGTGATGGATTCTTTGCGCTTCGGGCCTATCGAGAGTGCGGATGCTGCCAGCAAAAATCTTGCCGAGCTTCGCTCGGCTGGACCCTTCGACTCCGCTCAGGGCAGGCTCCCGGGGGCGTCTGTCCCTACGCAGGCGGAGATTCATAAGAACCACTCCATTATGGAGGGCGTGGTCAGCGGGGTGGCATCTTACGGGAACTGTTTTGGTGTCCCCAATCTGGGTGGCGAGACTAAGTTTGAGGCTTGCTACTCGGGCAACCCTCTCGTCAATGCGTTTGCGCTTGGGTTGGTGCGGCGCGAACAGATTTTTTATGCGAAGGCGGCGGGCGAAGGCAATCCCGTGATTTACGTGGGGGCTAAGACCGGGCGAGACGGCATTCACGGCGCGACCATGGCTTCGGAGGAGTTCAGCGAGGAATCGGAAGCTAAGCGGCCGAATGTGCAGGTGGGCGATCCGTTCCTGGAGAAGCTTCTGCTGGAGGCTTGCCTCGAGGCCATGCAGACGGGCGCGATTGTCGGCATTCAGGACATGGGAGCTGCCGGGTTGACCTGTTCGACCTGCGAAATGGGCGCTCGCGGCAAGGTTGGGCTCGAGATTGAACTTGATCGCGTGCCGCAGCGCGAGACCGGCATGTCAGCGTACGAGATCATGCTGTCGGAGTCGCAGGAACGCATGCTGCTGGTCGCCGAGAAAGGTCGCGAGCAGGAAGTGTTCCGCGTCTTTGAGAAGTGGGGACTGGACGCGGTTGAAGTCGGGCACGTCACGCGTGACAACGTTATGCGGGTGCGGCAACATGGGGAACTGGTCGCGGAAATTCCCAACCAAGCGCTGACCGATGATGCGCCTTTGTACAAGCGTCCGCTGCAACGCTGGGAGCCGCCGGTCGAACGCGAAATGCCGGCGCATATCAAGCTTGGCTTGCTAGCGGACAGCGAACCTCAGGGGCTAAAGCCCCTGTCCTCGGCGGCGGATTACGGCACGGCTGAAGCCGTGCCCTTTCAAAGCTCATCCTCCCAAAGCTCATTCGCCCAAAGCTCATTTGCCCAAAGCTCATTCGCACGCGACTTCACTCCGGAGCTCAAACGGCTACTGGCGAGTCCCAATATTTGCAGCAAGCGCTGGGTGTGGCAGCAGTATGACCACATGGTGCAGACCAATACCGTGGTATCTCCGGGCGCGGGAGATGCGGGCGTGATCCGCATCAAAGGCTCGCAGCGGGGACTGGCGATGGCGCTCGACGGCAACGGCCGCTGGTGCTATCTCGACCCGCGGCTAGGCGCGATGCACGCGGTTGCCGAAGCTTGCCGCAACGTGGCGTGCGCGGGCGCGACTCCGGTCGGCGCGACTAACTGCCTCAACTTCGGCAATCCCGAAAAGCCCCACATCATGTGGCAGTTCTCCCAAGTCGTGGATGGCATCAGCAAGGCTTGCGAAGAGCTGGAAGTGCCAGTCACCGGCGGAAATGTCAGCTTCTATAACGAGACTTTAGGGGAAGGCATCTATCCCACACCGGTGCTGGGGATTGTTGGCATTCTCGAGGACGTACACAAGACGGCGAAGATGGAATTCCGCGAGGCCGGGCGCACCATTGTGCTATTGCGCGGGACCGACCCGGGCGATATCACGGACGTAGAATCCGAATTTGGGTCGTCGGACTACGCGAAAGAAGTTCTGGGCGCGGTGTGGGGCTATCCGCCGGAGTTGGACCTGGAGCGGGAAGCCGCTCTGCAAAAGGGGCTGGTCGAGATGATCCGGGCCGGGCTGGTCGAGTCGGCGCACGACTGTTCATCGGGCGGACTCGGGGTAGCGCTTGCGGAGCCGGCCTTCGTGAATGGGATCGGGCTGCGGGTGGATGTGGCTTCGCACGGGCTGCCTGCGGAATTTGCGCTGTTTGGGGAAGATGCGAGCCGGGTGGTGATGTCGTGCGACCCGGCCCAGCTGGCTGGAATCAAACAAGTAGCGGCGAAACACGGGCTCGCCGTAGACGTTCTCGGGGAGACGGTTCCCGATCAGATCGAGATGAAGTTGGATGGGCGGGTGGCGGTCTCGGCTTCAGTGGCGGAGTTGCGCGAGATTTATGAGTCGGCGCTTGAGAGCGCTCTGCGGAGGGAGCCGGAGACAGTGGCGGCGGACTAAAGGCAATTGCGGATTGTAGATTTCAGATTGCAGATTGCAGATTGAAAAGCTTTTAACCGCGAAGATCGCAAAGGCGACGCGAAGGTCGCTAAGAAAATCTTAGACCGCAGAGATCGCGGAGAACGGCCGCGGAGGACGCAGAGGAAGACAGATTCTTGACAGCTGCGAGCTAACAGCTAGAGGCTAAGAGCTAAATGCTGAATTCCGACAAATTTCGTGAAGAGTGCGGGGTGGTCGCCATCTATGCGCACCCGGAGGCGGAGAAGCTCGCTTACCTGGGACTGCATGCTTTGCAGCATCGCGGACAGGAGTCGGCGGGGATCGTGACTTCGGACGGCATGGCGCTGCATCCGCACAAGGCCATGGGGCTGGTCGCGGACATTTTTGTCGAAGATGTGCTGGCCAAGTTGCGGGGAACGCTGGCCATCGGGCACACGCGCTACTCGACTACCGGCGACTCGGCGCTGCTCAACGCGCAGCCCATCCTGGTGCAGTCGAACAAGGGATCGATTGCCGTGGCGCACAATGGCAACCTGGTCAATGCGCAGGAGATTCGGGCGCGGCTGGAAGCGCAGGGATCGATCTTTCAGACCACCAGCGACACGGAAGTCATCGTGCATTTGATCGCTTTGTCGCGCGAGCACACTTTGCCGGAAGCCATGGCCGATGCTCTGCGGCGGGTGGAGGGCGCATTCTCGCTAGTGATGGTGAGCGCGGACCGGATCTTTGCGGCGCGCGACCCGCGCGGTTTCCGGCCGCTGGCCATGGGCCGCATTCTGGCGCAGGAGGGAGTGCGCAAGGACACGATCGTGTTTGCCTCCGAAACTTGCGCGTTTGATTTGATTGGCGCGGTTTACGAGCGGGATGTCAAGCCGGGGGAACTGGTCATTGTGGGTCCGGAAGGGATCACCTCGCGTTTCTATTCGCCCACTGGTCCGCAGTCGAGTTGCATTTTCGAGCACGTGTATTTTTCACGTCCCGACAGCACCGTGTTTGGCCGGTCCGTGCAGACCAGCCGCGAAAACCTTGGACGGCAGTTGGCGCGGGAAGCCGGCGTGGACGCGGACCTGGTAGTGCCCGTGCCCGACTCGGGCGTGACTGCGGCGGTGGGGTATGCGGCCGAGAGCGGGATCCCGTTTCGCTTTGGCCTGATCCGCAATCACTACGTCGGACGGACGTTCATCGAACCGAAGCAGACGGTGCGCGATTTTGGAGTGCGGCTAAAGCTGAACCCGGTGCGGTCGCTGCTGGAGGGCAAGCGGGTGGTGCTGATCGATGATTCGATCGTGCGCGGGACCACCAGCAAAAAGATCGTGCGCATGGTGCGGAACGCGGGCGCGAAGGAAGTGCACATGCGCATCTCGTGTCCGCCGACGATTTCGCCGTGCTTCTATGGAGTGGATACGCCCTCGAAGAGTCAGCTGATCGCGGCGAACAAGTCCATTGAAGAGATCCGTGAGTATATTGGCGCGGATTCGCTGGCTTACCTCTCGCTCGAGGGGTTGAAGAAGGCTTGCGGCGAAGGCGAGAAGACGGACTACTGCACGGCTTGTTATACGGGGAAATATCCGACCTCCTGGGTGGACGTGGAGGAGATTCAGCCGGCTGCAGTCAGCAAGCGGTAGCCGTCTCCGGCAAAGACTTTAACCGCGAAGACCGCAAAGAACTGCCGCTAAGTTCGCGAAGAAGACCGGGCACGTCGACGCTTCTCTGCAGCAACATCACTCACAAAAGAAAACGACGGGCGGGACGCCCGTCGCTCCATTGATATACCAGCGCTGGCTACGACGTCTGGTAGTAGCGGCATCTTCCCCGTTAGGCTCAGGCGGTTCCGTCGCGCTGCGCCCCCGAGGTTCTTTCCTCCCCGCGCCGGAATGCAAGTGGCGAATGCCATCCTTTATGCCGACAGAAGCTCGCCTGGTCTGCCTTCGCAAAGTTTTTGTGAGGCTCATGTGTGCGATCCTCGTGTCCAGCTTGTGGACTGGATCGTGCGCGGTGCTGCTGCAGGCGCAGAATCCGCGCGGGACCTTGCGCGGGGAGGTGCAGGATGCGACGGGCGGCCGCATTGCAGGAGCCAAGGTGGTCGCGCGGTCTCAGACGTCATCGCTGAGCCGCGAAGCCACCAGCAACGAGCGCGGCGAGTTCCGTGTGGAAGGCCTGTTGCCGGGCGCATATCACGTCACGGTGACTGCGCAGTCGTTTGCGGAAGCCAGCGCGGACGTGGACGTGGTGGTCAGCATGGTGCGGGATCTCACCGTAACGTTGAAGCCCGCGGGGGCGCCGGAATCGGTGAACGTCGAAGGCAAGGCGGCGTCTTCGATTACGAGTGAGACAATCGACACCGCGAGCGCGGTCCATCAAGGGGCGGTCACGATGCACGATCTCGAGACTATTCCGCTCGCGAACCGCAGTTTCGCCAACATTGCCTATCTCGTGGCCGGCACGGAGCCGGTGGAGCCTTCGGATCCAACCAAGGCGCGCATCACGGCGGTTTCATTCGGCGGAAGCTCAGGGCTGAACGTGGAGTTGTCGGTGGACGGCGGCGATAATTCCGACGACTATATTGGCGGATTTCTGCAAAACTTCTCGCCCGATGCGATCCAGGAATTTGCGGTGCGGACCTCGCAGGAAGATTCGGATACAGGGCGCACGGTCGGAGGCTCGGTGGTGATCACGACCAAGCACGGCACCAACAACTGGCACGGGAGCGCGGCGTTTTACGAACGGGCATCGGCGTTGAATGCGCGCTATCCGATCGACAATCCTACGCCGGAGCCGAAGCAGCCGTTCTCGCGGCAAAACTATGTGGCCACGCTGGGGGGACCGTTGAAGCGCGATAAAGCCTGGATCTTTGCTTCGTTCGAGGCGGTGCACGAGAACGCGAGCATCAGCTACAGCCCCGCCACTCTGGCCCAGTTTCAGGCGGTGGCCGCGCTGGCGTCGGCGGGATTGATCGAGGGCGTGAACTCGGAAGGGCAGCCGGTCGGCGTGCAGTCGATCGCCGTGCCGAATCATGTTGCGGTGCCGTTCCATGATTACATGTCGTCGATTCGTCTGGATTGGGCGCAGTCGGCGCGGTCGCAGTGGTTCCTGCGCGGATCGAACGACAACTACACCACGCGCAACGACCTGGTGCAGCAGGCCACGTTGCCATCGACCGGCGCGACCTCGGGATCGAATTACCTGAACCTGGTGATTGGCAACCAGTTTACGTTCAGCCCGGCGTGGCTGGGGTCGTTCACCTTCGATGCAAGCGGGCTGCACCATACCGAAGCGCGGAATGCGAACTATGACTTCGCGCTGGCATTTCCTTTCAGCGCAACTTTTCACACCATCTCGGGATTTGAGACGTTCGGCGATAACCAGTTTGCCACGCCGATCACTGCGTTTCCCGTACTCCGCAAGCAGCAGAAATATCAGTTCCGCTACGATGCGAGCCACGCTTCCGGGCGGCATGCGCCGAAGTTAGGGATCGGCTGGATTCACGAGCCGGTGCTCAGCGGAGCACTCTCATCGAACGCGGAGACGCTGATCACCTATCCCGACAATCCGGATTTCTACGCGGCGAATCCGGGGCAGTTTTATTTCGATCCCACTTGTCAGGCGCCTGCGCCGGATCCTGCGATTGGTTGCACAGCGACTTCGGCCGCGAGCGGTCGTTTTTCGCAGAATGTGCAGCGGCTGGGTTTGTATGCGCAGGACTCGTTCCGCGTGTCGTCGCACCTGACGGTGAATTACGGGTTGCGTTATGACACGACCTTCGGATTGTTGAACGCTTCGGGCCGCAGCCAGCTGCAGAATCCCGCATACCTCACACTGAAGGCGCTTGGGATTCCGTCGCTGAATGGCGCACCTCACGACTACCGGCGCCAGTTTGGACCGCGGCTGGGCATCGCCTATTCGCCGGGGAAGAGCGAGGAGACGGTGCTGCGCGCGGGCATCGGACTTTACTATAACGACCTCGCGCAGAACGGATGGGTGAGCGCGTTTCAGGCGGTGAACAGCGCGAGCGGGCCGTGCACGAATCCCGTGAGCGATCCGACACTTCAGAATCCCGATAACGCAGGCTGTCTACCGGGA
>QIAH01000498.1:4555-10928 GCA_003225465.1 Acidobacteriota bacterium | reverse complement strand
TCAGTTTCCCCGGGGAAGCCTACCATTACGTCCGCGCCAATGGCGGCTGTGGGCATGGCCGCGCGAATCTTTTCGATCCTTTCCCGATAATGCCAGGGCCGATATTTGCGATGCATGCGCCGCAAAACCGCGTCGCTGCCGGATTGCATTGGAACGTGCGCATGCTTGGCGATGCGCGGGGACCCCGCGACCAAGGCAATCAGTTCGTCGCTCCAGTCCATCGGTTCGACCGAACTGATTCGGAGCTTTTCGAGGGAAGTGTGGTCGAGGACGGCGCGGATGAGGTGAACCAGTCGTTGGACGTTAGTCGTTGGTCGTTGGCTAAAACCCAAGTTCGACAGTCCGTGCTCATCTCGATTAGCAGCTGAGACCTGAGACCTGACACCTGAGACCTGTCTCCCGACACCTGACATCTGAGACCCGACAGCCGCTTCCAGGTCTCTTCCCCATCTTCCGAGATTGATTCCGGAGATCACCAGCTCCCGGTAGCCTGCGGCCACCAGGGCGTTTACTTCTTGAAGAATCTGGTCGAGCTTCAACGAGCGGCTTTGGCCGCGAACGTACGGAATCACACAGAACGAGCAACGGTTGTCACATCCGTCCTGCACTTTGAGGTTGGGCCGGGTGCGTTCGTTGGCTGCGTCGAAGACCGGGGCCGCCAGGAGTTCGGTGTGGGCGAATATGTCGGAAACGAAAACCAGTCGTCGGTCGTTAGTCGTTGGTCGTTGGCTTGAATCCCATGCCGCTGTCAGTGTGCGCAATGGAACGAATGATCTAAGGGGATCGGCCACGCCGGCGTAAACCCGTTCATCTATCGCGATCGCGGCCAATTGGTGCTTATGCGAATTGCCGATGACCTGAGACACGCCGGGCAGGGCGGCGAGTTCTTCGGGAGAGCGTTGCGCGTAGCAACCGGTCACGACGATGCGGGCCTGAGGATTCTCCCGGTGTACCCGGCGGATGGCGGCGCGGGCATCCTGATCAGCCGAGGAAGTGACCGTGCAGGTGTTCAGCACGACAATTTCGGCTTCCCGCAGTTCGGAGGCGCGATCGAGTCCCCGCTCCTCGAACTGCCGCTCAATGGCAGCGCCGTCGGCCTGGGTCGCCCGACAACCAAAATTCTGTACGTAAAAACTTGCCACGATACTATAGTAGCAGCGCAACCAGACTTCGAAGACATCAGGGACGAATCCTGCGCTGCGCCGAACTTGATATGGAAGCTATCCTGCCAGCCTCGCGGTCTCGACTCATTCCCTGAAGGACAATCTATGTCGCGCGTGTTGTTGGTGGATGACGATCAGCCGGTGTTGTTGACGTTGAAGGCCGTGCTCGAGCTGAATGGCTTCGAAGTGGATATCGCAGCTTCAGTCGCGCAGGCGCGCGAAAAACTGAAAGCCGGCGAATACGATGCAGTGATCACTGACGTGCGAATGGAAACCGAGGACGCTGGGTATGAGGTTCTTCGCCTGGCGCGCGCGCAGCGCAACCGGCCCGCCACCGCCATTTTGACCGCGTATCCTCCGAGCGATGAGAGTTGGCGAAAAGAATCGGTGGAATCGTTGCTGGTCAAGCCAATCGGAACGCGCCAACTCGTGCAGCAACTGGAAACCTTGCTGGCGCGGCGCGCGGGCACACGACTGCCGCAACGCGGCGAAACCGCCTCGTAGGGCGAACTTAGATCTAGGGAAAAAGCCAGGAAAAGAGGGGGAACATTCAAGTTTCCTGGAATTTCTGCCGGCGTTCCTGCCCGCCGGCTCTTTTCAACCCTCGGATCTCAGGCGATAGCTGCCTGTTGCCGCTTTTGCTGAAAGCACTCCCGGCAGAAGACCGGTCTCCCTTGTGTGGGCTTGAAAGGGACGGTGGTCTCCTTACCGCATTGAGAGCAAGTCGTTCGAGTTTCGGTCTTGGCGGGCGCCTGTCCTGGGACGGCCGCTCCCAGAACCGCAATGCGCTTCGCCTTGCACGCTTTACAACGTTTGGGTTCGTTCTTGAACTGCTTGTCGTGAAAGAACAGTTGTTCGCCTGCGGTAAAAATAAAGTCAGAGCCGCAGTCGATGCACTTCAGTACCTTGTCCTGGAAGTCCATCCCTCACCCCATTCCCCGGACGCATCTCGCTCGTTTTCGGAAGTGGGGAACTTCCGCACGTGCGAGCGCGCACAGAGTCGTTACGCACCCCCCCTCAATCACCCTTGGATTCGGCCCACCTGCGGTGACGCAGGTCTATTACGAAAGAACTAGAGATGCCAGAATTACGACGGCGCTTATGTTCCGAACGGGACAGCCATGGAAAAAGAATGGGTCACCGCCTCTGGCAGTGACCCATCGGTGATCAATCTTGCTCTTTGCGCGCCTTTTTCCGACCGCGTTTGCGTGCGAGCGCCTCCTTGACACGCTTTTTTCTCGCCGGGCTTCAGATAGAAGGAGTGGCGCTTAACCTCCTTGATGATGTCTTCCTGTTGCACCTTACGCTTAAAACGTCGCAGTGCATTTTCGAAGGACTCACCTTCTTGAAGTCTGACTTCGGCCAACGAACTACACCCCCAAACTCGTCCCGTTGGACCCAGTAGTTATTGCAAGGTTCCGTAGGCAAGTCAAGGGGGAATGTGGGTGTTTTCGCGGGAATTCGATAGTGTTTTTCAGGCCGGAGTCGTACTCCATCATTCGTTTGCATTAGAACGTCAGTCGCAAGGCGAACTGAATCTGGCGCGGCGCATAGGCGCTGGTGGCTCTCGTCAGGTTCGCCGGTCTTTGATAGTAGGCAGGAAAGTATTTGATTCCAATCGTTTTATCTAACTGCACAAAGTCGGTCGCAGTGCTCGTGAAGCCATCATCCGTGATCGTCACGCGCTTGTTGTCGCGATTCAAAGCATTGAACGCTTCCGCTACCAACTCGAGTTTGTAACGTGGTCGTAGATAAAGATGACGCGTAAGCCGCAAATCGGCGGTGGCATAGTCGGGACCGAGGAATGCATTGCGCCCATAACCGGGCAGGCGATCGTTCGAGCTGTTGCCGTCTTGGTTGGGATCGCCGAATACCTTCGCATCGATGGGACGACCGCTGCCGATAGTCATCACGCCCGCAAGTTTCCAGTCATTGAAAATTTTCGCCAGCAGTTCGCGATCGCGGCCGAAGGGTTTGATTTCTTCAATCGCCGAGAGCACGAAACGATGGCGCTGATCGGTGACGCTCGGTCCGCGTTCGGAAGAGGCGGAGTACGCATTCTGCATCGTGACAGGACGGCCGGCGACCAGCGCATCCTGGCCGTCATCGACCGCGTGCGCGAAGGTGTAAGCCAGACGGAAATAGAAACCGCTGGTCATGCGGCGGCGAATAGAAATAGTCGCACCGTTATAAGTGCTGGAAGACGCACTGTCGAATTCATTGATGGCGCCAAGGCGCGGGATGGGTCGTGCCAGCGGGTTGATACAGGGTGGGTACGGACAAGTCATCGAGCGAGTCATCTGCCAGGTGGAGAACGAGGGCACGTCGTAGTAAGTGTCGAGAAAGCTTGTGCCCGTCGCGTCGTAGACAGGATAAGTGACGTTGATGGGAACGGGGAGATTGATATCGCGTGCCCGGATCATATTCTGGCCGTGTACATACATATACGAAATTCCGGCTGCAAAGCGGTCGGCGAGTTCGCGCTCCAGGTTCAGGCTGGCTTGATGCACGCGCGGAGTCACGAAGTTGGGTGCGAACGCGGCTACATCGGAGGTTAGATAGCTGGCCACATTCGCAGGCGGCGCGCAGAAGGTCGATTTCACCGCGCAATTGGCGAGCACGGTGGGGTAGGCCGGAAAAACCTGGCGCTGGTAGAAGTCCATGTTGTCGAGAAAAAGATTGCCGGAAGTCAGGCCATTGTCGGTGGCGATGGTCGAGGTGTAAATCTGCGGAATGCGTGTGTAGAACAAACCATATCCCGCGCGCACGACCAGCGGGTGATCATGGCCAAGCGAGTACGCCAGACCGATGCGCGGGGAAAAGTTGCGATTATTCAGCGGAACTTTTCCCGCCTGCGGCCAGAGCGGATTGCTGACCAAACCTTTGGTGGAGAAAGTCTGGAGATCGTAACGCACGCCCAGGCTCATGGCCAATCTTCCCGTGACACGAATCGTGTCCTGCACGAAGGCCGCGTACTCGTTGGTGTCAGGATGCGATACCGCCGAGCCGAAATTCTGGATGTAGTAACGCGGCACCTGGTGGGCGTAGGCGCGCAGGGGCGTCAGTTTCAGCCCATAGCGCATGGGTTCGAAAGTCCAAGGATCGACCGCAATCGTGTCGTAGTAATACTCGCCGCCGAACATCGACGGGAAGAAGTTGTAAATCCTGGTGAACAGCGTGTCGCCGCCGAACTTCCAGGAGTTGCGGCCCTGTTCGGTGAACAGCGTGTCGCCACCGAACTTCCAGGAGTTGCGGCCCTGTTCGAAACTCAGCGTGTCGGCAAGATGAAGACGATGTTCCCGCGTCTCCCGAGGAAGAATAGTCGAGCGACCCATGCCATCGAACACGTTCGTGATGTGCGTCCGGACATCGGCAGAGTTGGCGCTCGAGGCCTGCAGATCCCGTGAAAACTGCGCGCGAAAATGGCTCACGAAGCGGCTGGAAATGCCGCTGGTCAACGCGAGCGATGCGGATTCGGTGGTGACATTTTCTTCGCCATTGTCGCTCATGGTCGAGTTCGTAATCGGACTGGCGGGATCGAAGAAGACGTTGTTGGTTCCGTAATAGCGCGATGTGTTAAGGCGAGCGGAAAGATGCTGCCGTGGCGTCAGAGTCGCATCCAGTTTAAAGAAGCCGGTGTTTCCGAGGAGATCGGATTGGAAGTTGCCGGCAAGTTTGTTGAGCTGGGCCGCAGTGGCGAAAACCAGATCCCGGTCGCTCGCTTCGAAGTCGCCGTCCCGAAGAGGTCCGGTGCCAGCTTGCGGAACGAGCACCGTTCCTCCGCTGAGATAATTCACCACCGTGGGAACGTGAAAGATGTGCTGGTCATAGCCTGCAAAAAAGAAGACGCGGTTCGAACGGATCGGCCCGCCGATGGTCCCGCCGAATTGATGCTGGCGGCTTTCGGGCTTGAAGTCGAGAAAGGCAGGCTGCGCTCCGAAGGAGCTGTCGCGCAGAAAGTAGAAGGCTGTTCCGTGCAGATGATTCGATCCGGACTTGGTTACGACATTGACCACGGCGCCCCCGGCGCGTCCAAGCTCCGCGCCGTAGGTGTTTGAGGACACGCGGAACTCCTGCACAACCTCGTTCGAGAATTGGTAAGGTGCCCGATAACGGCCGCGCGCCTGCGCGAAGAAGGCGTTGTTGTTGTCGGCCCCGTCGACCAGGTAGCTCGATTGATATCCCCGAATGCCGCCGAAAGCGAGGTCTCCATTGGAGGCGGAGGTCAGGCCGCGCGGATCCTGGGTCACGCCCGGCGCAAGCAGCGAAAGGTCGGTGAAGCGCCGCCCATTCAGGGGCAGGTCATTGATCGCTCTTTCGTCAATCACGGTGGAGACCGAACTCGGAAGGGTCTCCACCAGCGGAGGAGCGCCCGAGACCGTGACGCTTTCGCTCGCCCCCGCCAGGCTCAGGCGAAACGAAAGCTCGGTCGTGCCGCCCACATCTACATGGATTTGCGGAGTCTCTTGCGGGGACATGCCCTTGATCTCGGCGCGGGCGGAGTAGTCGCCGGGTGGTAGCAGTTCTATAGCGAAGCGCCCTTCGCCATCCGTGAGCGCTGAACGGGAGATGCCGCTGGCCGGGCTGACAATCGCGACGGTGGCCTGGGCGATGGGACGCCCGTCCGGATCAAGCACGGTGCCACGAATGGCGCCCGTGGAGGCGTCTTGCGACAGAACACGTACGTTGAACAGCAAACAACCGAGCACGATGGCGACGCGGGCAAAATGGCGCAGAGCGGACGGCATGAGTCCCACCTCGAATGGAATGGGGCTCGGAAGGGGATGGGAAACAGGAGAGTTTTACCACTGTGGCAAGGACGGCCGATGTGTTGGAGGACACAAGTTCGTGTGCGTTTTGCGAGTGAGTACCGGAAAGGGAAAAATGAGCTACTACCACCTACGAACTGCGAATTGTCCGGCATGCAGGCGTGCACGCAGGTTGTGTTCTGGGGTGAATCGGCATGAGAACAGTGCCATCGATAGATGGTGCGACAGCTTATTGCTTCATCTCGTTGCCCGTCCTTTCTGGCCACTGAATCTGCTCGAAAATAGCACGGAGGCGTTGTCCTTTGGCGGGATTGATCGACTCGAAGAATGCCACCCGGCCCAGCAAATGAGAACGAAATTGAGGATGAAGCTTGCGATTCTGAGTTCCGGGGCCGTGGCGGATGCAATTGGTCAGGATGGCCTTGAGACGGTCAAAATCGG
>QIAH01000498.1:0-4549 GCA_003225465.1 Acidobacteriota bacterium | reverse complement strand
GCTCATTCGCCACAATTCCAGCCAGATGCTGGCGCACGCCCCGCCGCATGATGCGTGTCTTGCGGTGATTCACCGAAAATCCTTCTTCCAGCAGGATCGCAGCCACATGAATCGAGAATCGATCCACGTGTCTTGCGAAGGACTCGTCGCCCGAGAACGCGAGATCGTCGGCGTAACGCGTGTATTCGGCGCCGACCGATCGTGCTAATCCGGCCAGACGGCAATCCATGCGATATGCGCACACGTTGGCAAGCGCCGGCGAGGTCGGTGCCCCTTGCGGCAGATGCGGTCTGGAGTACATATCTCGTGCCTGATAAATATTTTCAAAGGCGTAATCGGAATCGGATTTCAGCCAGAGGCTTCTGGGAGCAGTCGTGGTGCATAGTCCGCCCAGCAAGTCAGCGACAGATTCGGGATACCCCGCCGTTCGAAAGAATGCGGCGATTCTCGCCGCCGGAAATGTGGGGAAGAAATCCTGCAAATCCATGCGCAGAACAATGGGCCGGCCTACGTGCGGGCGGACGAAACTCAGAATGCTGCGGCTCTTCACAAACCCATGCGCCGCAGGATGGGGCGGAACTTTATTGAGAACATGAAAGAGAATTTGCCGCTGCACGTCTTTTAGCCGAGGCTTTGGGATTTCGATCAGTCGGAGACGTCCCGAAGCCTTTGGCAGGATGCGATAGTGATAGTGCTGAAGAGGGGGTCGGTTATACTTCGAGGCAAGTCCCTTCAGGTCGGCCAGCCACAGCAGGTCCATCAGGTCGAGAGCCAGCCACTCGGCGAGTGCTCCGACGGACTCGATTCGGGGGAGATTCCAATCCGCTGCTGCGGGAACAGGACGCATCAGCTCCGACTCCATCAGCCAGTGCTCAATCCTGATTTCCTTTCGGTATTTCGCGCGAGCTTCTTGAAAGTGCTGATCGTGTCGTAGGAACTCGAAGACCTCACGGCGATGTGGACGAGTGTGGCCGCTGAACCTTTTGATGTAGCGCTCTACTAAGGGGCGGATCCAGCGCCAACGGCGCCCCAAGGTTCTTGTCAGGCGTTCACTTGTGAGGTCAACCGTGGGCTCACCTGCTAGCAGGGAGGAGGCGAGCACGGAATAAAAGACGGAGCCTTTCATCGAGACAAGACGGCGGAACGCTCCAACGAGTCTCACCTTGCATGACCAGTCCTGCGTGGACTCGCAGAGAAGGTCTTGCGACGAATTGTCAGCTCTACACGTTTCCCTGGGGTAGCCCCAGAGAGATGCAGGCGGGCCACGAGAGCCCGTTCCACACCAGCTTGGAGTGTCCGCCGACGATCGCTATCCTACCAGTTCGATCCGGCGGTTCGAACTCCCGGCTTTCGTCATCCAAACAAAGGAATCCAAATTTTTGAGGAGGGTCTCATGCAACCCCGTCTGAACTACACCGCTGCCCCGGGCGCGTACAAGGCGATGCTCGGACTGGAAGAGTATCTCCACAAAAGTGGGCTGGAGGAATCGCTCCTTCACCTGGTCAAGCTGCGCACTTCCCAGATCAATGGCTGCGCGTATTGTCTCGATATGCATTGGAAGGACCTCCGCGCCATCGGTGAAAACGAGCAGCGGTTGTATTCCCTCGATGCGTGGCGCGAGTGTCCTTATTACACCGAGCGTGAACGCGCGGCGCTCGCTTGGGCGGAGGCGGTAACGCTGGTCGCGAAGGACCACGTTCCGGACGAGCTGTATGAAGAAGCGCGCCCCCACTTCAGCGAAAAAGAGTTGTGCGATCTAACATTAGCGGTGGCGGCGATCAACGCGTGGAACCGGTTATCCATCGCGGCGCGGACGGTGCCCGGAACATACAAGGTTCCGCAAAGACAACAACTCAAGACGGGCACGTAGCTCGATTCGCGCAATCCTTCACCACAGAGACACAGAGTCACAGAGAAAAATCACAAGAGAAGCTACGGGCTTATCTCTCGCTCTGTGAGGTTCCAGTGCTATCCGGTTCCGTTTTCTAAAGCGCCCTTCACCACGGAAACACGGAGGCACGCGGAAATACTAAGAAAAAGAAATACAGGATTTCTCTGTGTCTCTGTGCCTCTGTGGTCAGGCCTCAGTTGGTGCCACCCGGGCGCTGCGCTCTGTTTCTGGTCGGCGGTGCGGCTTCTGCGATGTTCGGCGGATTATGGCTGGGCGGAGGGCCTCCGTGGAGGCTGAGTTGACCCAGGCGGCACAGATTAATGGCGTCGCCCAGGATGCGCATCGCTTCCTGCGGAGCGTGAAAGCCCATCGAGTTTTCCGACATCACGAAATCGATCATGAACTGCCCGCGGCGGTGATAGTCGCGAGCGGCGGCTAATTGCGCATCCGTCGCCCCGTTTTGCTTCGCGGTTTTGATGTCCCCGATCAGGTCAACAAGCGCATCGAGTGCCGTGTTGCGCAGAGTGAAGAAGTGGTCCTGGATCTCTTCGACGCGCGCTTTCAATTCTTCTTCCGGAAAATGATGGCAGGTCTGGCAGGAGCGGTTGATTTTCAAGAGCGGACTGTTGACCTGGTGATCGCTGATCTTCAGACCGCCCTGGCGCATGTAGGGCATGTGGCAGTCGGCGCAGGCCACACCGGAACGCGCGTGTACGCCTTGATTCCACATCTCGAATTCCGGATGGCGCGCCTTGATGAGCTGGGCGCCGGTGTCGGGATGGACCCACTCGTTGATCTTTTGGTCGGCCTCAACCGCGATGATGTCGTCGACCTTCAGACTTGGCCCACGGGAACGTCAGGCGCTTGTTGGGCGGCTGGAAATAATACGTCACGTGGCACTGGCCACAGACGTACGAGCGCATTTCCTGGCGCGTGGCCATGGTATTGACGTCGTAGTTCGCGACGCCTTGCGATGCCTTGAGCGCCCGTATGCCTTCCATGAATGCCGGGCGGGTGATGCGCAGTTGCATCGTGCTGGGGTCGTGACAGTCGATGCAAGCGACCGGGTGCTTCACAGTCTGGCGAATCTGGGGATAAGTCATGTGCGTGTCGCTGATGGCGTTGAAGCCCTTCATCAGATCGCCATTCCCCAGCTTCAGATAAGTGGTAACGATCGAGGCGTGGCAATTGATGCACATCGCAGGCGGCGCGAACTTTTGCCTTTCCGTGAAGGTCTGGTCATCGAGCATGTAGGCATGGCCGCGGCGCTCGCGGTAATCGGCGGAGAAGGAGTATCCCGCCCAGATGGTTTTCAGCCGCGGATCCTGCTCGAGTTTCGATCGCGCCACCACCGAGCGGGGATCGGCTTGCGTCGGGGAGTGCGGCATCCCCTCGCTCCCGCCGTACTTGGTGCGCTGCATGTCCACCGTGCGCAGGTAGAGATCGTATTGCATGGGGAAGTCCTTTCCCCAGATGGCGGGATCGTCGACGGTGTCGTTCAGTTCGACCACGCGATAGAAAGGATTGCGCGCTTCCTGCTTGCGTTCGAAGATGTTGACCAGGAGCGCGGCGATCGCGACTGTGGCGAGAGCGGCCAGTGCGACCACCAGCGCCAGCATGCGGCGCGACGGTGCGGGGCCGGGATTGGCAGTTTCAGTCATGGTTGCTTCCTACAACAACAGGTTTGGGAATCGCGGCGGCCGTGTCAGAGTGACCGACCGAGGCGTGGCAGCGTGTGCACTCGATGCCTTGCGCTTTGCCGTGCACCACGTTTCCATCGATTGCGGCAGTGATGTTCTGGTGACAGCGGCGGCAGGCGTTTTCCGTGACGCGATGATCGAACCTGGTGATCTCGATGGTGTCGGGATACCAGCCGGTGGTGAAGTAAAACGAGTGCCAAAATCCGTTGTTCGCCTTCACGGCGTACTTGCCGAAAATATTGTGGGGAGTGTGACAATCGTTGCAGGTAGCCGCCGAGTGATGGCTGGACTTCAGCCAGGCATCGTACTGCGCTCGCATGACATGGCAGTTGGCGCAGGCGGCGGGATTGTTGGTGAGGTAGGAGTAGCCCTTCGAATAAATAAAGGTGTAGCCGCCAAGCCCAATAACCAGACCCAGCAGCACTCCCAGCAGAAGAGTATTACGGACCCGCGGGACAGCCGACCTTCGCTCGGAAAAAACAATATACGCCGGATAAGCCGGGGATATGTGACGTCCATCACGAAGGAATCGGGCAGGCCTGGGGAGAGGCGGGCGTCCTCGCCCGCCTGTTGTCGGCCATCACGCCCCCGGTCGCACCTCGAGCGGCGTGCGTGGTATGTTCATCTACTTCGGTCGAAGGAGACGGTTTCCTCTGTATTGAGGCTGCCATGATTCGTTCCTACAAGGGCAAGCATCCAATGGTTCCCGCATCGTGTTATGTCGATGCCTCAGCTCAGTTGATCGGGGACGTGGTGCTTGGCGAACACGCGAGCGTCTGGATGAATGCCGTGCTGCGCGGCGATGTGCACGAAATCCGCATCGGCGCTCATTCCAATGTGCAGGATTGCTCCGTGCTCCACGGCATGAAGAAGTTGTACGGCGTTTATGTGGGCGAGTATGTCACGGTGGGCCATTCGGTCACCCTGCATGGATGCGTGGTCGAAGATCGATGCCTGA
>QIAH01000497.1 GCA_003225465.1 Acidobacteriota bacterium | reverse complement strand
GTGCAGAAACACGATTCGGTCGGCGAGCTTTTTGGCGAGGCGCATGTCGTGCGTCACCACGACGCTGGTGAGATGCAGCTGAATCTTCAACCTTTTGATGAGGTCGCCGAGCAATTGCGCCATCAGCGGGTCGACCATGGTGGTGGGTTCATCGTAGAGAACGCACTCCGGCTGTGCGGCAAGCGCACGCGCGATCGCGACCGAGCGCTTCATGCCAGTGGACAGATCCGACGGCAGCAGGTCGCGCATGTGTCCCACGCCTACCATCTCCAGCAGGCCATCGACAATCTGATAGATCTGATCCTCGGTAAGGTCCCTGCGTTCGCGCAGTGGGAACGCGATATTTTCCCCCACCGTGAGCGAGTCGAACAGCGCCCCGTTCTGAAAGACCATGGTCACTTTCTTACGGATCAGCTCGAGTTGTTTCTCGGTGTAGTCGGTAATGTCTTCGTGCGCGACGATGACACGCCCGGAGTCCGGCTTGAGAAACCCCATAATGGTATGCAGCGAGACCGATTTACCCACACCACTGCGGCCCAGGATGCAGAGCGTTTCCCCATCGCGCACATCGAAACTCACATCGTCAAGCACGCGGTTCTCTCCGAACGCTTTGCTGACATGCTTGAACTCGATGTAGGGACCGGCTGCAGATGATTCGGGCATGGGGATGGGTCTCGGGTGTCAGGTCTCAGGCCAGACTTTCGGCCTCGGAGGTCTCCTTTAACCTTAATGCTTGGATGCCTGTTTGAGTTCCTCCAGCGTGTTCAGATTGCGGAACATGTCCGGAGAGAAGTTCTGCCGTGTCAGTTCGTGCTCTTCAACGATTCTCATTTCGATGTCGCGAAACAGGGGATCGATCTTGTTCTTCCCTTGCCGCAATGCTTGTTCGGCCAGATCGGCGAACGGCTTTCGATAGACGGCGCATAGCGTCTGCCATGCACCCGCGGCATGCGGGATCGTAACCATGACGCTCTCTTGGCGAGCCGCCTCCCCCAGCAGATATTCCAGGAAGCGGACTTCGACAAAAGGCATATCCACAGCCAGGATCAAGTTTAGCTCGGCCGCGGACGCGCGCAGCGCCGCATGAATTCCAGCGAGCGGCCCATGCTGCGGAAATTCATCCTCTACGACCTCTCCAAAGGCGGCGAACTTTTCCGGGCTGCCCACGATGCGAACGTCGGAGGTGACGCTCTTCGCGAGGGCCAGAGCATGTGCCAGCAGGGTGCAGCCCTCGAGTTGAACGAACGCCTTGTCCGCGCCCATGCGCGTGCTCTGACCTCCGGCCAGCACGAACGCAGCTCGATCGCCCATGCGGCGATCATACACAAGTCAGCTGCGTCTCGAAAAACATCCACAAGCCAAGTAGTTGCAGTGCCTTGACTTGCTTGTTCGGCAGCGTACGTTTTTGCACGAAAGTAACCTGTTCAATTGGTGCCCGACGTTGGATCATGGGTCAATCCGGATGTTGTAACCCGGAAATAAACCATGCCTCAGAAACTTATGGATGTCCTCAGGCTCGGGCGTTGTTCCCACGAGTTCTCCTGGCCGCGGCGAGCGGCTGACGGTCACTATTACCAGGTGTGTTTGTTGTGCGCCGCGGAATATATGTACGACTGGGCCACCATGCGCCGGACGGAACGCATTCAGGTGAGCCCCGCCGAACCGGGAAGCCGGCGCCGCCCTCGCGAGAAAAAACCAAGCTGGGTACCGCGCGCGCGCCGCTTAAAACTCCATCTGCCTCTGCGCTATCGGGTCAAGAACCTGAGCACCTGGGCGGAAGGCACGATCCTCAACATAAGCCAGTCGGGCGTGCTTTTCCAGGGCGCGGCGGAACTGCCCGTCAACGCCTTGGTCGAGATGGTTTTCGAGATGCCAGAGGAGATTTCCGGCCAGAAGAACAGCAACGTTCTTTGCCAGGGCCGGATCATCCGTGCCAAGGAAGCGAGCCAACCGAAGGAAGCCCGCGATAGCGAGCCGGGCTCCACGCTGGCCGCGTCCATTCTGGATTACAAGTTCCTGCACCAAAGCTAGGCCGCTTTTATCTACGTGGTTCGATTCAGCGCGCTTTGAAAGGGACGGCCTTCAGCGTCGTCCCTGAGTGTTGTCCCTGAGTCTTGTCATTCCGACGCCGAACGCGGCGGAGGAATCTTCTTCGCCACCGCTGCCTGTTCCATCTAATGCTTTGTACATGCAGGTGTTCAACTACCGTCCAGCACCCTTGATGCTTGCCATGAGCCAGACCTGATATCCGTCCCGCGCCGTGGCATCGCAGATTCCCACGCCGCGTTCGGCGTCGGAATGACAAATGGGTGGGAAAGCGGCGCACCGCAAACTCAGTCTCCACTACAATTTTGCCGACAAAGACAACCTCAAAGCATCTAAACTAGTGTCATCCGGCCAATATCTACCCAGGAGTGCCCTTATGAAGGCGCGAACCACAGTTTATCTCTCCGTCGTTCTGCTTATCGCCACGATGGGTATGACGGTAGCCTGCAACCAGGCACCAAACGATTCCCAGATCAGCAACCAATTGCAAGACAAGCTGAAGAGCGACTCCGGCCTGCAGGGCAAGAATCTAAGCGTGCAGTCCGAGAACGGTGCGGTCACCCTGTCCGGCACCGTAGACAACGATGCGCAGCGGGACGCCGCTTCGCGCTACGCCGCCGCCGTTCCGGGCGTGAAGCAGGTGATCAATAATCTTCAAGTTGCTCCCGCCACGGCAGCGGTCACCCCGGCACCCGCCCCGGATCCAGCTCCACAAGAAACTCCCAAACCGGCTCCCGCGGTGCGGCGTGATCCTCCGCCCAGGCGGCATGTTTCGCCGAAACCAGTTGCCGAAGTCGCGTCCGCAGGTGCTGGCGCAGGTGCTGCCAGCATGGCCATGGCGCATCAGGATTCCTCGCCTGCGCCGGTACAAGTAGTTCCTTCCACACCTCCGCCTCCACCGCCGCCACAGAAGGTTACGATCCCGGCTGGAACAACGCTCGCGGTGCGGCTGGTGGACCCAATCGATTCGGAAAAAAATCAAGCCGGCGAAACCTTCCGGGCAACTCTGAATTCGCCATTAGCGGTTGACGGCGAGGTCGCTATCCCCGCCGGCTATGACGTGGAAGGTCACCTCGTGGACGTGAAGAGCGCGGGCAAGTTTGCCGGGCAATCCGTCGTAGTGCTGCAACTGGACCGCATCTCGGTAGGCGGCAGGTCGTACAGTGTGCAGACGGACCAATACAAGCGCCAAGGCAGTTCGCGCGGTAAGAACACGGCTGAAAAGGTCGGCGCGGGTGCGGCGATCGGAGCCATCATCGGCGGCATCGCTGGCGGTGGTAAGGGCGCGGGCATCGGAGCGGCGGCAGGTGGCGGCCTGGGCGGCGGCGTGCAGGCTGCAACCAAAGGTCAGCAGATCAAACTGCCTTCGGAAACTGTGCTGAATTTTACCCTGCAGAATCCTTTGACTGTTATTCCCGCTGGGGGACCCGATTCCCATCGTCATAGGATGGATGCCCCGTCGAGCGATCCCAACAACCCGCAGCAATAAGCGCAGTTTCTTCTGAAGGGCGCGGCGATCGCCGTGCCCTTTCTTTTTTGCGGGAGGTTGCTCTTCATTCGCTCCTGTGTTGGTATAGCGGTTGTAAGACACTTGTCATTCCGAGCACAGCGAGGAATCTGCGCCTGGCCGCATCCAAAGAACGATATTCCTCGCTGCGCTCGGAGTGCCAAGGATCGCGGATGCCGCCGATCACTGCCATCCTCCACACCTGCAACGATGCCGAACGCCTGGGGCGTGCGCTCGAAAGCCTGCGTCCGTGCGACGAATTGCTGGTGGTCGATCACGGCTCGACGGACGCGACTCTGCGGGTGGCGCGGGAATATGGAGCCCGCATTCGTGCTGCGGAACCGAACTTGTCCCCGAGCAATTACCTGGTATCGGTCCTCCACGACTGGGTACTGTACCTTCTCCCGTCGGAGTCTCTAACGGAGGGACTCGAAGCTTCGTTATACGAATGGAAGCTTTACGAAGCGGGCGATGTCGCCTCCATTCCCGCCTGTTCCGCCTTCGTGCGCGAAGAAACCCGCGACGGCTGGACGGAAGGGCGCCCCAGCACGCGTCTCATTCCAAAGGGCTGGAACAACTGGAATGGCGATTTCCCGCGAGAAGCCAGCAACACCATGATGCTGCAGGGAGATCTCCTTCGCTTCCGTCTGCCGTAGTGGCACGCGTAGGGGCAGACGCCACGTCTGCCCAGCGGAGCGAAGCTCCGCTTTGGACACGCTCGCCAGGCATCGGCTCTCGCGGGCCGTGCGAACAGGGCAGGAAATGCATGACGGGTTTGCCGTTTTGCTGCACCGCAGGAAAGAATCAGCCGGCCCGACGCCCGGCCGCCCAGACGAGGGCGTCTGGGCCTACGCGTGCGACCTCGGGTTTCCTGTCACAACTCGTTGTGACGCCTCGCACATTCCAGAGTGGAATTCGCTCCTACACTAGCCTGTTGGTAGCAGTGATCGTAGGGCAGTCTCTAGGAGGAGATTATGCACGTACGCAAGTTGTTCGGAATGGGCGCCGTCCTGCTGCTGTCGGCAGCATTTGCCGTGGCACAGCAAGCGGGAACGACGCAGATTAAGCACGTCCCGGTCAAGGCAACAAATGCAGCTTCCGGTCAGGAAATGTACGCCAGCTATTGTGCTGTTTGTCACGGAGCCAATGCCACCGGCAACGGTCCCGCACAGTCGGCCCTGAAGAACCCGGCCACCGACCTGACCACGTTGGCTCAGAAGAACGGCGGAAAGTATCCCGGCCTGCATGTGTCCAGCATCCTCAGGGGCGATGCAGAACTGGCCGCGCACGGCAGCAAGGACATGCCAGTGTGGGGTCCGCTGTTCCGCAACCTGAGCCAGGGTCATGATGCCGAAGTACAGCAGCGCATCGCGAACATCAATTCGTATATCGAATCCCTGCAGAAAAAATAACAGCGGGGCAAATCGACCCAGGAGTGAGTCGGACTCGTCGCTCCGTTTCGCGAAACAGTGCGCGTTGCCAGGTACGCGCACTTCTTTCTTCCGCCGCTCGGACCTTATCCCGCATTCGTGCAATTGTTTGAACTTGCACCCCCCATTCGTGCAATTGTTTGAACTTGCACCCACTGGTACATTCACCCTCGCAAAAGCACACAGCCCTCGGGGATTCGTGGGCATCTAAATGCTCAATCCGCTGATTCCTGTGCAACTTTGAGTTTTCCTTTCATGAGTCTGGACCCAGAGAGGCAGCAAGGTTTTGCTCGTTCGAGCCGGCTCAGTTGGCCGGTCCGTTACGGCGGCGCCTGCTTGTCGGTAATTGTGGCGACGAGCGTCTGGTCATCGTCATCCTTGATGCATCATGATCCGTTTGCGATCTTTGTGCTGAGCGTGGTGTTCACGGCACGTTTCCTGGGATTCGGGCCGGCGGTATTCGGGACCGCACTTTCGGTCATGGCTTTGGACTTCTTTGCCTTCGAGCCTCACTTTTCGCTGAACTTGCAGAGCTCCGATATCGCCCGCCTGGTGATTTTCGTTTTCATTTCATTGCTGGCCGCCAGCCTGGCCCGGCAAAGATCCCGCGCCGAGGTGCGCGCGGACCAGACCCTCGAGCAGGTGGCCGCGATCGTCGCTTCCTCGGAGGACGCGATCTACAGCGCCACCCCCGACGGCATCATCACCAGTTGGAATCAGGGCGCGGAAAAGCTATACGGATATCGCTCCGACGAGGTGCTCGGCAAGCCGGTTCTGATCACGGTTCCTCCCGAGCGCGTCCACGAAAGCCGCTCCCACTTCGATCGTTTGACGAAAGGTGAGCCGGTCGAAAGCTACCAGACCGAACGCCGTCGAAAAGACGGCTCGCTGGTGAGTGTGATGCTTTCGGTCTCTCCCCTGCGCGACCGCAAGGGCATCGTGATCGGCGCCTCTGCGATCGCGCGCGACGTCACTTCCCAGATTCGCGCGGAACAGGCGCTGCAGCGCAGCGAAAAAATGGCTACCGCGGGCCGTTTGACAGCCGCGATCGCCCACGAAATCAACAATCCGCTGGAGGCCATCACCAACTTGTTGTACCTGGCTCGAAGAGACCCCTCGCGCGCCGACCAGCATCTGGAAATGGCGGAACGAGAGGTGCAGCGTATTGCCGACATCGCCCAGCAGACCCTCGGTTTCGTGCGCGAAGTCTCCGATCCAAAGACCTTGAACGTAGCCTCAACGCTCGACGAAGTTCTGCAACTCTACCTGCCAAAACTGAACTCGCGGCACATTGATCTGCAAAAAGAATTTCAGGACGGTTGCGAGATTCGCGGATTCTCCGGCGAGCTCCACCAATTGTTCTCAAATCTGATCGTCAATGCCGTGGAGGCCATGCCCGAGGGTGGCCGATTGCGGGTGCGCGTCTCCAAAAGGCACGAAGCCGACGGGCGAGGACGGGCCGGGGTACGCGTCATTCTGGCCGACAACGGGACCGGCATCTCAGAGCACGGTCGCGCCCACCTTTTCGAGCCCTTCTACACAACTAAGAGGGACTCTGGAACTGGGCTCGGGCTCTGGCTTTCGGAAGGAATCGTCCGCAAACACGACGGCTCGATCCAAGTGCGCACCTCCACTCGTCCCGGACGCAGCGGCACAGTTTTTTCGTTGTTCCTGCCACGCAGCAGCTGACGTCAAGCCCCTTCTAACGTTCCTGTCATTCCGAAGCCGAATGCGGCGCAGGAATCTCTGTGGTTACCGCCGCGTACTCGAT
>QIAH01000496.1 GCA_003225465.1 Acidobacteriota bacterium | reverse complement strand
CCAGACCGGGCGCGCAAAAGGGAACAGCCGGTCTTTACTTCTTCTGCAATTCGCGAATGTAGGCCACGACCATCTTCACCTGGTCAGGAGTCACAGACTTCGCCACTCCAGCATGCTTCGGTTTCTCGGTGATGGCCTTGGCCAGATCCGCATCCGAAAGCTTCTTGGCATCGTCCCCGTTCAAGCTGGGAATCTTGGCAGCCGGTTTGCCGGCGGCATCCGCACCATGGCAAGCCGCACACTTGGCCTTGTAGATCGTGGCGCCGTCGTCCGCCCAGGACAGGTTGGGGATCAGGATGAACAAGGCAACCGCGATCGTCATCACCAGCATGATTAATTTCGTCGTCTTCATGAGTGCTTTCCTCTCCAGATTAGAATTTCAATGACCAAATGAGAACAGTGGCGGTACGCACGGGGCGGGCGGGTTATTGCAAAATTAGCCACTGATGAGTCCTCCCGCAGAAAAATGCTGTAACGGAACTCAGCGTTTCCGCGTACGTCCATCAGTGTCGGCTTCCGGAGGCGCAACTGCTGTGATTCGAGTCACTCTCAAACGTGACCCAGAACAAGTGTGCATGTGCTTGTGCGCGATGGGCTTAAAGGTATGATTGAACAAGCCGGGGGAAGAGTTTCTTTTCGACGTCCGCTCTCCCTCAAGGGTTAAACCCGCGAATTATTTGGCGAGTCGCGATACACATGAGGGCCCAGACGCCCTCGTCTGGGCGGCCGGGCGCCAGCCCGGCGGCAGCTTGCTTCGAGACAGCCGGCTCCCGAATTGGCAGCTAGTCATAATTCCTGTCTGTTTCCATCCAATGCGACACCACTCGTTGGCGATGATCCCTGAAGCCGAACTCCGCTCGGTTGGGCAGACGAGGCGTCTGCCCCTACGCGAAGCCGCTCCTTTGAGGCCCTCGTTTAACGCGGTTCGGATCCTCCGTTAGCGCACGAAAAAACCAGTGACAGCCAGGACTACCCCAATGGCGCCCATTCCAAGTCCTAAATGCCAAAACACGCGGCGGCCGGAAAGCAATGTGATCGACGTAATCACCAAAGCGATTTCCAGAAAAACCTCACCCAGGTCGAACCGGTCGGCGCGCTTCCGCTCGAGCGCGACTTCCTGTTCCAGTTTGCGCGCCTCGGCCTCGATTTCTTTCTGTTCCTCCTTGTAGCGGTCGGCCTCCTGCAGGTAGTCCTCGCGAATTTTTGCGAGCGCCTCGCTGTTGCTTGCAGGCGTGATTGCGGTCAAGTTGGCAAATAGCTTGTCTTCGTGGCCACGAATATTCTTCGCCTGGTAATAGGCCCATTGGTCCGATGCCTTCGCTTGATTGAGCACGGCCTCGGTTGCGGCGCGATGTCCAAGCAACGAAACGATCGCCACCAACACGGCCAGAATCGCCATGGTCAGCGAAACCGGCGCCAGCGTGGGATCATGCTTGGCGTGCTCAGCGTGCTCCTGCAATTCGTGCAGTTCTTCCGAACTCATCGGGACTCCTTAGAGAGGATGTGAAAAATGATAACGGAATTGCGACGAGCGACGAGCTAAAAGCTATCAGCTATCAGCTATCAGCCAACGACTAACGACCATCGACTCTCCTCTACTCTCCCATCACCTTCACAATCACCCTTTTGTCGCGCTGGCCATCGAACTCTGCGTAGAAAATTCGCTGCCATGTGCCCAGATCGAGCTTTCCAGCGGTGATTGGCACAATCACTTCGTGATGAATTAATAGCGCCTTCAAATGCGAATCTCCGTTATCTTCTCCAGTCTCGTGATGCTTATAGTCCTTCCGAAACGGCGCCAGTCCTTCCAGCCAATGATCAATGTCCTCGATCAGTCCGCTCTCGTTATCGTTGACGTACACCCCGGCGGTGATATGCATGGCCGACACCAGCACCATTCCCTCCTTCACTCCGCTTTTCTTGACGGCCTCCTCCACCTGCGAAGTGATGTGAACATACGCCCGGTGTGTGCGGGTATGAAACTTTAAGTACTCTGTGAGAACCTTCATGAGTCATCCTTGGAAAATGACGTGAAAACCAGTCCCAGTTTCGCAGATAATGCCCTAGAAATCTCGCAAGGAGCCCAGTGGACAGCACGCAGAGCGACCTGCAAGCACTGAGAGAACTGGTTCGCGACTTAGCGCACCGGGTCGAGCGTATCGAACGCAAGCTGGATCTCGATAGCGCGATCCCGGCTGCCTCCCCTCCACCAGTTGAGCCAGTTCGCGCGGCAACCCCATCCCTTCCTGTGCAGAAAGCCGCGGAACGATTCCAGCCGACGGCCGCGCCTCCTCCGCCTGCACCGCGTCCACCTATTCCATCCACACCCGCAACCGCATCGCCTGAGCAAGAGATTGATCTCGAATCTCGCATCGGTTCGCACTGGCTGAATCGGATCGGCATCGCCGCTGTTCTGATCGGCGTCTCGTATTTTCTGAAGTACGCCTTCGACAATAATTGGATTGGACCCGCGGGCCGCGTGGCTATCGGACTTCTGGCCGGCATTGCAGTGGTGGTTTGGAGCGAGCGCTTCCGCACTCGGGGATACCTGCTCTTTTCCTATTCGCTCAAGGCCGTCGGGATTGGAGTGTTGTACCTCTCGCTCTGGGCCGCGTTCCACGTGTATGCGCTTATCCCCAGCGGAGTCGCCTTCGTGGCGATGCTCGCGGTCACAGCTTCCACGGCTGCGCTGGCTGTCACGCAGAACGCGGAAATTCTGGCTGCCTTCGCGCTCACCGGCGGATTCTCGACGCCGCTGCTCCTCTCCACCGGCCAGAACCGCGAACTACAACTCTTCTCTTATCTTGCCGTGCTCGAAGTAGCCACCGTGGTCATGGTCGCCCGCAAGCCCTGGCGACGACTGCTTGTCCTGAGCTACATCGGCACACTGTTGCTCTACATCGCTTGGTATGCGGAGTTCTACAGCCGAAGCCAGGTCAACCTGACCGTTACCTTCGCCACGCTGTTCTTTGTGATTTTTGCGGTTGCGCCCTTGCTCGCGCAAAAGCCTCAGGGTGAATCGGCTGCCTTCGCCTCGGTTCCGCTCTTCCTCGCCTTCGTGAACGCCGGCGTCTATTTCCTCCAGGTTTATGCCATGTTCGAGGAAATCGACAAGCATGCGATGGCCTGGTTCGCGCTGGGTTTGGCGGTGGTCTACATTTTCCTGAGCCGACAGGCTCGGGATCACTATCCCGATAAAGAAAACGTCGAGCGCCTGCATTACCTGCATCTGGCGCTGGCGATCGGTTTCATCACGATCGCTATTCCCATTCGTCTTGATGGACATTGGATCACCATCGGCTGGTTGATGGAAGCGGCGGTTCTGATCTGGCTGAGTGATCGCATCCGCTCCAGCTTCCTCAGCCTGTTTGCGGTGGGTGCATTGGCTCTAGGCGTGTTCCGCTTACTTGCGTTCGACAATTTCAATGCTCAGACCTTGATTTTCAATGCTCGCCTGGGCACGTATGCCATCGCGATCGCCGTGCTGGCCGCGACGGCGTACTTTGGCAAGAAGCGGGTCGACGAATTGGGCCTTCGGGGCGCCGCTGTGGCGGTCGTTGTCCTCAACATCCTCGCGCTGGTTGCCCTGAGCCGGGAAGTCTCGGACTACTACTCGCGCCAGTTGGTTGCGGCGCGGCCCACGTATCACGCCGGCCGGTACACGCCCTATGATCCTGCGTATGCGTATAACACGCGCAGCATCCGGATCGCCGAGGACTTCACCTACTCCGCTCTCTGGATGGCTTACGGAGCGATGCTGATGATCGTGGGCTTCTGGCGTCGCTCCTCATTCGTGCGTTGGCAAGCCCTGGCTCTGATCGCCTTCACCATCGGGAAAGTCTTCATCTACGACGTCTCCCAGCTCGACCGCGGCTATCGCATTGTCAGTTTCATCGTGCTCGGCATCCTCCTGCTGGCGATTTCATTTGTGTACCAACGCGACTGGCTCCAGCTTTCCAGCGCCCGTAAAAAAGCGGGAGAGGTCGCGTGACAATGGAGCGACGGGCGTCCTCGCCCGTCATAGAGACGTTGCAAAAGGTACAATGAATGCTCCAGTTCCTGTCCTCGCCCCTCGACTCTTGTCCATACGCGTTGCAAAATCGCGGATGCTCACGAATGCGCTGCGTTACGCTGTATTGCTGGCGCTGGCGTCGTTGGCTGCTGCGAGTGACCCCGAGCCCGCAATTCCCTACTTCAAGCAAGTGCGTGATGTCTCCATTTCAGCTCCCGACCGTCAGAACTACGTGGTCGTAGACGCCGCGATCTGGAACCACGCTCGTCCCGATCTTGCCGATCTTCGACTTTACGATGGCACTACTCAGGTCCCTTATCAGCTGACGTCGGAGCGGGCGGCGACATTCGCCGAGGAGTCTGAGGCCAAGATTCTCAATCTCGCGCAGCGCGGAGATCATACGGAATTCGATCTCGATGTTGCGCCCGTCACGGAGTACAACCGCATTCACCTCGGGATGGACCGCAAAGATTTCCTCATTACCGCAACCGTCACCGGCCGCAACGATCTCGCTGGCGCCGACCCAGCGCCCTGGCCGTCTCCTTCCACGCTTTTCGATTTCACACGCGAAAATCTCGGGGCCAATTCCACCATCGCCCTGCCCGTTTGGAGCTTTCGTTTTGTGCACGTCCGGCTTTCGCCAGGAATTCTTCCCAAAGATATTCGGCAGGCGACCGTTTCGTTTTTGCAGGAGAAGAAAGCTTTCTGGACCAGCGCCGGGAATTGCCAGCATAGCGGCGAGCAGAAACACAAGACGATTTTTACCTGTGACGTTCCGTCGTCGATGCCGATCGACCGTATTGTGTTCGATGTGCCTGCGTCGCGAGCGAACTTCCGCCGTCAGGTCAACGTGACCAATGACAGGGGAACGCAGATCGCGGCGGGAAGCATCAGCCGCATTCGGATGAACCGCGCCGGCACAACCGTGGTGACGGAGGACCTTACTCTTAATATCTACCGCGACTACACCGGCCGCCTGACGGTCAGCATCGACAACGCCGACGATCCGCCGATCTCGTTCGATCGAGTTCAGCCCCAGAGTGTCGAGCGCCGCCTCTACTTCGAACCGCAAGGGAAGACAAACCTGAAGCTTTACTATGGCGATGACAAGCTGTCCTCGCCGGTCTACGACTACGCGAAATTCTTCCGCGAGGACGCGAACTCGGTCGAAGCTACGCTGGCTGCGGAGAGTCCAAATCCTTCTTACAGGGATCGCCCGGACGAGCGTCCCTGGTCCGAGCGCCACAAGGGAGTGCTGTGGGCAGCGATGCTCCTGGCCGTGGCAGTGCTGGGATGGATGGCGCTGCGGGGATTGAAGTCGGAGAGGATGACGCAAACTGGAAAAACGCCAAAGTCTTAGACCGCAGAGGACGCGGAGAACTGTCGCAGAGAGAGATGGTTGAATGGTAGGACTTAGCTCACACAGTAGGGTGATAACTGTGAATTTGGCTGGAGATGATGCGACGTCGAAAGCATCGCAACCCCACTCAATCGCGAAGTGCGCGATTGAATGGGGCACCCGAGCGTGCCACCCGTCGGAGGGAAAGTAGCGCCGGCATCTTGCCGGCACGGGCAAACTCGTCACGCGCTCGCCGGCGGGCGAGACCCTTCGACTTCGCTCAGGGCAGGCGCCCGCCGAACAGCCGCCGGGACGGCGGCGCTACACAGTTTACGCGCGCGCCCTAGGGGCACCAGTCAGTCGTGATTCTGCAACTTCGAGCCTATGCGGTTGCAGACTCTTTCTTCAGAAAGTCCATGCGCCGCAACCGGGCTACGACCAGACGGATCTCCTCGTAGGTCACCTCCGGCGGTACGGCTTCTTTCAGGGGCTTTAGCCACTGCGTTCCCAGGCGAGTGCAGGCGGCTTCGATTACGGAGCGACGGGTGGCGTCAACCCAGTTATCATCGAATTCCACATCGCCGTTTTCGATCAGTGTGGCGATGGTATTCGCCACCGTATTTATCTGGCGCTGGCGGATCGTGGCAATTTCGGCCATGCTCTTGCCTTCGCGTAGCAGACGAAGCGTCTCTTCGGCGGGTTTCGTTTGTGCTTCTCTGGGAGCGGCCGCACGCGCTCCGGCATCAAACTCGGCCAGTGCGGAGAGAATCTGTTTTCCGTACGTCTCAATTTTGCGTTCTCCGAATCCAGGAACGGACCTGAGCGCTTCAAGGGAACGAGGACGCAGCCGGCACAACGCATCGAGCGTGGTGTCGTACATCACAATGAAAGCGGAGATGCCTTGCTCCTTTGAGATTTTTCGGCGCCACTCGCGGAGATACTCGCGTAGCGCGTGATCGTGACTAGACAGTAGGGGGGCGGGACTTGGCCCCGGTTCCATCATAGGCACACGCGGCGCCCTCCTACGGCCGATCCGCGGAGCCGCTTGTACGGGAACCTTCAGCCATTCCGGCATCGACCCGCACACATCGCAGGCGCCACAACTGCTCCACTTCGGCGTTTCTCCGAAATGCAGGCAGATCTGCCGATTGCGGCAATGGGCCGTCTCGGCGAATTTGCAAATGCTCCGGTAACGCTCCCAAGCGCGCTGCGTCTCTGCGGGATCTGTGATCTGGTGGATGAAGTGCGCGAGCAACGCGGTATCCCGCTTTTGCCAAAGTAAAATGCAGTCCGCCGGTTCGCCGTCTCTTCCCGCGCGGCCGGCCTCCTGGTAATACTGCTCGATGGACTTGGGCAAGGACAGGTGAATCACCGCACGCACGGAGGCCTTGTT
>QIAH01000495.1 GCA_003225465.1 Acidobacteriota bacterium | reverse complement strand
CGGAAGGGCAGCCTGGTGCGGAAGTTCGGGTCGCTGACACACGATTTGATTTCTATTCTTCCTGCAGGGTCTACAAGTCGAGCACGTTGGGCACCGCCGTGAACTCACTGGACGCGCCCGAGTTGATGAACGTCGGAGAAAACGTCGGTCAGGCGTGGACGCGCGTCCTGCATTACCGCTACAACTGCGACAAAGATTTCCAGAAATGCGCCGACGAGGAGCAGTTTTTTCTGGCGAACGGCTTAGGCCTGTGGCGATGGAAACACTTTCGCAACGGGGCGCTCCTGAAGAGTACCTTGATGAACGATCTGACGCAGGGCGAGCCCACCAGCGATCTCCCATGCCCGGAGAGCTATCGCTGATCCGTTCTGTCGGGGAGCCGACACTTCCTCGGGGAGTCTCACGGCGCCACCGTCTCAGCCAGTCCTTCCCGCTCTCTGCCGACAACTTGACCGCGGCACCCCGAAGTTGGTCTACCGCTGTGCAAATCTTCTCCCCGGAAGTAATTCTTTCTTGCCGCCCAGCAATTCCTACCGGGTGCTACCCGCTATCCGCTCTTTATTTTCAATAGCTTAAGAATGGTCCAGAAGCTGCTGTAGAGGAAGGCAGACGAAGTGGCGCGCAACGGGGCGCTCTAGAGAATAACTTCGGCCAGAGGTTTTCTTGAGCGCCCCTTTGCATTTCCCCCACGCTTCGACTGTTTCCGAATCTCCTCAACTCGGCACGCCTTCTAAGCCCTCCCCCGGGACTTAGACCAAGGCCAGCCGTTCGCGCAGATCAATTCCAGCCTGGCGAAGAAGTTTGGCGACGGCGTCCGCCGTTAGCCGCGAAGCATCGTATTCCACCCGCACCCGTCGTTCGCTCTCGTTGAAGTCCACTTTCCGGATTCCGTACACCTCTCGCATCCCATCGATCGCTTGCATCTCGCGCTCGCCCGGGGTGGCTCCGTAGCGGTAAGCGATATCCACGTAGGTCATTTACAGTTTTCCTCCGGACTCAAGATACAACAATCGTCCGCCAGCGCTTGATAATCTAATTACGCACCAGGAGCTTGAGTTGGAGCGCGGCTGTTTGTTTCTTCGAGATGGCGGCCCGCAAGGTGGCGCAAGAAAAGCCAACTCGATGGAGCGCCGGCTATGCACCAGTTGAACCTTTCCCAGGAGTAGATGGGGGTGTAAGGTGAGACGAGAGCATCCGCTCCGACAATCGAAAAAGAGGGCTCCGGCGCGACCACCCGCGAGGAAAGAGTTTCCATGCGCGAATATGTCGATTTCGCGAAGATCACCGAGCGTGACCCGGTTTGCGGAATGACCGTGGACCCGTCCGCCGCCCAAGGACAGGTCGAGCATACCGGCAAGACCTATTACTTCTGCAGTCCGCATTGCGTGACGAAGTTCCAGCAAGACCCGGAGCAATATCTACAAAAGGCAGCCCCTGCCTCTAACTCTGACCTGGTCACGTTGGGAATGTCGAAGCCTGCGCAGCCTTCCGCAGCGAAAGTTAAGGATCCGGTGTGCGGCATGGACGTGGATCCCACAACTGCCAGGCACCATCTTGAGCACGCGGGCAAGACCTACTACTTCTGCTGTGGCGGATGCCTGGAGAAGTTTCGCGCCGATCCCGATCGTGATCTCAGCCGGAAGACTTCGCCCGCTGTGATTCAACTCGGCGCCGCGCGGCCTGCAATCGCAGCTGCTCCTGCAGTTGCGGCTGACACTAAGTCCTCCGCGCGAGAGCAGCGCAGCTACGTTTGTCCCATGTGCCCGGAGGTCCGCCAGGTCGGCCCCGGTCCATGCCCAAGCTGCGGCATGGCGCTCGAGCCGGAGAGCCCTCTGCCCGTGGCGCAGGTCGAGTACACCTGCCCGATGCATCCTGAGATCGTCCGCTCCGAGCCCGGCAGTTGTCCCATCTGCGGCATGACGCTCGAGCCGCGGACAGTCACTGCGCACGAAGAAGAGAATCCCGAACTCCGCGACATGAGCCGCCGCTTCTGGGTGAGCCTGATTCTCACCGCTCCGCTGCTCATCATTGCGATGGGCAGCATGCTGTGGCCGCATGCTTTCATGGGCGAAGCGTTCCTCGGCAACTGGCGCGTCTACGACTCAACCTGGCTCCCCTGGGTTGAGCTGGTCCTTGCCACGCCCGTCGTGCTTTGGGGCGGATGGCCGTTTTTCCAGCGCGGCTGGACCTCGATCGTGAACCGCTCCACCAACATGTTCACGCTGATCGCGATGGGCACCGGCATCGCCTACCTCTACAGCCTGATCGCGACTGTTTTCCCGCAGATCTTCCCCCCTGCGTTTCGCGGGATGACCGGACATCCCGAGATTTATTTCGAAGCCGCCGCCGCGATCACGACGCTCGTCTTGCTTGGACAAGTGCTCGAGTTGCGCGCTCGCAGCCAGACCAGCGCGGCCATTCGCGCCCTGCTCGACCTGAGCCCGAAGATGGCGCGACTGGTCGGCGAGGATGGCAGCGACAAAGACATCCCGCTGGCCCTCGTCAACTCCGGCGATCGCCTGCGGGTTCGCCCGGGTGAAAAAGTTCCGGTTGATGGCGAAGTGCTCGAAGGCAGCAGCGCGGTCGACGAATCCATGATCACCGGCGAGTCCGTTCCCGTTGAGAAGGAAAAAGGCTCCAAGGTGATCGGCGCGACCGTGAACAAGTCCGGATCATTCGTGATGCGGGCCGAGCGCGTGGGCAGCGAAACCATGCTTGCCCGCATCGTGCAAATGGTCAGCCTGGCGCAGCGCAGCCGCGCTCCCATCCAGGGGCTCGCCGACAAAGTTGCCGGATGGTTTGTGCCCGCCGTGATGGCCGCGGCGGTTGTGACTTTTATCGTGTGGGCGTTCGTCGGTCCGCAGCCGCGTCTGGCGCATGCGCTCGTGAACGCGGTCGCCGTGCTCATCATCGCCTGCCCCTGCGCGTTGGGACTGGCTACGCCCATGGCGATCATGGTTGGCACGGGCCGCGGGGCAGCAGCTGGCGTTCTCATTCGCAACGCCGAAGCCCTGGAACGCCTGGAAAAAATCGACACGCTGGTCGTCGATAAGACCGGCACGCTCACCGAAGGCAAGCCCAGCGTCACTTCCATCGTGCCAATTGGTGTGGAGAAGAAAGAACTACTTCGCATTGCGGCCAGCCTGGAACGAGGCAGCGAGCATCCCTTGGCAGCCGCGGTCCTCGCCGACGCGGCCAAGAAAGCAATTCCGCTCGCCGAGGTCAGCCAGTTTCAATCGCACGCAGGACAAGGCGCCGAAGGAATCGTCGAAGGCCGGCACGTCGCTGCCGGAAATCGCCACTTCATGGACACCCTGCAGGTCTCGATCCCGGAAGTGCCCGACCACTATCTGGGAGGCGGAGAGGCCGAGATCTATGTCGCCATCGATCGCCGCTTTGCGGGCTGGATCGTGGTGGCCGATGCGATCAAGGAATCCAGCCTCCCCGCCCTGCGCGAACTCCGCTCACAAGGCATTCGCGTGGTGATGATCACAGGAGACAATCGCAGCACCGCCGAGAACGTTGCCGGCAAACTTGGCATCACGGAATTCGAGGCGGAAGTTCGCCCCGAGCAGAAATCCGAAGTCGTGCGCAAACTGCAAGAGCAAGGAAGAGTTGTGGCGATGGCCGGCGACGGCATCAACGACGCGCCTGCTCTCGCTCAAGCCGACGTCGGCATCGCCATGGGCACCGGCACCGATGTCGCCATGGAAAGCAGCGGAGTCACGCTGGTCAAAGGCGACCTCGCCGGCATCGTGCGCTCTCGCAAGCTGAGCCAGGCGACGATGCGCAACATCCGCCAAAATCTTTTTTTCGCGTTTATCTATAACTCGCTCGGAGTCCCGATTGCCGCCGGAGTGCTCTATCCTTTGTTCGGTCTGCTGCTGAGCCCGATTCTGGCTGCTGCTGCAATGAGCTTCAGTTCGGTCTCCGTGATTACGAATTCCCTGCGCCTGAGAAACGTTCAACTCTAATCTTTCGCAGACGGGAAGGGGGGTATCCCAGATCCGCGCAGAATTGCGCGTGCTCGAAGCTCGTGGCTCGAAGCTCGTTCGGAGACCTTACAGGTGGCTGAGAAAATCCGTCACTTCCGGCGTGCTCCAGTCGAAGGCATTTGCAAATTTGCGTCTTAGGATGCCGTTGCGGTCGATGATGTAGGTTTCTGGAATCTGGATGGTCCCGTAGAGGTGCTGGATCTTCGCGCTGGGATCGCGGACGGTTACAAAATCCATGCCGTATTTGCTGATGAACCGATGATAAGCGCTGTCGTCCTCATCCGCGCTGATGGCCACCACCACAATGCCTTTGTCTTTCATGCGCTGCTGCATTTTCACCAGCGACGGCGTCTCCGCCACGCACGGCGGACACCAACTCGCCCAGAAGTTCAGCACGACCACCTGGCCCTTGAACTGGCTCAGCGTTACTTTGTGTTCGGCGTCCTGGACCACAAAATCCGGGGCCGGCTTGCCGATCCGGGGCGGACGCGTGCCGCCATAGCAGCCCGCCAAAAGAAGAAGACTCACGATGCCAATGGGAAAGACGATCCGTCGCACGTAGATATAATAATAGATTCGGCCTATGGGAACGCCAGTACCAGTCTCGAGGTGGCCTTCCGTGTCGGTAGTCGTGCCGGCCCGGAACGAAGAGGCCAGCCTGCGCGCCTGCCTCGAGTCCCTGCTCGCGCAAGTCGGAATCGAGTTTGAGATCATCGTCGTCGACGACGGTTCGACTGATCGCACCCGCGCCATCGCCCAGTCGTTTCCTGATGTGCGAGTGATCACGCCCGGTCCGCTGCCCCCCGGTTGGACAGGAAAAAACAATGCGGTCGCTGCCGGGGCCCGCGAAGCTCGGGGCGAGTGGCTGCTCTTCACGGACGCCGACACCGTCCACCAACCCGGCTCGCTTGCCCGCGCTGTCGCCGAAGTAGAGCAACATCACGCCGATTTGCTCTCCTACTCTCCTGAGCAGGAAGTTCATGGCTTCTGGGAGAAGGCAATCATGCCAGTAATTTTCGCGGAACTGGCGCGCACTTACCGGCCCTCCGATGTCAGCGATCCGCGCTCACCCGCCGCCGCTGCCAACGGTCAGTATCTGCTCATCACGCGACGCGCCTACGATGCCGTCGGCGGTCACGCAGCCGTCGCTACCAGTCTGCTCGAAGATGTTGCCTTAGCTCGCGCCGTGAAATCTTCTGGCCGCAACATTTTCTTCCGATTCGGAGGAGATGCCGTGCGCACGCGCATGTATCGCACGCTGCCGCAGCTGGTCGAAGGCTGGACCAAAAATCTGACGCTGCTATTTCCGCATCCCGGACGTTTGGCGTTGCTCCGGCTGCTGGACTTCGCCATTCCGATCGTCGGATACACCGTCGCCCTCTCTGCATGGCTGGCCGTAGCCGTGCGCTTTGCCTTTGCCACAGCAACGATCACATCCCTGTTCATGCTTTTTCTTCTAAGAAGGATTCGCCAAGCACATTTTCCCTGGAACGCAAATGTTCTCGCTTTCCTCGGCCTGCCGCTCTTCTCTTATCTGCTGTTGCGTTCGAAACTATCCTATAAGCGCGGCAAGGTCTCATGGAAAGGCCGCACCTATGCGGGCGAAAGCGTCCCCGTTGCACCCATTTCTTGACGCAGGAGCATCATGGTCTACTTGACCCGCAAAGCCGAGTTCGCCGCTTCGCACTACTACCACAACCCGGAGTTCACTCCGGAGCAGAACCGGGCGCTCTTCGGCAAGTGCAATAACCCTAACGGGCACGGGCATAACTACACGCTGGAAGTCACGGTGAAGGGAAGTGTGGACCCGACATCCGGCTTCGTCGTCGACCTCAAGCAACTCAAAGACGTCATGAACCGCGAGGTCCTTGACGCCATGGACCACCGCTTCCTGAACAAGGAAGTCCCGGAATTCCTGCACCAGATTCCGACGACCGAAAACATCGCGATCGCCATCTGGCAAAGGCTCGCGCCCAAGCTCAAGGCGGCGCAACTGCATCGAGTGCGGGTTTACGAGACGCCCGACCTGTTCGTCGACTTCTACGGAGAAGCATGAAAGCCTACCTCACGCGCCGATACCTGTTCTCGGCCTCGCATCGGCTGCATACCGATGCCATGCCAGAGGACTGGAATCGCGCGACCTACGGCAAGTGCAACAACCCGTACGGCCATGGGCACAACTACCAGGTCGAAGTCACAGTCAGCGGAGCAGTCGATCGAGGCACGGGCATGGTCTGCAACCTGGTCGATCTCGATGGGTTCGTGCGCGCCGAAATCCTTGAGCGCTTCGGTCATCAGAACCTGAACACGCTACCCGAGTTCCGGGATCTCGTGCCCACCACGGAAAATCTCTGTATCCGCATCTACGAAATTTTGCAGCGTGGCTTCCACCACGCTCATCTGGAAAAGGTACGGATGGAAGAGACGATGATGAACTCCTTCGCCTACGCGGGAGGAAAGGACCTCCGCGACTAGCGCATAGGTGATCAAGCAATTCTGGGGTTCTTATCGAAGTTGCGCGATTTTTTCAGGCAGCGCAAACTCCAGTCGCCATGGGCGGCAAAATTCATTAACCC
>QIAH01000494.1 GCA_003225465.1 Acidobacteriota bacterium | reverse complement strand
CCCATCCTGACGGAAGCCGACGAAGGGCGAAAGAAGTTTCTGCTGGCGACAGTTGCGGTCGTGAGAAGGGAACTGATTCGCACCCTCGCGGTACTCGGGATTTCCGTTCCTCCCGTGATGTGAGTGCAGCTAGTGGCTTTTGGCTTATGGCTCTTAGCAAAGGCTTCGTGTGACTTCGTGGTCCTTTGTGGTGAATGGAAAAAGGCTGAACCACCAAGGGAACAAAGGCAGCACGAAGGCGCGCTTCGACGGGCCGCAAGTCGAGTTGAGCCCACAAGGTTCAAAACTTAAAGATATAGTTAGCCTCACAGATGCGTTTAGCGAGCCTGTGGCGAGCAACGAAGGGCAAGAAGGCCTGGAGGTCGGCCTTGAGGCGGGAAATCGATCCTAGGCCCATCCCTGCTGCGCGAAATGGCATTCCTGATGACGTTCGGGCCGGGTCTTCGGTGCTTTTTTGGGCTTGCGTTTATCATTATCTAAGAGCTACAATGTTTTCATCAACTTGCCGCTCGCCTGGCAGTCGGAACAACCCGGTCCCCAGCGAGAGCATCTAAGTAATCTGAGGTGGGAGTCGATTATTATGCGAAAACTTTCTGCTGTTGTCGTTTTGTTGCTACTGATGACAGCGATGTCCTTTGCTGCGCCGAAGGCTCAGACGAACACGGGCGACCGGCCGTTTCCTGGAGTTCTGAGGAATGCGCGCTACGTGTACGTAGCCTCCTATGATGGCGATCAATTCAATCCCAACCTACTGTCTGAGGATCGATTGGCAATTGCGGCCGTCGAGGAGTCCATCCAGAAGTGGGGCAAGCTGATGCTGGTGTACCGACCGTCGGAAGCCGACATCGTCATTCTGGTGCAGAGCCGCCCGTCGGAAGATGTGTTGGCCGTGTACGATGGACGCACGCCCGGCGGACAGTATTTGTGGCGTGCGATGGGGCGCGACGGTTTGCAGTCTGGTGAGACGCCGCTAGTTACGTCATTCGAAAAAGGTTTTGAAGGGGTACAGCCGAAGTCAGGCAAATAACTCAGTCAACAAGTTGCAGTAAGCGGACACGGACGTCGCATCCGCCAGGGCTTCGAACCTGAACCCGGGTGAATGCGGAGCCCGTGTTTTCGCTTTTTGGGTGCATCTGGGGGCGTGCCCGCTCGCTGTGGACGGGCGAGGACGCCCGTCGCTCCATTACTTCTGTAACCCCATCCAGCGAATAGCGGTGGTTCAGGGTCCTGTCGTTGTCCACAATCACTCTGAATCTTTCTCTAAGGCGGGCGCTCATGAGAATACGAGTCCTTACCCTATTCGTCTGTGCGTGGATTGCGTCCGCGTCGGCGCAAGTTCCACCTAGAACTTTCGACTGGGTACGCGCCAGCGACGAAGTGGTGCAATTGGATCCGGCCGACTATCACGCCGGACGTGTCTACCGTCCGGGACCCGATGGCGGGAACATGCACGTCATTATTCAATCAAAGCAGCCTGTGACGGTGGCGATGGTGAATACCGAGAGCTGGAATACCGCGCAGCAGCATCCGGAGGTCTGGGGCAATATGGAGTTTCGCTGCCTGCGCGAGCACGTCACCAGCACAACCTACGAATGCAATCTTCCGCCACGCGAGGCCACGACCCTGGTCATTCACGACGAACGTACGCCGGAACGCGCAATCGTGCGGGGGATTGGAGCGATTCTCAGCCAGAGTGGAACGCGGGTGTTCATGTCTCCGAACGATGTGCAAATCACCTATCACAGCTGGTCCTGTGTGGCGAACTGCATTCAGCCGGAGTATGGATGGGTACGGCTGGTGAAGGAAAAATACGAGCTCTCGGCGGTGCCGAAGCTGTACAGCATCCTGACGCCGGAGGGCGATGGCCAGAAGTTGTGGATGAAAATCAAGGCGCCGGTGCCGATGACGCTGGCGGTGCTGCCCTCCGCCGCAGCTGATCAGGTCTATGACAAGCCAGAGCAACTGAGCTCAGCCCTGGCGCAGACTTCATGCAAGCAGCGCGGCGTGCAATCGATGGAGTTCGATTGCCTGTTCAATGTGGCCGATGGGCCGCAATCGCTGCTGATCCTCCCCGATCTCAAGTCGCACAAGAAAGCCGAGATCGAGGTGCAGACTTTCAAGTGCGTCGAACATTGCGAGTTGCTGGTGCCCACTGGGCAGCCGTAAATCGATCATGGAGAGACGGGCGTCCCCGCCCGTCCCGAACGCGCGAGGAAGGTGTAGCGCCGGCATCTTGCCGGCCCAGAAGGCGGGCGGGACGCCCGCCTGACAGCCGCCGGGACGGCGGCGCTACTTGTATTCGCTGACGGATACCATCGCGTCTCAGTGATTACGAGCTGAAATCCTTCACGAACTCCACCAGGCTTCGCACCGCAATCCCTGACGGCCCCTTGGCGATCCAGGGCTTGGCTTCTTCCGTCCAGGCGGTGCCGGCGATGTCGAGGTGCAGCCAGGGCGTTTCTTCGGCGAATTCTTTCAGGAACATGGCAGCGTTGATGGCGCCGCCCCAGCGGCCGCCGGTGTTCATGATGTCGGCGATGCTCGACTTGATGACCTCTTTGTATTCGTCGTCGAGCGGCAGGCGCCAGAACTTCTCGCCGGCTTTCATTTCGGCTTGCTGGAAGCGGTCATAGAGCTTGTCGTCATTGGCGAAGATGCCGGCATTCACGTACCCGAGCGCGACCACGACCGCGCCGGTGAGCGTGGCGGCATCGACCAGGTGCGTGCAGCCGAGCTGGCGCGCGTAGTAGAGGCCGTCGGCGAGCACCAGGCGACCTTCGGCGTCGGTATTGATGATCTCGATGGATTTCCCCGACATGGCGATCTGGATATCGCCGGGCTTTTGCGCTTTGCCGGAGGGCATGTTCTCGGTGGCGCAGACGACGGCGATGACTTTCACTTTTGGTTTGAGCAAAGCGATGGCGCGCATGGCGCCCAGCATGGCTGCGCCTCCTGCCATGTCGTATTTCATTTTTTCCATGCCATCGGCGGGCTTGATGGAAATGCCACCGGTGTCGAAGGTAACGCCTTTGCCGACCAGACCGAGGACGGGCTTCTCGGGCGCGCCCGTCGGTTCGTAGCGCAGGACGATGAGCGTGGGCGGTTCGTCGGAGCCCTGGGCCACGCTCCAGAATGCACCCATCTTCAACTCTTTGATCTTGTCAGCGCCATAGACCTCGCACTTGAGGCCGACTTCCTCCGACTTCCTGGGCCATCTGCTTGGCGCGCTCGGCGAGGATGGTCGGGGTCATGCGGTTCGATGGTTCATTGACCAAGGTGCGGGTGAAGTTTTGCGATTCGCCGATGGCGCGAGCTTCGTCGAGCGCGGACTGGAGCTTGCCGGCGTCGCCATTTGTGATGAGGCTGAGTTCATCGATTTTCTGGTCCTTGCGATCGCTGCGGTAGGTGTCGGCGTCGAAGTTGCCGACGAAGGCGCCTTCCACGACGGCCTTGATGGCCTGATCAGCGGATAGCCCATTCTGGGGAAGCGCGAAAGCGAAGCTGCGGAGGCCGCGCGACTTGAGCGCCCGCACGGCTGTTCCAGCAACGCGGCGCAGTTCGAATCCGGAGAACGTCTGCACCTTGCCTCCTCCCAACACCAGAAGACGCTTCGCCTTCAGGCCGGCTGGGTGGTGCAGCAGGGTGACTTCGCAGCTCTTGCCGGTCAATTCGCCACTGGCGATGACTTCCTCGGAGGCTTTGCGGACAGCGTCGTCCGTGGTTTCGAGGGTGACCTCGGTTTTGTCCTTGCTGCCGCGATCCAGAGCGATCACGACCAGGCATTCGGTTTCCAACTGCGCAGGAGTGGCGGAAGATAGTTTGGTTTTCATGAGTGAATCCATTTTCTTCGGCTACGGGGGAAACTGCAAGGCGAAGGGGCGATTGTCGGAGGCAAGCTCACCGGGGCTGAGCGGTTGCTGAAAAACTTCGTTGAGAATCAGGAGAAAATCCCTACCCTAACCTCGCAAGAACGCGAGGTGAGAAAGGGGCACCCGCGCTGTACAGTTTCTGAAAACTCGGACGAGACTCGCGAGAACGGCAAAATCTTAAACCGCGGAGAACGCAGAGAACGGCCGCAGAGGACGCGGAGGCTCATCAGAACGACAGAACTCGATGCTGTTTGTAAGCGGTTCTGGAGAATTATCACGAACTTGTCACCAAGCGTTGACTCCGAGCTTGAAAAGGTTTTACGACGCGCAGACATAAGCATGACAACTGCCAGTGGGGCCTGCAGCTAATCTCCCATCAACCTTGAGACATACCCGTCGCCCCGGGGCTTCGAGAATTGGTGGAGGAGATAGCGGTGACGAAACTACCTCTGTACCTATTTCTGGGAGTGTTGGCCTTCAGCATGACGGCCTTCGCCCAGCAGACGGCCTATACGCAGACCAACCTGGTGGCGGATCAGGCCGGCGTCGCGAATCACACCGACGCTCAACTTTCGAACCCGTGGGGAATTTCTTTTATCCCCGGCAATCCGTTTTGGATTGCGAACAACAATGGCGGCACCTCCACGTTGTACGACGCGCAAGGCAACAAGCAGACGCTGGTGGTCGGAATTCCCTCCGCCGCGACTTCTCCCTGCAGTCCCGGTTGTCCGACCGGAAATGTGGCCAACACGAGCACGGACTTTATGAACAACTCTTTTCTGTTCGACACGGAAGATGGCATCGTGGCCGGCTGGAACGGAGTTGGAAATGCGGCGATCGTGATCGACAACTCTAGCGCGAGCGCGGTGTACAAAGGGCTGGCGCTGGTGAGCAACAACGAAGGTAATTTTCTGCTGGCGGCTAATTTCCGCACGGGCGCCATGGATGTGTTCGACAAGAACTTCAAGCCCGCGACGTTGGCGGGAGGCACGTTCACGGATCCAGGTCTGCCGGCGGGCTACGCTCCCCATGGCGTGCACGTGATCAATAGCGAAGTTTTTATCGCGTATGCCGCGCAGGATGCTCCCAAGCACGATCCCATGATCGGCGCAGGATTGGGGGTCGTGGATGTCTTCGACAATGATGGCAAGTTCATGCAGCGCTTCGCCACCGGGGGCACGTTGAATGCTCCCTGGGGCGTGGTGCAGGCGTCGGCAAACTTCGGCCAGTTTTCCAATGATCTGCTGGTCGGCAACTTCGGCGATGGCACGATCAATGCCTATGACACCACCGGCAAGTTTCTGGGCCAGTTGGCAGATAGCAATAATAAGCCGATTACGAATCCGGGTTTGTGGGACATGGTGTTTGGAGCAGGGGGCACGGGAGATCCAAACACGCTCTACTTCACGGCCGGCAGCGCTTCGCAAACGCACGGACTGTTCGCAACTCTGGTGCCGGCCGCGACGGCCCCGAGTAATTTTTCGCTGATGCTTTCGGCGACATCGGCGACGGTGACGCGAGGAGGTTCGACCAACGTGACCATTGATGCCGCCGCGGCCGGCGGCTTCAACAGTCCGATCAGTCTTTCGTGCACGGGCTTGCCGTCGGGTGTGACCTGCGCGTTCTCGCCTTCGACGATTACGCCTGGGGGCTCGGCTGCAAGTTCGAAGTTGACGATTGCGGTGGGGAGCACATACGTGCCGCCGAGCGGATACATGATGCCGGCGTCGTTTCTGGGAATGGGCTTGCTCGGACTGGTCTTCGGCGTTGACCGGAACCAGAAGAGCATGTTGCGGCGGACTAGACTATGGGCACTGGGTTCCGCCGTACTGTTGCTCGGGTTGCTGCTGGGGGCAGTCGGATGCAGCAACTCGAGCAACCACAGCGCTCCTCCGGGAACCACCGTAATGGTGGTGGGCACAGCGGGAGGAGTCTCGCACTCGGCTCCGCTTGCTTTAACAATTCAGTAGCACGGCGTTCGTTGGGACACTCTCTCCTAAAGGCCCGGGTCGATGCCCGGGCCATTTTTTTTGGAACAGTCGCCAGTCTCCAGTCGCCAGCCCATTGCGGATAGCCAATGGTCGTTAGCTGATAGCAATAAGTTTCTTTTGGACGGGCGAGGACTCCAGTCGCTCCAATAATTCAAGAAGCAAGTGCGTGCGGATCTCTTTAATCGCTCTGGGGCGTACGAAGGCAAAACCAAAAGCAACCACGAAGGACACAAAGGGATCACGAAGGATGTTGCAGCAAAAGTCCTTCGTGTACCTTCGTGCCCTTTGTGGTTCAAGCTTTTGCTGTTCTGTGTGTATCGGTGTCTCTGTGTCCTTGCGGTGAAGAGGTGTTCTCGATTGAACAATTGAGCGTGAGAGCTATCGAGTTCACCGCCGACCGGCCATGAGCTACCGATTATTAGCTACCCGCAAGCTGGCGACTGGCGACTCAAGACTGTCCTACTTGCGGCCTCGCGCGATGGCTTCCCGGGCTTCCTTGTCGGCGGTGCGGCGGCGCTCGGTTTCGCGCTTATCCCAGAGTTGTTTACCCTTGGCGAGTGCCAGTTCCACTTTTACTTTGCCGTTCTTGAAATACATGCGGGTGGGGATCAGGGTGAGGCCGCGCTGCTGGGTTTTACCGATCAACTTGCGAACTTCATCCTTGTGAACGAGGAGTTTACGGGTGCGCAGCGGTGCATGATTGAAGATGTTGCCATGTTCGTAGGGGCCGATGTGCGCGTTGAGAAGCCAGAGTTCCCCATCTTTGACTAAGCCATAGGAGTCCTTGAGGTTAGCGTGGCCGGCGCGAACGGATTTCACTTCCGTGCCGGTCAGCACGATGCCGGCTTCAAATTTTTCGAGCAAGAAATAGTTATGTGAAGCGATCCTATTGACAGCAGCGTCGCGTTGCCCGGCGGCGGTCGGGTCGCGGCGTGGACTTTTCTCCGGGTTAGGTTTGGTCTGGTGTGTGGATTGGCGGGCCATTCTGAAGAAAAACGTTACCACATTGGATTCACAGGGAACGGTTCCGTCGCTGTGAGCCTGGGCTTTTCGAGGAAGCGTGATCAACATCGGAGCCCGGAACGCCTCATGTCTCGAAAAGCGCGAGGCCTGGAGCACCCAGCGAGTTCTGGGAGCCGTTCCGGCTGCGGCAGGGACTACGACCAAAGAGTGTAACTGCCGATGAAACAGTCACTTCGGAACTGGTGAGGAGCGATGCTATAATCACGCTGCTTCCCGTGTATTTCTGGCCTACAAAGGCGACGAAATCCCCCCAGGGGCGATGGTCACCCCCATCCAGCTTGCATGCGAGGAATGACTGAATGAGACGTTTTGTTAGCCTGGCGACAATCGTGTTTGTCGTCCTGGCTGTAACCTTACCCGTGGCTGCCGACAGCGCCCGCACGAACTACAACAAAGGAATGGATGCGGAGAAACGGCAGGATTACGAGCGCGCCTTCGAGTACTACCAGGAAGCATACCGCCAGAAGCCAAAGGACTTGCGCTATCGGACCGCCTACGAACACACGAAATTTCTAGCGGGGGCGGCGCACGTGCACCGTGGGCAGCTTTTGCGGGATGGCGGGAAACTGGATGAGGCGCTGGCGGAGTTTCAGAAGGCCAGCACCATCGATCCTTCAAGCTTCATCGCTCAGCAGGAATTGCGCCGCACGCAGGACATGATCAACAAGGCCACCAATCCTCCACAATCGGTTGCGCCGATGCCGGATAGTTTGCGGAAGCGGTTGGCCGAGGCGCAGGGCCCGGTGGAGTTGTCGGCGATCTCGAATGTGCCGATTACGCTGAAGTTGACCGAAGACACGAAGGTCATTTACGAGACGGTGGGCAAGCTGGCGGGCATTAACGTTTTGTTCGATCCGGACTACACTTCGCGCAAGATCCGCATCGAGTTGAACGGGGTGACGCTTGAGGAGGCGCTGGGAATCATCGCGCTGGAATCGAAAACCTTCTGGCGGCCCGTCACTCCGAACACGGTGTTTGTGGCCACCGACAATCCAGCCAAGCGTAAGGAACTGGATCAAAGCGTTATCAAGACTTTTTATCTTTCGAACTTATCGCAGGCGACCGAACTGCAGGATGTCGTGAACGCCGTGCGCACGCTGCTGGAAGTGCAGCGCATCCAGCAATTGCAGTCGCAGAACGCCATCATCGTGCGCGGAACTCCGGACCAGATCGCGCTGGCGCAGAAGTTGGTCGACGACCTCGACAAGGCGAAATCGGAAGTGGTGATTGACGTGGTGGTGATGCAGGTGAGCCGGGACAAGAGCCGCACGCTGGGCATCACCCCGCCGACCAGCACGAGCATTTCACTGAATAACAACATCAATACGACGCCTACGACGAACCCCCAGACTGGTGTTACTACGACGCCGACGACCAGCGGCACCAGTACAGCGAGCGGTGGAATTAATCTCAATCGCATTGGCAATTTGAACGCGACCGATTTCACGATCACGATTCCGGGCATTACCGCCTCGGCCATCATCGGGGACAGCAATACCAAGATCATCCAGAACCCGCAGATTCGCGCGCTCGACGGACAAAAGGCTACGCTCAAGATCGGTGACCGAGTGCCGGTGGCGACGGGTTCGTTTCAGCCGGGCATCGGTGGCGTGGGCATCAACCCACTGGTCAATACGCAATTTCAATATCTCGATGTGGGTGTAAACATCGACATTACGCCACGAGTGCATGCCGGACGCGAAGTAAGTCTGAAGGTCAGCCTGGATATTTCTTCGGTGACGGGCAATTCGAACATCGGCGGCATCAGCCAGCCGATCATCGGGCAGCGCAAGATCGAGCATGAAATCCGCTTGAAGGAAGGAGAAGTCAACCTTCTGGGCGGAATGATCGAAGAAGATCAGACGCAATCGTTGAGTGGGTTGCCGATCCTGGCGCAGATCCCATTCCTGAAATACTTCTTCGGTCAGGATGTTCGGGATCACCGGGAGAACGAACTGGTGTTCGCGCTGATTCCGCACATTGTGCGCGGGCCGGACGTCAACGATTCGAACCAGCGTCTGATTGATGTGGGAACGGCGAACGCTCTGCAATTAAGGCACATTTCAAAAGTCGAGACTGTGCCGGCAGGGCAGGCTGCAGCGCTTGCAGGCGCACCAGGGCAGGCTCCGCCAGCGGCCAATCCAGCGCGGCCGACGCCATCGGTTGCACCCGTCACGGGCGCGAGTTTCCTGTTTGACCCGGGTGCAATCACGGCGGCGAAAGCGCAGACCTTTACGGTCAACATCCTGATCTCGGGCGCGCAGAATGTGTATTCGGTGCCCCTGCAACTGAATTACGATCCGAGTAAGCTGCAGTTGATGAACGTATCGAACGGCGGATTCCTGTCGCAAGATGGGCAGACAGTGGCGTTGGTTCACCGCGAGGATGAAACCACGGGAACTCTACAGATTACGGCCACGCGCCCGCCCAACTCGGGCGGGGTTTCCGGGCAAGGGTCGGTCGTGACGCTTACGTTCATGGCGAAAGCAAGCGGGCAGTCTCCGCTCACGATAACGCGGGGAGGCGCGCGCGATCCCTCGATGCAGGCGATCACTGTGAATGGCGCGCAGGCAGTGGTTACAATCCAATAAGAGCACTTAGGAGAAGTTGTTGATGTTGGGAATCACACAAAGTCGGAGCCGCAAGGGTGCAACACGCCCTTGCGCGGCGGGCTTCACTTTGATCGAACTGATTGTGGCGACCACGATCATGGTGATCCTGGTGGCGATGGCGGTCCCGGTGACCAGTTTCGCTATCAAGCGAGAAAGAGAGCGCGAGTTGCGCTACGACCTGTGGATGATTCGGGACGCGATTGACCGCTACAAAGATGCGGCAGACCGGGCCGCGTTTCAGATCAAGCTGGGCAGCGAAGGCTACCCGCCGGATCTGGAAACGCTGGTGAATGGCGTGGATACCAACGGAAAGAAGCTGAAGTTTCTGCGCCGGATTCCCGTGGACCCCATGACGGGAAAGCCGGAGTGGGGCATGCACTCCATGCAGGACGATCCGACGTCCGATTCATGGGGCGGGGAAAGCGTGTTCGACGTGTATACGAAATCAGAGGGCACGGCGCTCGACGGCACGAAATACAAGGACTGGTAAATGAGACGAGCGCGCAAAAACAGTCGCGGGTTTACGTTGATCGAGATGATGATCGTGGTCAGTTTGATCCTCATTCTGGTCTCGATAGCGCTGCCCGTGTATAACCGGTCCATTCTGCGGGCGAAAGAGTCCGTGCTGAAGCAGGATCTGTTCACGCTGCGGCAAGTCATCTCGCAATACACGCTCGACAAGCAGAAGGCGCCGCAAACGCTCGATGACGTGGTGCAGGCCGGCTACCTGAAAGTGATTCCCAAGGACCCTTT
>QIAH01000381.1 GCA_003225465.1 Acidobacteriota bacterium | reverse complement strand
AAATTTGCCGGCAAACTATTTTTTCTACCTGGCCGTCGCGCCACGCTTTTTTGGAGAGATTGTTCGCCGCTTGGGCGCATCTGGCCTGGCGCACGAAGAGAATGGTTGCTGGCGGCGCGTGGTGATCGAAAAGCCCTTCGGCCGAGACCTGCAATCGGCGCGTGCTTTGAACGCGGAAATCAAACAGGTGCTCGATGAGCGTCAGATTTATCGCATCGATCACTACCTCGGAAAGGAAACCGTACAGAACGTTTTAATGTTTCGTTTCGGCAACGGAATCTTCGAGCCCGTCTGGAATCGCAGGTACATTGACCACGTCCGGATTACGGCTGCCGAAACCGTGGGGGTGGAGCAGCGTGGCGGTTATTACGACACTTCAGGCGCTCTGCGCGACATGGTTCCCAACCACCTGTTCCAGTTGGTTTCGCTCACCGCGATGGAGCCGCCGATTTCGTTTGACGCGAATGCCGTCCGCGACGAACAGGCAAAGGTTCTGCACGCCATCCAGCCCCTTTCTCCTGAAGAGGTATTGAGCAAGACCGTGCGCGGCCAGTATGGCGCCGGCACAATCAACGGAAAACAAGTGCCGGCCTATCGAGCTGAAGATAACGTCAGACCGGATTCAAACACCGAAACCTACGCCGCCATGAAAATTCAAATCGATAACTGGCGATGGTCTGGCGTTCCCTTTTATTTGTGCACCGGGAAGCACATGGCCCGCAGAGTTACAGAGATTTCCATCCAGTTCCGCAGCGCTCCCTTTCAACTTTTTCGAAACACCCCGGTCGAGGAGTTGCAGACGAACCGCCTAGTAATCGCCATTCAACCGGAAGAGAGCATTGCGCTGAGTTTTGGCGCGAAGATCCCGGGCCCCATCATGCAGCAGGGTAAGGTGGACATGTGCTTCAATTATGCCGATTATTTCGGCTCGGCTCCCAGCACTGGCTACGAACGTCTGCTTTACGATTGCATGATCGGAGACGCGACTCTTTTTCAAAGGGCAGACATGGTGGAAGCTGGTTGGAGTGTGATCACACCTGTGCTCGACGTCTGGCAGGCTCTGCCGCCACGCGACTTCCCCAATTATGCGCCCGGGACGTGGGGTCCCAAAGAAGCGGAGCAAATGCTGCCCGGTGGCGCGCATGAATGGCGGGCTCGTGCTGCATAGCTGTTGCTGGACACCTTGTTGCGAACGAGGCAATAAACATGGGTCACAAGCTGGTTTTCCTGTTTGACGTGGACAATACTTTGCTCGACAATGATCGAGTATCCGCTGATCTCAAACAGCATCTCGATAAAGAAGTCGGGCATGAACGCCAGCAGCGTTATTGGGAATTTTTTGAAGAACTGCGCTCCGAGCTTGGGTATGCGGATTACCTGGGTGCCCTGCAACGCTATCGCAGTGAGTATCCTCGCGACCCCAACCTGCTGACGGTTTCGGAGTTTCTCGTCGAATATCCCTTCGCCAACCGGCTCTTCCCCAATTCGCTCGACGTTATTGACCACGTGAAGCAATACGGCGTGCCCGTAATCCTGTCGGATGGCGACGTAGTATTTCAGCCTCGAAAGATCAGACGTTCGGCGCTGTTTGACGCCGTCGATGGCAACGTGTTGATTTATGTGCACAAAGAAATTGAATTGGATGACATCCTCGAACGCTATCCCGCAGACCATTACGTCCTGATCGACGACAAATTGCGTATCCTGACAGCTATCAAGAAAGCTTGGGGCGGTCGGGTCACCACCGTGTTCCCGCGGCAAGGGCACTACGCGACCGATCCCAAGGTACTAGCCACTTACCCGGCTGCGGATATCAGCATCTCTCGCATTGGGGAACTCGTCGACTTCAATCTGCAGGACTTCCTCGGAGCCGCGAATGCCGCAGATGATCGCGCGGCGATTGCGTGAAAAAAGAGCATGGCTCCTAGCACCGGGCGGGATGTTCCGGGATCGAAAACTGCTGCTGCAACCCCTTCGACATCGCAATTTTCCGGCAAGGCTCCGTCTCGGGAAAAGTCGCGTCTGACTGAGAGTTTCGAGGGCCCGGTTGCACCTTGGCGCAAATGGGGTCCGTATGTCAGTGAGCGTTCTTGGGGAGGAGTCCGTGAAGACTACAGCCCGTGGGGCACGGCATGGGATTTCCTCACTCACGACATGGCTCGCAGCAAGGCCTACCGCTGGGGTGAGGACGGCATCGCAGGAATTTGTGATCGCTACCAGTTGCTGGTATTTGCTCTTGCGTTCTGGAACGGTCACGACGCCATCCTGAAAGAGCGAATGTTCGGTCTGTCGTCGCCGGAAGGAAATCACGGCGAGGACACAAAGGAATACTGGTTCTATCTAGACAATACGCCCACGCACAGCTACATGCGAATGCTCTACAAGTATCCGCAGGAGGAGTTCCCATACGCACAGCTGGTTGCGGAAAACGCACAGCGTCGCGGTCCGGAGTTCGAACTTCTCGATACCGGCGTTTTCGATGAAGATCGCTATTTCGACATTTTTGTCGAATACGCGAAGGCCGATCCGGAAGACATCTGCATCCGTATTGAGGCCTTCAACCGTGGTCCGAAAGCAGCACCTCTCCACCTCTTGCCACACCTTTGGTTTCGTAATACCTGGGCTTGGACCAATCCGCCCGGGGCAGAACCGACAATTGGTCAGGCGACGCCTGGCAGGGACTATGTAACCCTGATCGCGGACAATGCAAGTGCTCCACCGATTCCAAACTTGCAATTTCCATATTCGCTGCCCAAGTACTACCTCTACGCACCGGCCGGTGGAGAGGTTCTTTTCACCGATAATGAGACCAACGCACCCCGGATATTCGGTTCCTGGGCCAGGAGTCGCAAGCCCCATGTCAAAGACGCGTTTCACCGGTATGTGATCGAGGGAGAACAATGCGTTAAGCACGAAAGCGGAACCAAGTCTTGCATTCATTACAGCTATGATGTGGCTTCAGGTGACTCTGTGGTTCTGCGTTTGCGTTTGACGTCCCGCCCCGATGCAGATCCCCTGACCGACGTAGACGATATCGTTCAGCTTCGTCAACGGGAAGCCGACGAGTTCTACGAGACTGTTCATCCCCCAAAAGCAACCGAAGAGGAACGGCTCATTCAACGTCAGGCTTTAGCCGGCATGCTCTGGAGCAAGCAGATTTATATGTTTGACGTGCAGAGCTGGCTCGACGGCGACGATCCACATTGGCCGCCTCCCGATTCGCGCAAGCACGGCCGCAACACTCGCTGGCGCCATCTGAACTCCATGCGGATTCTCTCCATGCCTGACAAATGGGAGTTTCCATGGTTTGCGTCGTGGGATCTGGCCTTCCAATGCGTTACGCTTGCGCTGGTTGACCCACACTTTGCCAAGCACAATCTCTGGCTGCTCCTGTTCGAACAGTTCCAGCACCCCAATGGGCAGATTCCTGCTTACGAGTGGGAATTTTCCGATATGAATCCACCCGTGCAGGCCTGGGCCTGCTGGCGGGTTTATCAGATCGAAAAGCGAGACACTGGAAAAGCAGATACTGCTTTTCTGGAAAAGTGCCTGCACAAACTACTTATTAACTTCGCATGGTGGGTGAACCGGGTAGATAGCCAGGGGAACAACGTCTTCGAAGGTGGATTCCTGGGATTAGATAACATCACCGTCATTGACCGCGGCCAAAAGCTTCCCGGGGGCGCAGTTCTTGAACAGTCGGATGGCACAGGGTGGATGGGATTCTTTTGCCTTTACTTAATGCGCATCGCTCTGGAACTGGGTAACCAGAACCCGACGTATGACGTGTTGGCTACCAAGTTCTTCGAACATTTTGTCTACATCGGGGCGGCCATGAAGAAAATGGGTGGCCGCAATTACCAGCTGTGGGACGAAAACGACGGCTTCTTCTACGATGTCCTCCGTTTTCCTAACGGAGACTTTCACAAGCTTCGTTTGCGTTCTTTGGTTGGATTAATTCCGCTCTTTGCCATTGAGGTACTGGAAAAGTCCGACCTAAAATCGCACCCTGATTTTCTGGCCAACGTGGAATGGTTCATCCGAAACCGCCCGGATCTTGTCGGCAATGCCTGTTACTCCATCGGGTGTGATGAGAAGTGTACCCGCTACGTGCTCTCCATCGCAGATCCCGGCCAGTTTCACAGGATTGCGACGCGACTTTGGGACCCGGCGGAGTTCCTCTCCGATCACGGTATCCGAAGTCTGTCGAGATATCACGAGTCGCATCCGTTCTACTTTGGCGAAAGCCGACTGGGTTACGAGCCTGGCGAGTCCGAAGCGCAACTTAAAGGAGGGAACTCGAATTGGCGAGGGCCTGTCTGGTTCCCGACCTCGTACCTTCTGATTCATTCTTTGCTGCGTTTCGGTGATGCGCTGGGTCCTGACTTCGCCGTCAAACCTTCCGATGGAGGGCAATCGGTTACCGCCCGAACCATGGCGAGAGAAATTGCAGAACGCATGATCAGAATTTTTACGCGCGACGCGGATGGGCATCGACCTTGTTTCGGAGATAGTACAAAATTTCAAACAGACCCCCACTGGCGAGACTGTCTCCTCTTCAACGAGTACTATCACGGGGACACTGGAAAAGGCCTGGGCGCGAGCCATCAGACAGGTTGGACCGGACTGATTGCCAGTCTGATCGACGAGTGGCGGCGATAACATCGCTTGTAGTTCCTAAACGCAACGTCGCTCAAATTACATTCAAGTTAATTTTTGTAACCAGCTTTGACGAACTTCTCGTTTGCAATCTCTCAGAAGTCAAGAGTGTTCGACTCCGCCGAAACCCAAGACAGACGGGCGAAGTGGCCAGGTACCTCAGGACTTTCTCCTTGACTTTTAAATCGATCTGCCCATAATGTGTGCGTCGCCTCACTCCCCAAGACCTGCCCTGAGACGACAGGGCCCAGGCTAATCTCAAGTCTCAAAATTTCTTGCAACGCGGTTCACATGAGGAGGCCGTCATGCGCAAGGCTCTGGTCATGTTTGCACTTTTGTTAAGCGTTGGTATCTTGATGGCAGAACTGGGAACCAACAACCCAACCGACCCGCAGCTGGTGGCACAACGAGCGCAAGAGGGCGGAACGGCGGGCTCCGGCATCTTCGACATCGCCGTTCCTCCGCCTGGAACTCCAATGCGTCCGGTACAGCGTGTGCCGCGCGAAAAATTTGGCATCGTCGGGCCATTCCCGCTGACGCTGCAGGATCTTGATGGCTTAACCTACCCTGACGCCACTCCTTCAGAACGGCAGGCGATGCTGGAGGGCATGCAGTTCTTCACGACGGCGCACACTGCAGCCGAAGGATTAGGCCCGATGAATAACCAGCCGTTCTGCCTCGGTTGTCACATGAGTTCGGCCGAGGCCATCTCCGCCCCCGGAATTGTAAGCTCGAGTACCTGTGTTCCGGGATCCACCTGTGTATCTCTGGTTTCGCGCGCCGCGCGCGCGACGCCGACGAACCTCCAGTTCACTTCGCTCGATCCAGCAACCGGCGGCGGGCAACCGGCAGGGACGTTGCTGCCGGATGGCCACCCAAATCCGAACGATAATCTCGATGCCGTCAACGGCCCTGGGCGGACCGCAGCTTTTACGACCTTCGGAGACTTTAATCCGAACCATGCCGACGTTCCTACCAACCCGACGGGCATCGGTTTCTTCGATCCTCTGGACGGGGCTGCCACGAATATTGTGACCGGGCTGAAGTCGCAGCCGTTCGGCGGCTTCGTACAACATACGCGGCCCGTAGGCCCCGACTGTATCCCGAAACCGATTGCGCCGGTCGCCTTCGATGCCAACCTGCAGGGCACGCCGGATCGCGTCACGGGGCTCGACTCAGTTACCGGATTCCGGCGAACCGTAGGCGAGCGCGCGGGACCGCCATACATCGGACGCGGACTGATGGAGGCCGTGCCCACGGCGGACATTCTGACCACCGCAGACCCAAACGACACGCAGGGCCACAATTCATCACTGAGAAACTTCGCACAATCGATGGGATGCACCGGCGATTGTATTGCAGGCAAGACCAATATGGTTCCGCGTAACCTGACCGTTCACACTGATGCCAACGGGAACCTGACATCCGTAACCGGATTTGTTGGCGGAGTGGGACGCTTTGGGCTGCGGGCCAACGGAGTCGAGATTCTGCAATTTATTATTGGAGGGCTGCAAGGCGAACTCGGGCTTACCAGCCTGATCAATCCTGCCGAGATCAACTTCCCAACTCTTTTTCCGATCAGCGGCCCAACGGCTGAGCCACTGCTGTGTCTGAGCGCCGTCTCTACCTCCGCTGAGGTGCATCTCTCCACTCCGTTTAGCGAGCGGCACTTCATCCGCAACACAGCGCCGCCGGAATTTGGAGAAACCCTGGTGAGCCTGCTGAAATCAGGCAATCCTGCCAGCCATCGATCAATCCAGGGCAAAAAAGGTAAGGTTCAGCGCGGAGCTGAGTTGTTCGGAATCGATTTGGTGGCGTTTGCCAACCGGATGGTTCCAAATCGCATGCCCGATAGCGGAGATGGACGTGATCCGAACGCGATCAACCAGGCGGATCGCAAATTGAATTGCGTCGGTTGCCATACACCAGTTCAACGCACTGGACAGTCTCCGGCCGAGGTGGGAGCCGAGCATCTCAGTTTCGTGTGGGCGCCGATTTTTTCGGATTTGCTCCTGCATAAGATGCCGTTCATCGATGCCGAACGACTCTCCCAGAGACCGCGAGATCCGCTGGTCGTCGCACGGCAAAGCATGAGTTCGGATGACGACCGAATGTTCAATAGTTTTGATTTGTCTCGCAGCCTCGCCGACGACTCGTTTTCGAACCAGAAGGCTTCAGCCGACGGCCGCGAGTTCCGCACTGCGCCTCTCATGGGCTTGGGGAGAATGGGACCGCCGTTTCTGCATGATGCGCGCGTCTATCTGAGTACACTTACGGTGGATAGCACGCCTGCAAGCACCGTCACGACAAACAGCCGGGTTACTAATGCGCCGCTGGTGGTCCGCACGGTGGACGATGCGATCCGGGCCGCGATCGAACTGCATGACCTGCCTGCTCCTGACAATCAGAAAACGCCGAACGATGTCGCAGGGGCCGGATGTCCGGTGCTGCCACTGGGGGCGAACAGCAACGTGTCATATGGGTCATCGCCTGCGGATGTAATTTGTCCGCCGTATAGGAGTGCGACCTCGATATCGCATCGCAGTGATTCGCGCGAGGTTATCCGGCGGTTCCGGCAGCTGAGTCCGGAAGATCAGCAAGCTTTGATCGAGTTTCTTAAGCAGCTTTAAGGGGCAACGCTAAATTTAGGTTCTACCGTCGGATATTCGACGCTGTGGGAATTCCTTTCGTCCCAGCGGGTATAAGTGTGCGTTCTGTAGGATAACCGTCATTTCAAGGTCGGCGATCGCGTCAGAATGCATGTTCGACGCGCGACGCCGGGCGTTAACGCAGCGTCCAGTTAGTGGCTATCTTTCCGCCAAAACCCAAGACAGACGCCAGAAGCGATTGTTTTCCACTTGACAAGTACCGCGCCATGCGCATAATACCGGGCAGTCGTCTCGCCCCCCCTTTGATGCACCGAGACGACCGGGCCCCTCGCAGAAACATACGACTCAAAATTTATTTAGTTAACTCGTGCCAGCCGCTCTCCCTGCGTAGCTGGAAGAAGCTGGGTCTGACGCGTTCTCACGCCTGCAGTAATTTTCGCTGGTGCGAGTTGAGTCGTTTTCAGGAGCATTAGAGTGAACCTCGACACACTTCGCCGGCATGGGGCTGAATCAGCATCGGCGCTGTTGCAGCGAATGCGCACTTGCCGGGTCCGTGTACTCTGCCAAGCTACAACTGCGAAGGCAGGTCTCTATCCGAACGGTTACACGCTACCAACGCAACGGATAGTGTCGAGACCAAGAATCAATCCGATCACAGTAACGATCACAAGTTTTTCAACACTATCCATGAACAGGATGTTTGGCCCGCAGGCTGCATGCCCCGTAGTACAAGCTGTCGTGGGGCAGTAGCACTCGAACCAGGTGAACTAAGGGAGGAAGCGCTATGGAGACTGCATCGAACCGAGCAACCACACCGTCGCAGATTGGCCGGAGATTCTACCCATCGAAGGCCGCGGTGTGCACCACTTGTCTGACCCTGCTCATGATTGTTGCCATCGCTCTGATCGGCAAGGCGTCCCAGCCCGCTCAAAAGCAGGTGCAGATCCGCCCCAAGTTGCATGCAAAGAACGCGTTCTTTAACGCGAGCTTGGCGGCAGCGCCTGCTGCCTCAACGGTGACAGTGGATCAGGTAGTGTCTTTGCGGGAAGTGCCGGTGCCCGAACCGATGGCAGTAGTCATTCGTTGCCCGTCTAATAACCCAACCTGCCGTAGCACCGACGTTATTCCTCCTCCAGGAACTGATCTGAATTTCCAGCCTCTGACCGCCGAGATTGTGAAAGACCAGACTGCCCTGATCCGATTGGGCAAGGCGCTGTTCTGGGATATGCAAGTGGGCAGCGATGGCATTCAGTCCTGCGCTACCTGCCACTTCAGTGCAGGTGCAGATATTCGGAGCAGAAACCAGATTTCGCCGAATTTAAGTGACGCAAATTTTAAGCTCAACGCCGTTGGACCCCCATCCTCTGGTTCCGGATTGGGCGGTGACGCCCTGTTCGGTAACTCGACCGTCCCATACACCGCCAACGATCCGAATGCTCCGGTCCCGATGGAACCGCCCGACCCCAATTTGAACAGACCAGGGCACCCGACCTTTGCTCCTAACTACAAGATGAACGCGGGCGATTTTCCACTGAACGACTGGTTCAGTCCAACGGAGCTGACTCCACGCGGACCCGGAGTCACTCTTTTCGAGGAGATGAGCAACGTTTCCAGGGACACCAACGACATTGTGGCCTCTCAAGGACTCCGCCTCACCAAGTTCGTCAGCATTACTCCGGGAAGCGCCTTCGACGTCGGCACCCCTCTGCCCGATCTTTTCAACACGAAAGGGGTTTTGCTTGATGCGGCAACCAGAGTACGCCGCGCAATGCCAAGAAATTCTCCCACGATGATCAACGCGGTATTCAATTTCGACAACTTGTGGGAGGGCCGCGCCAGCTTCATCTTCAATGGAGTGAACGGCTCCGGTTTCCGGGACTTAACGAGCAAGGTTATGAAAAGGGTTGGCCCGGGCAAGCTGGCTCCTGTCTTCCTGCGCATTACCAACTCGAGCTTGGCTTCGGTAGCTGTTGGTCCACCAACCAGCAATATCGCGATGTCCTATAACGGGCGCACATTGAAGGACATCGGTTTGAAGATGACAAACATACGGCCACTGGCCAGACAACTCGTGCATCCACACGATAGCGCCTTGGGGCCTTTTTCCCGGGCGACCTTGACGAGCACTGGCGCAGCGTCGATCGGACGCGGCCTGACCATTCGTTCCTACTGCGAGATGATCCAGGCTGCGTTTCAAGATCAGTGGTGGAATCCCAATGCCCCCTTGGCCCTCACACCCCTCGCTTCACAAAGTGCGAGGGCTCAGTCGACCCCCATCGCAGATGCCGAGGGTTCGCACTCCAGCTCTGAGGTTATGCCAGAGTTTAGGGTTTCCATGGCACAGCCGCAGGTAAGCGCCGCCGCCGCAACAACAAAAGCACCATGCATCGGAAGCGAGGTCTTGCCCCCGACGGCTACTGGAGCTACCTCATACACTCAGATGCAGGCAAACTTCTCGCTCTTTTTCGGCTTGGCCGTGCAAGCCTACATGGCGACTCTCGTCTCCGATAACACTCCTTTCGACCAGTTCAACGGAGCGCCCAATCCGGTAAGACAAGCGGATGGATCGCCCTGCCCGGCCGCTGGTTGTCCTCCATTACCTCCCAACCCGAGTGCCTTCGATGCCCTTCCAGGCAACCCGCTACTGGGACTTACCGTGTTCCTGGACGATAACGCCAATCTCGGAACACACTGCGCCGATTGTCACATTCCGCCCGTGACCACAGGACACACCGTGCTGGATTATCAACCGGATGCCCAAGGCGTGCCTTCGCTGGCGATGGGAGAGGCTATCGAATTCATGATCATGGGTGACAACCTGGAAACGGCCAACTACGACCATGGCATGTACAACATTGGGATGCGCCGCAGCAGTTGCGGAGAACTGACGTGCGGTGCAGAAGATAAGGGCCGGGGAGCGAATGCTCCCGGAAATCCGCAGTTCCAAAATCCGTTGTTCGCAACCAGTGTTCCCATCACTTCGATTTCGAGGACGGCAAATCTGGTTACGGTAACGACGGCAACCAGCCTTCCTGCGTTCTTCACTCCGGGGCTGTTTGTCACCATTGCCGGGGTCACCGACCCGAGCTTCAACAGCGCGTTCCTAAACGGCGGTGTTGCCATCGGACCACAACCAATCGGGGTTAAGTTGTCGCCGACTCAGTTCACGTACAAGCAGTCGGGTCCGACGCTCCCTGATACTGCTTCGACCGGTGGTACTGCAAAGGCCGGGAAACCGTTCCCGCTATCCCTGGTTGAGTTGACGGCGCTGCGAGAGGATACGGTTACCTGCGCCGCCGCAACCATCCCCCACGTGGGATGCTTGCCGCCGGACGTCGCAAGGTTTATCCCGGACGTTCCAATCTTGCCTCGCCGGGTGACGAACGGAGCCTTCAAGGCCCCGAACCTGCGAAACATCAAATACAGCGGTCCGTACTTCCACGTTGGAGACTCGGCCACGCTGCGGCAAGTGGTGGAGTTCTACACCCGCGGCGGGAATTTCCCCAACACCAACTTGCACGATCTGACTGTGGACATCGAAGGTATTCCACCGCTGATGTTCCCGGAGTTTGACCCCGTGGCCGAGCAGTATATCGACAGCTTGGTGGACTTCCTGTCAGAAGGTCTCACCGACCACCGGGTCGCTTTTGAGCAGGGTCCGTTCGATCATCCCCAGTTATATGTTCCCAACGGCTCGCCGCCGGCTCACCCTGAACGGGATATTTTCGTTGTGGTGCCGGCCGTGGGCTCCGAAGGTCGAGCCACGGAACTGCCCACTTTCTTGAACCTCGATCCGCACGCAAGTGACTAGCGGAAGTGCCTCGCGATCTTGAGAGAGGTCAGAGTTCATAACTGGTTTCGCGCATACAAAGGAGAGAAGAGAATGGACCGGAGATTGAAGTTGTCTATCGTTTTCGTTCTTGCTGCGGGCCTACTCTGGGCGACCGGTGCTAACGCTCAATTGAAGGTGCTCAACGCCAACGTGCCGGCTGGCTTCGGCCAGCTCGGCTACATTCAGGCCGCTACTCTGGCCACGCCCGGAGACCCAAACAGCGGGGGCACGCTGACCATGAACGGCATCAAGATGATTGTTCCCAACAACAGCGTGGTCCAGTTCCCGGCCAACACGCTTCACTGGGCCGACCTTTTCGACCCGGCCGTGTACACTCCGATCTACGACACCGCGGGTGTGCCCGTGCAACCAAACATGACGGTGCCGGCGGGCAAAACAGGTTTGGCAATATTCGACAATCCGACACGCGCGCTCGGGACCAGCCCGTTTTTACCCTTCAACGCGAACGTGCTCGGTAATATCGACCTTAAGAATTCGCTCGGGTTTGGCGCAGGCGCTTACATCGTCGGCCTGATCCTTCCCATCGATCAGGACTTAGGAAACGGCGGCGCCGGTTTCATCACCTGCATCGATTACGTTCATGGCCGTTTTGAAGTGGGTGGAACACTCAGCACCAACGCGAATGGCAGCTGCGGGGCTACCGCGACTGGAACTATTGTTGAGATCAACGACCCCACTGGACGTTATGGCTGGGCGCATAGTCCCGACCCGCGCTTCTCCGTGGACTCGGACAATCCCACCGTCGCTGCCGGGAATGGCTTTCCCATGTGCCTGCCCCGGTATACGCCTCCAAAGATTGACCCGGACTGCCCGCTCACCAACCGTCCGCTAAACCCAGCCCTCGGGGCTCCCGGGCATGATCCTTTCCTGCCTGCGGGCGCGCCGTTCCAGAGTTTCACCATGCCAGCTAGTTCGGGGCCGGGCAAGACTACTCCAGATCCATGGAAGCCGGCACCTCTTATGGTGGGAGACTACTTGGCGTACGCCGGGATTATGTTGCGCCTGAAGCCGTTTGCGGGTCTCAGCCCGACCATCCCGATCAATCAGCAAATGTATGTTTCTGCCAACACCGTGAGTCCCGATAAGGTGCAGGTCATCACGGCACCGTGCCCGTCAGGTACGACGCTCTGCACTGGCAGCGCAGGACCTGCCTACATGCAGCTGGCCAGGATGGTCATCGGCACGGGTGGATCCCCTGAAGTCGTTCTTCCTAATGCGGCTCTCGGGATCGTAGGCGGAACGATCCCCCTGGCAGAGCCCAGACGGAACATCGTGATCGATGGTTTTGTCACAGATTCCACTGCACTCGTGGATATTTTCGCCGTCGATATCGTGAACGGGCAGGAGCAGAAAAGGTTGCTGGGTACAGTGCTCCCCGAACCTGGGTTCCCGGGTGGCAAAGGCAACAAGGGTCGTTTCCGGTTTGAGATCGGCAAAGGCAACTTTTTGCCGGTCACGCGTGTGTATATGGCCGAGACCCGCCATGGCACAGTGCAGGTACCGAACCAGACACAGGGCACGATCCACCCGCCTCAGGGCGGACTCCTGTCCGGTCAGTACCACGCGCCCATGTTCACGTACCAGTTCGCAGATCCACCGCCGGGCTTCCCGATCACCGAGCAGAATTTCAATACCTTCCCGTTCCTGGTCAATGGCGAGGGAGGAAATCCGAGCGCAGGACCGCTCGTTCCACTACCGCCGTTCTGCCCATCGGTTGCGGGAATACCCACTTGTCAACCGTAGCGTAACGGTCTAACCTTCTCGCGCACTATTAAGGCGTGCGGGGAAGCTGCGATAGAGAACGATTAACAGAGGGGGGCTTTAGGCGTCGGCCGCGCGTGGCGCTTAAAACCTCCCCTCCGATTTATCCCAGGGAATGACTGTGCTGGCGAACTCTCCGAGATCCCTTGACCACAGTTAACTAGCGTTGCGAAGTCTTCAGGAGGATATATGCTCGACCGGCGCGCTTTGATCAAACTGGGCCTATATGGTGGATCAGGAGCTCTTCTTCACCTGACGCAGCTGAAGTCAGGGGCCTGGGGCTGGGCCCTGGATGAAGACGACCGTGATGATGACGACAAAGAGGAGCACCACCATCACCATCATCATCATCACAAAGGTGGCGGCGGTGGCGTTGGCAGTCCACCGATGCAGCCTTTCACGATCGGCTTGCCCCTTCCGCCGGCACCGACAAGGTTGTCTCCGAGTACATTGCCCGGAATTCCCATCTACAACGACGGAATCCCCACCAGTTATTACCAGGTCTTCGAGCGTCAGGCGCCGGTGCAGATCTATCCTGGCAGGCCGGCAACGATGGTGTGGGGCTTCAACGTACCTACCATCACACCCGGAGGACAGACCTACCTGGGCCCCACGTTCGTGGCGAAAATCGGTGAGAGGGTTGTGATCCGCATGAACAACAACCTGGGACCGAATAACGACTCGATCGTGCACCACCATGGGGCTCATGTTGGCTCCGCCTGGGATGGCAGCGCGCTGTGGTCGCAACAGATACACAATGGCACTTTCAAAGACTTTGTCTATCCTAACGATGACGACGTCTCCGCCACTCACTGGTATCACGACCATAATATTGATTTCACCGGGCACAACGTTTTTATGGGCTTGGAAGGTTTCTTCCTTCTGTACGACGACGTGGAACTTGCCCTGAACTTGCCCGGCCGGAACAATCCTGATAATCCTCAGGATCCACTTAACGATCTGCCGCCTGCGGGAGAACTGCCTTTCGATCTGCCACTGGTCATCCAGGATCGCGCCTTCGACGCGAATTTCCAGTTGGTGTATAACCCGTTCGCCTCGAGAGGCTTTTTAGGCGACATGTTTCTGGTGAATGGCGCGATCCAGCCGAAGATCCGCGTGGCGAATCGCAAATATCGCTTCCGCATCCTCAATGGCTCCAACGCGCGCTTCTATCACTTGATGCTGCAGACCAACACAGGAGCGCCCATACCCTTTAACATCGTCGGCAGCGACGGTGGACTCTACAAAACGGCCATAGAGGTAGACGGTTTTCAAATCGCCCCATCAGAGCGCGCCGAAGTGATCGTGGACTTCACCGGACTTGCCATTGGGACCAAAGTTTTTCTAAACAATTGCTTGATGCAGACCGACGGGCGTAAGCCCGCAGGGTTGGTGGCCAATTGCGCGACTGCGCCTCAAACGCCCGGGCCGGACGGCGTGGGTGCTATGTGTTCCTTTGACATCGAATTTTCAGTAAACGACCGGAGCAGTTTTACTCCCGGCCAGACATTGCGTCCGGACCTTCCGGTTTATAACATAGCCGATGCAGAACCGCCGGTCCCTGGCGCCAAGCCGGGCGCCACTCACGATTGGAGGTTTGAGCGCGGCCAAGGCGGCGAATGGCTCGTCAACTGCTTCAACGGGGCAGGGGCCCAGCCGTTCGATCCCGGACCGCCACCACCTGCAGCCGAGAAACCCCGTATTGACGCGACATGTAAGGCCGGCTCAACAGAAATCTGGCGTCTCATCAATGGAAGCGGAGGCTGGGCGCACCCTGTCCACATTCACCGCAACCAGTTCCGGATCATCGACCGCGTCGACAGCGGCAGTGGTAAAGACCTTGGTTTGCTGCCGACCCAACTCGGCCTGAAAGATGTCTTCGTGCTGGATCAGAATGTCACAATTCGCCTGATCAGTAAGTACACGAGTGGCACCACCAGCGACAAACAACTGGGCAAGTACGTCATGCACTGCCACAACGTGGAACACGAAGACATGGCCATGATGATCGTTTGGGAATGCGTGCCATAACAGTGCGGCACGGCACGAGGAAAGCTATGTCCAAAGTTGCGAAAGTCGCGCTTACTTTGCTTTTGGCCGCGGCCACAGTGCGCTTGGCGGTCTGTGGAGACGGCAAGGAAAAGCTGCCGAATCCGCAGACCGACTTTCAGGCCTACACTGCGCGTGCGCTGCGGCAACACTTTCCCAATATTGTTCTGACCAATCAGGACAACAAGAAGGTTCGCTTGTATGACGATGTAATCAAAGGCAAGATCGTAGTGATCCAGTTCATGTTCTCCAATTGTGAGAGACTTTGCCCGATGGTTACTCCCAATCTCGTGAAAGTGCAGAAGGAACTGGAGAAGCAATCGCCCCGAAAGGTAAACATAGTCTCAATCAGTGTGGACCCGGATCACGATACGCCGGCTGTACTGAAGGCGTATGCCAAGAAGTTCCACGTCCAGCCCGGTTGGCAATTCCTCACAGGGCGCAAACAGGATATAGACTGGCTCCGCCGGGAACTCGGCCTCTATTATCCCGAAGACCAGCAATTCGAGCACATGAATATGCTCACGGTAGGCAGAGAAGCAACTGGCCAGTGGTTCACTATTCGGGCTCTGAACAACCCCGAAGTCATTGCTTACGCGGTGCGCAAAATAATTCCCGATACAACGAGCGGTCGCGCAAATCCAATTTCCGCCAAGCACGCTCACTCATTTGCTGGTAATTGACAGGAACGCTGCTCGATCCGTGATACGCCTTTTCTGAACTATTTGATAGCTGTTGCAAGGTCGCACCCTGGGCTTCTCTGCTCGTTGTCTACGATGTTGACGCAATTCCGCTGTGGGCGTACTTTACTCTGATTAGACCGGCCCGACGGACAGCAATCCTGCGCGGTCTTTCCGCATCTCCAGCGTAAGAATATTGTTGCTGAGCACCGCTCGTACTGGTGCGCGTCACTCCGACCATGAACATTCGCCGCAGACTTCTTACCGCGTTGCTTCTCCTTATAAGCATTACTGCGCTAAGCGTGCTTGGCTACCGGCTGCTGGGTGGCCGCTCGGTTGGCTTTCTGCAGGCCCTCTATATGGCAGTCATCACGCTGGCGGGAGTCGGGTACAGCGAGGTAGTGGACACCAGCCAAAACGTAGGCCTGCGCATATTCAACATGTTGGTCGTTTTCTGCGGAGTGACGATTTCGGTCTACGTGTTTTCCGTGGTGACCGCTTTTCTGGTAGAGGGCGAAATTACCAACTTCTTCGGGAGACGAAAAATGGAAAAGCGGATCGGAGACCTGACCAATCACTATATCGTTTGCGGGCTCGGGGATACCGGCCGTTATGTAGTCGATGAGCTACTAAAGACCCACTCTCCCTTCGTTGTGATTGAGCACTCGGAGGACGCTATCAAGCGCTTCCGGGAGCACGATCCTGAGGCCTATAAGGAGACGCCCTACGTTTTGGCCGACGCCACCGACGAGGAGGCACTCCTGCGCGCAGGGGTTGACCGCGCGCGTGGAGTAATCGCTGCCCTCGGGTCCGATAAAGACAACCTTATTGTTATCGTTCTCGTGAAGCAGAAGAACTCTCAGATTCGCATCGTCGCCCGCTGCAGCGATTTGAAGTTTGCCGACAAGCTGAAGCGTGCTGGAGCCGATTCTACGGTTTCACCCAACCGAATTGGCGGTCTGCGACTGGCCAGTGAAGTTCTGCGACCCAATGCGGTGAGCTTTCTTGATTTGATGTTGAAAGAACATGCCCACACGCTCCGTATCGAAGAAGTCCGGATCGCAACTTCCTCTTGGGTCGGGAAGCAGATTCACCAACTGCAACTTAAGCAAAAATACAACATCTTGTTGCTGGCAGTGAAAGATCAAGGTTCTACTTTCTTCGCGAACCCACCTGAGGACTTTGCCCTTAAACAGGGCACGGTGCTCATCGTGATGGGAGAAACAGATAGCATTCGCCGAGCCAGCGCCGATGCCGACCAAAAAGTCCCTCAGGCATGAGCTACGAGGCTTGGAACGACGAGAACCGAGACGGTCCCTGATGGGCTCGGAACCCACATTCCTCGAAGACCTCCGTCCCTGACCTTCCGCCAAGCATTACGATTCTTCATTGATCACTGGGCAGCCGGGATGATGAGGGAGGGTATGATTGCCCGGCTGCCCGTCCGCACTTAGAATCGGAAGACGATTCCAGCGGATGGTTGCGCAGTGTGCGTCCAGTTGTCGGTGTGCAAGGAGGCAAGCCCGAAGTCGGGACTCTTGTACACGAACCCTCTGTATTCGGCGCGTAATGAGAAGTGTCGTGTCAAGACATAGTCAGCACCAGCGCCGTAAAGAAATGCGCCTCTTCCCTGAGTGCTGGCGCCGGGCACCGATCCGCCAGGATTTCCGGTGGGATCGAAGATCAGACCCCCGCCTCCAGCGAGAGCATATGGACTCACTCTTTTGATGGGTAACGGCAGTTTTACTGTCAAATCCCCGGTAACCGCATGCGCATTGGCTTGGACTCGGGATTCTCCGAAGCTGCCAAAATATTGTTGCGTATTGCGATCGTAACCATAATTTCCTTCCGCAGAGAGCCAACGATTGATGTGATACCGGTATCCCACCATGAACCCGCCGGTGTCCGTGCTGCGTTGCAAATTTCCATTGCCGTTGGAGTCCTTTGTGAAAAAACCAGTGCCTTGTAGGCTGATCTCTGAACGACCCTCCTGAGCAACGGCCCCAACCGCCAACATCATGACAGCCCCAATGATGATCAGTAACCTTCGCATCCCTTTATCCCTCCATGGTCCCGAATAAAAACCCCGTCCAGTCTCGTGAACTCGATAGACATGGCAGCCGTGGTTTCGCTTCGATTACTGCACTGCATTTGCCAAATGCGAGGGTGCTGTCGGCCTCATGAAAACTCCTTGAACAGAAATTAGTTGGGCCACCCGCTCGCGGGCACGCATGGGAGAGTTTGTCGAGCGATCGACACCGGGTTCGACAAGTGTCGAGCATTTACGACATTTTAAGAACCTTCTGCCGCTCGGCCACATCAGATATCTTTAGTGTTGATGCTCCATCTTTTACGTCAACAGGACTACTGCAGCGTGTTGAGTAACCTTCGGAACTGAGGCTAACGCTTCATGGCAACGGTGGCACGAGTTATCCCGGTGGATCTGTCGGCGCGCTACGAGGCTCTTCTGCGGGCTGGCAGATCCATCGCAACCTGCAACGATTGCGAAAATGCTGGCAGGGAGCTTTCGCGGCACTTGCGCGAGATTATTTTCTTCGACTACTTACAGGTCGTTGTCTTTAATGCGCAGACCGACGCCGTAGAGTGGCAGTTGCTTGAAGTGAACGGCGAGAGGTTAAACGTCCCACCTGGGGACCAGGATACGCCGCTCGTTTGCGCGCACCAGCGCCAGGAACTTTATCTCGTCGACGACTGGAGTCGAGAGACGCAGTTCTCGCCCTATAAACAATTTCTCGGACAACACGGAATTGCTTCCACCTGCGCTTTGCCATTGAACAGAGGGTCGCGACGCCTGGGTGTGATCAGCGTGGGCAGCAGGCGTCCACATTCATACCCTGATGAGGAAGTGGATTTTCTCCGCCTGGTCGCAGATCAGGTTGCGCTGGCCATCGATGCCGCCGTCAACCTCTACACCTCAACGCAAGCGCAGGAACGCTTGAAATTGATCCTTGAACTAACCAACCAGGTTGTCTCGAATCTGGAGTTTGACGACCTGTTGCATGCGATCTCTAGCATTGTGCGGAGGGTTATGCATTGTGACGCCGCCGCCATCATGCTACCTGATGCCGACGGCAAGAATCTGCGCGTGCACACACTCGATTTTCCCGACAGTTGGGGACTCTTTAAAGAAGGCGGCGAGATTCCAATTGAAGGGAGTATGCCTGGGCGGACTCTTCAGACAGGCGAACCTTTTGTCCTGAATCGCTTGGACCCCGAGACGACAGCTCCGGAGATGTATGCCAAGGCGTCAGGAGAAGGGATCAAGTCACTCTGCGATATCAGCCTCGTGAGTCGGAATCGTGTGCTGGGTGTGATGGCGCTCGCGAGACGTCAGGAAAACACTTTCGATGACGATGAAGTTGTTTTTCTGACACAGGTTGCACACCAGGTGGCGATCGCCATGGAGAACGCGCTTGCATATGGCGAGATTGCCGAACTTAAGGACAGGCTCGCACAGGAGAAGCTCTACCTGGAAGACGAAATCCGCGGCGAAATGGATTTCGAAGGCATCGTTGGGCAGAGTTCCGCTTTACGCAACGTGTTGAGACTGGTCGAGACCGTTGCACCCAGCGATTCGACGGTCTTACTGTTGGGAGAAACCGGTACCGGAAAGGAATTGATCGCTCGTGCGATCCACGATCGCAGCCGGCGAAAGGACCGCACGTTTGTAAAACTGAACTGTGCGGCCATCCCAACCGGGCTGCTCGAGAGTGAACTCTTTGGGCACGAGCGCGGCGCATTTACCGGTGCGATTACCCAGAAGCTTGGCCGGCTGGAATTGGCCGATCAGGGTACGTTGTTTCTGGATGAGGTGGGCGACATCCCACTTGAGATTCAGCCCAAGCTGTTGCGCGCCTTGCAGGAACGCGAGTTCGAACGATTGGGCAGCACACGCACAAAGAAAGTCGATGTGCGCCTGGTGGCAGCCACCAACCGCAATCTCGACAAGATGATTGAGGACCGCGAGTTCCGTAGCGACCTTTACTATCGTTTGAATGTCTTTCCGATTCGCATCCCTCCTTTACGCGAGCGTCCCGAAGACATTCCCCTCCTGGTTCGATATTTCGCCCAAAAGTATGGGCGGCGCATGGAGAAGAAGATTGAATCCATTCCCGCCGCTGCCCTGAAACAGCTGGCGAATTGGAATTGGCCAGGGAATATTCGCGAACTGGAGAACTTTATCGAACGGGCTGTCATCCTGACGCACGGCAGCGCACTTGAAGTGCCTGTTTCGGAACTGAGACGGGCGGGTGCGGCCGTTTCCCCACCGATCCCGCGCGAGTCGCGTGAGCACGACGAAATTCTCCGTGTGCTCAGGGAGACCCGCGGTCGTGTGGCTGGACCCAATGGCGCGGCTACCCGGATGGGGATCAAACGCACGACGCTTATTTCGCGGATGAAGAAGCTTGGGATCGATCCACGGAAAGTGTCGTAATTGTCGACCCGTGACGAAGCCTGCTAGCGGTCTCGTCATCTGGCTATCGCAATCTAACCGTGTCGATCACTGAAAACAACGCGCAAGAGTCGATTGCAGTCTGGCCCGCTCCGTGCTGAACACTCCAACGTGGTTCAGATTGCATTCGCGATTTTATGCGCAGCCGGGAT
>QIAH01000493.1 GCA_003225465.1 Acidobacteriota bacterium | reverse complement strand
TACGACTTTCGAATTGCCACCGCTCCCTTGTTTGGATGCTTAGATCTGAAGTCGATCCGATTGCCGGTCGCACTTCAGCGACTCCAGTGCCTGCAGTGCGATCCGCTCTAACGGCAACACAAAATCCGTAGCGCCTCGAGCAATCGCTTCCCGAGGCATTCCGAAGACAACGGAACTTGCTTCATCTTGCGCAATCGTGATGGCGCCGGCTTCTTTCATTTCCAGCAATCCTCGTGCTCCGTCGTCGCCCATTCCGGTCATAATCACCCCAACGGCGTTTCGACCTGCAGAGCCTGCAACGGAGCGGAAGAGTACATCCACGCTGGGCCGGTGCCGTGAAACCAGCGGCCCGTCCAGAATGTTGACGACGAAATCTGCGCCATTTCGGTTGACCAAAGCGTGGTAATTGCCGGGCGCAATCAAGGCCATGCCATTCTCTAGCCGCATGCCGTCACGAGCTTCGCGGACGGAAATCGCACATTCTTTATCTAACCGCTCAGCAAAGGCCCGAGTGAAATTTTCGGGCATATGCTGCACCACCACCACAGGTGGAGAATCCGGTGGCATCGCCGCCAGGAAAACGCGTAATGCTTCGGTGCCGCCGGTCGAGGCGCCAGCTGCAATCAGGGCTTGCGACGGCTTTGTCTGATGAGATTGCGCTCGCAGAGGGAGCATCGCGTCGGCGGTCAGCCGCGGGGGTGCAGCGATTCTCGGCCGAGGTACAATTCGCGCCTCGGCTGCGCTCCACACCACATCCAGCAAGAGAACCGCAGATTCATGCAGAAACTCACGAACTCCCAACTTGGGCTTGGTAATAACCTCAACGGCTCCTTCTTCCAATGCGCGCAGAGCGAGTTCCGTACCCTTGGCCGCAAAACCAGAACAAATCACCACCGGAAGCGGCGACTCCGCCATGATCTTGCGCAGGAACGTGAGTCCATCCATGCGCGGCATCTCCAGATCGGTGATTACCACATCTGGGTGTTCCTTCTGCATTTTCATGGCAGCGATTAACGGATCCGAGGCGGCACTGACCGAAATTCTCTGATCTGTCTGCAAAATCGCCTGCATCACTTGCCGCACGGTTGCGGAATCATCGACCACCAACACCTTCAACTTCTCTGGTGCTGCATTGGGCGATGATGCTGCCGAGGGAGGCCGCATCGGCCGGGAGTTAGTGACCACCGTTTTCTCCCATTCTCGTATAGACAGAAGGCGCCAACGTGCGAAATGGAAGGTTCGTGCCGCTGAGATTCTCCGCTTGGCCGAGGAAAAGAAGACCATTGCGAGCAAGGCAACGAGTCAGCCCTTGCACCACCTTTTGCTTCGACTCGCGATCGAAATAGATCAAGACATTGCGGCAGAAAATCACATCAAAATGGCCTGCTGGTGGATACGAACCGCGCATAAGATTCAAGTTTTGGAAATCCACCATTGCCCGAATTTCCGGCATGACCTTCATCTGCCCTTTCTGCTCGTCGATCCCTTTGAGCATGTAATCCTTGAGCAAGAGTTGGGGGATGTCGCGGGATTTGCTGATGTTGTAAATGCCACGAAGCGCCAGCGCCAGAATGCGGGTGGAAATGTCGGTCGCGAAAATGCTCACTTTCCAGCCTTGCTCGGCGGGTAGGTGTCTGGCGAGCAGCATCGCCAAGGAATACGGCTCTTCGCCGGACGAACACGCTGCGCTCCAGATGCGCAGGTTTTTAGAGCGCAGGCCCCGGTCGCCGTCGGCCCGCCAACGAGGAATGGCGTGACTCTCCAGGAATTCGAAATGCTTCGGCTCACGAAAAAATCGTGTCTCGTTGGTAGTGATTGCATCGATCATCGAGGCGCGTTCTTCGCTCTGAGCCGGGTTTACGACGTGCTGGTAGTACTTGTCGAGCGTGGGGATCCCCAGGGTCCGAAGCCGGCGCGAAAGGCGGCCACAGAGCAGCGCGGCCTTGGAGTCGCCCAGCCAAATTCCGCTTTCTTCATAGATCAGGCGCTGGAATTTTGCGAACAGCGCGGGAGTGACCGAGAAGCGCGCCGCCTCTGGGGGCGCATTGGCGTCTTCGAGCCGAGCTTCTGATTTTTTCAGACGAGCCGCGGTGGTCGCCAAGATTAAGCTCCAGATTCGGCGGAACGGGACTTCGCTGGCGACCGGAGCGTGACGGGTGCGGCATGCGAGGCATCCGTCACCGCCAAAATCTCATCAGCACAAAGAACCTTGTCAATGTCGAGGATCAGGCAGAACTTCTTTCCGATCTTTCCCATTCCCAGCAGAAATTCAATTCTCACCCTCGTGCCGAAAGGCGGCGGCGTCTCAATTTCGCTTTCGTGAAACTCGATGACTTGATTCACTGAATCAGCGACTACTCCCATGACCAAGTTCTCGCCGCCGAAACAGACCTCCGTGATCACGATGCAGGAGAGTTTCGACACCTTACTGGCTGGCATTCCGAACTTCACAGCGAGATCGATCACCGGGACAACATTGCCGCGCAGATTCGTGACGCCACTAATCCATGGAGCGGTATTGGGCACCACTGTGACCGTGTCGTATTCAATGATTTCTTTGACCTTCAAAATGTTGATTGCGTACTCTTCGCCAGCAACATAAAACGTTAGGTATTGGCCCTTACGCGGCGGATTAGTTTCCTTAACCGCTCCCATAGTTTTGCTCCTTAGGCTCCTCATACATGAGCACGTTTATGACACGTCGCAATTGGCAGTGCTAAAACCGCGAAAACCCCGGTTCCTCTATTGCTTTGCCACGTGCTGGCGCAGGTGTGAGCTCGCCCAGGCCGATTTTTAAAGTCTTGAACTCGGGCACGGTTCCTTGCCGGCCTCCATTCGCACCCGGACCCATTGCTTTTTCTTTTGCAATCTGAAAGAAGGTCATCAATTGCTGCAGTTGTTCGGATTGCGCCGCCAACTCTTCGGCAGTACTGGAAAGTTCCTCTGCCGAAGAGGCGTTGCGTTGAGTCACGCTATCCACTTGGGACATCGCGCGGTTGATCTGGGTGACTCCGGAAGATTGCTCGGTGGACGCGGCAGTAACTTCCTGTACCAATTCTGCAGTGCGGCGAATCGCGGGCACCAGATCAGAGAGCAATTGTCCGGAACGCTCAGCAACACCCACACTGCTCGAAGCCAGATCACTGATTTCTTTCGCCGCCACCTGGCTGCGCTCCGCTAGTCTCCTGACTTCCACCGCAACCACCGCAAACCCTCTGCCTTGATCGCCGGCACGCGCCGCTTCGATAGCGGCATTGAGGGCGAGAAGATTCGTTTGGTAGGCAATGTCTTCGATGACGGAGATCTTGGCGGCAATTTGTTTCATGGCCGCTACAGTCTCCTGCACGGCTGCGCCACTTTCCTCGGCCGCGCGCGCGCCTTTTTCGGCTACCTGTTCGACCTTACGGCTGTTTTCGGCGTTTTGGGTAATGGAAGCATTCATTTGCTCCAGGCTCGCACTCGTCTCTTCCACGGATGCTGCCTGTTCGCTCGTGCCCTGAGACAAACTCTGTGACGAAGCAGATACCTGCGCTGCCGCTGCCGCAACTGCCGACGAACCCTCCCGGACATCAGAAATGATGGTCGACAACTTCGTGCTCATGTCATACATGGATTTAAGCAATTTCCCCGTTTCCGATTCGTTGGTCACGTCAATCGGCCGACTCAGATCACCGCTGGCAATCGCTTCCGCGTGCTCGACCGCATGCTGAATAGGCACAGTGATGGTTCGGGTGACGCCAATGGCTCCGATGGTGGCAAAAATTAATGTGAGCACAAAGACGAGCAATGCAAGTTGGCGACTCTTGTTATAGGCTTCTGCGCTCTGCCGCATACTCCGCTGCACGGCATCAGATTGAAGATCAATGAACTTCACCCACGAAGCACGATATACAGTCAGGGCGGGAATGACTTCACCGGTCAACGCCGCCATTGCCTGATCGCGCTTTTTGTCGGCGAGCAGCTTTTTTGCCTTCTGCCTGGCCGTCACGTATGCCGTCCGATTCTGGGTGACCACTTCGAACAACTCACGCTCCTGGACAGAGCTCAAGCTCTGCTCGATTTCCCCAACTTCGGTCCCAATATGATGGCTGATTGTCTCGTTCTGCTCATTGAGCTTGCGCTCCGCCTCGGGATCGGTGGTTTCGAAAAGCTGCATCGTGATGCGAGCATTGTCGGTCGAGTTCGCGATTGTGTCGTTCGTAAGCTTTGTGACGTTAAACCGCTGCTGGAGTTCGGCTGTAGTTTCTCGCATTCACACGGCCAAGCCAGCTTAAGCCCAGACCCGCAACCGCAATGACCACCAGCAGAAACGATCCGAACAAGATTCCTAATTTCGTGCCGATCTTCCAATCTCGCCAAGTCTTCATGTCCTTAAACCTCTCTGGAAAAGTGAACTCGTCTGTTCATTGAATTCTGCCAAGTCGCGTTGCATCACACCCTGCAAGAGCCCTGGTACATCGATAATCAAACCGACTCGGCCATCGCCCAAAATAGTTGAACCTGCAATGCCGGAAATTCCGCGAAATACTTTGCCCATGGGTTTGACCACTGCCTGCAGGGCACCTAACAACTGATCGACCGCGATGCCGGCCTGGAAATCTCCTACTTTCACGACAACCACGTTCTCTCTGGCTGGAATTTCCGCGGAGTATCTAAACACCTCGCGCAACCTGATGTAGGGCAGCGCGCTTCCGCGTAAGTTCAAAATGCCACTGCTGGAAGGTTGACGCTGGGCGGCCTTGTGCTTATGGATGTAGTGATGCCACGGAACTGAAGTTAACAAATTCGAGCCGAGCGAGGTTCCGAGCAGTTCGGGAATCTGCTCGTCTCGGTAGTGCGCTCCTTCAAACTGACCACAGACTGCCCCGGCCGTGTCCGCCGCATCACCCAGGATTACAGTAAGCATACAGCGTCAGCGGAAAGTAAATGGACAGTTCGAAGGTGCACTATTTGCGGGAGCTTGTGCGGCGAGAGATATAGATCGCCCCAGAGTGCGCGAAAGAACTGAAGAACTCCTGGGCCGAATGGCTTCCTTTGTCTCGCCACCGCGCCGGCGAAAAATGGCATCAGCGGAAGGCCATCAATTCTTCCTTTGATTAATGGGTCCTGGTCACTGTGAGAATGATGATGCGATCTGTCTCATCGCTTTTGGGAACTTTTACAATCACTCCATCCGCACTCTGGGTGAAGTTCACCGGGGAAGCATCGGCCATAAAATGAGCTTCCAGCACTTTAGTTGCGATCGGCGGCAGCGCGAGCAACGGGGCGCCCCAGTTGAGGACGTGCACGTAGATCTTGTTCTGCTTTTGCGTCGTCACTCCCCATTCGTCGGGAGCGATGGGACCTCCACGAGTGCCGTAAATCGAGTCTCCATATTTTAAGAGCCACTGGCCGACCGCAAGAAGCCGCGTGGCGAATTCCTGCTGGATCTCTCCATTGGGCATCGGGCCTATATTGAGCAGGAGATTCGCATCGCTGCCTGCAGCTTGCACAAGCCTTCGTTCCAGTTCGGCGGGACTCTTGTATTTACTGTCGGCAATATTGAATCCCCAGGAATCATTGATCGTATCGCAGCTTTCGAGCGGCAATTGCTTGGTGACGTATGTGGCGTTGAATCCTGCTGAATTTTGGCCGGGGAGATCCCGTTCGAAGGTTTGCACGTCTTCGCCCGGTTTCGGTCTCTGATGATGGTTTGGAATGATGAGCGTCGCAGGCTGCAGGCGATGAATAAGCGCGTAGGTTGTGGCGAGGTGCCAATCCGCCTCCGGCTTGTCCCACATTCCATCGAACCATATACCGGCGATCGGTCCATAGTTGCTGAGCAGTTCGCTCAATTGGCTGTCCATGTAATTGTCAAGATATGAATTCCAATCGCCGTGATCTGGGCGGCCATTCTCCCAGGAGGTTGCGCCATGCGGATAGTAATCGGGGTTATGCCAATCCAATTGCGAGTAATAGAAGAACAGTTTGATGCCCTGGCGGTGGCATTCTTCGGCCAGCATCTTCAGCGGGTCCCTCTTATACGGAGTGCGTTGAACAATATTCCAATCTGAGACCTTCGAGTCAAACATGGCAAAACCGTCGTGATGACGGGCGGTGATCGTGATGTACTTCATGCCTGCCGCTTTTGCGAGAGTGACCCAGTCCTTGGCGTCAAACTTTTCTGGATCGAAAAACAGAGGCAGGCGGTTGTATTCATCGACGGTGAGCTTGCGGTTATGGAAGACCCATTCGCCATCGCCAAGAACGGTGTACACACCCCAGTGAATGAACATTCCAAACTTGGCATCCTGGAATGCCCGGCGTGCTTGTAAACCTTCTGCGGAGGGCTCGTAGTTTGTTTGGGCAACGACGGGGCCGTCTGCCAGAACGCCACCAACTGCAAGAGTCAGAAATAGAAGCAATCCTGGAACGTTGATTGTGCGCCTCTTTGCCACGCTTCGTTTCGGCATTTCATCTTCTTCCCATCATTTCTTTTAGTTGAAGTTACTTGGCTGTTGGCTCAGAGACTGCATTGACCAGATCGCGCAAGGGTTTGATCACCGTGAAGCGAACCAGCGCTTGCGGTTTTTCGGCGGTATCTAGGAGGGCGAGTTTTTCGGTTTTCCAGCCAGCGGCTGCCGGCAGTCCAGAGGAAAGATACCAAACCGCCTCGATCCCCGTTGTACCGAGTTCGGCCAACTGAGGGGCCCGAGGCTCGGCTTGAGCGAGTTGGGGCGAGGCGCTCATCATTTGCAGAATTGCAGGCTCTATCGCAATCCAGGAGTTG
>QIAH01000492.1 GCA_003225465.1 Acidobacteriota bacterium | reverse complement strand
GCCCGGAGGTGGGAGTTCGATACCCGTGGGCCTGATTTCGGAATCCGCCGTAGTAACCCTGCCCCTCGAGTGTGAGTTTGTCCTTGTCGGAAATCGTCCAGTCGGCGCGCACGCCCCCTGAGGAGAGATTCATGAAATCCTGTGCGCGCCCGCCTGTTGGTAAAAAGCCCGGCTCCGAGTAGCTCGCCTTTCCATAGATGCGATAGGTGAGATCATGACTTCGACCGCCATAGCGCACGCTGGCGCTGTAGCCTTCATTCCACCCCGCGGAACTCGTCACGGAAACTCCCTGGGTCTCGGCGGGCGATTTCGTGAGGATGTTGATGACTCCGTTTACCGCATTCGCGCCCCACAACGTTCCGCCCGGGCCGCGGATGATCTCAATCTGCGCGATGTCTTCCAGCGGAAAATCCTGCGTGTCCCAATAGACGCCGCCAAACTCCGGCGTGTACACGCTTCGTCCGTCAATCAGCACCAGCATCTTGTTATTGACGTAGTCGCTGAATCCGCGCGCGCTGACTGTCCACCAGTGACGATTGATGGTGGCCACATAAAGCCCTGGCACGGTGCGCAGCGCTTCTGCGATGGAACTAAAACCACCTCGCCGGATGTCCTCCGCTGTGATCACAAAAATGGCCGCCGGCGCGTGCGCGAGACTCTCACTCTGCCTGGACGCCGAACTGACCTTGGTCTCGATGTTCATCAATTCTTCGAGACTAAGGTTGGCAAGGTTCACGGATTTCTTCTGCTGGCGGGCGGACGAAATCGAGTTTGCCGGATCAGGACTGTGGTCCTGTGCTTTGCACAGGCCTGCAAGAAAAAGACTGATATGAAATAAACTAATCAGGGTGAAGCGAATCCCGATTCGCCGACTCATCAGGAACTCCTGCGACGCGAGCCCTCATTCTCACCCGCATCCTGGGGCGAAAACTCCGCCTCTCAGGTTTTCATCGACCAAGTGGACGATATTCAGGAGTGTGCTCTGCCGCGCAGAGGTGCCGGTACGAAGGTACTGTAGCGATGGATTCATTCGCTCCGCCGGAGGAGCATCCGGGGAGCATGGTGGTTCCACCTTGGGTCTGGAGTGCAAAGATTTGCGAAGTCATCGCGGCCACACCCGCGTCTGTGGCTCAATCTCCTTGACAATGGCGAATTGCCATGTATCTTGTTCGCACTGAGTTGTATCCCCCTCTAGTAGCCGGGTTTTCAGTCCGGCTCTCCTGATTTTGCATTTGCATTGCTTGGCTTTACGCAGCGGGCGTCGTGTACTCGTTGTTGATGTGCATGGCTATGCTCGCGAGCGCAGTCCGCGCCCGAAAGGAAAAACTGCCGTGCTGAAAAAACCGCCTGTGTTGGCAGGTTCGCGCCTGAGCACCATCGGGGCCGCTCGCCGAGGTTCGCGCAAATCCCCAGCCTCTCGATTTTCCACCCTCATCGCCGTCGTGATCTTGTTCGCCTCCATCGTTGCCAAGGACGCGAGCGCGGTGCCAATTACCTACACCGAGGTATTCGGCAGCTTTGGCGTTTGCCTGGGATCGGGCGCACTGATCTGCGCCGTGGGCCCATCCGGAAGCTTGGGTGGAATCGCATTCTCCAATGCGATCGTCACCTTGACGTTTCAGGGAGACACGGCCAATGTCGTGCCTTTCTCCGTCTTCGCACCGAATGGAATCGGCGCCTCCGGATATGTCAATCTGCAAGGCACCGCTTCCGTCCAGGTCACTGACCCGACCACCGGCGCCGTATTAGCCCAGGGGACGTTTCTTCCTTCCGCGGGCATCTACTTCGGCGTCGACAATACCAACAACGGAGTCTCGTTCGGTTCCTCGGCGGTCCCGGTCAGCAGTCCCGCATTCCCCAGTCAGCCACTTTATCCAGGCGGCATGTTTTCGGATAAGAATTCGAATGGCCTATGCTTTGGATATGGAACCGCAGGAACAGATCCCAGCATCGGTTCCGGTTTGGCGTATCTACCCTGTCTGTTCACCTACGACCTGAAATCGAATTTCACTTCCGGCCTGATGTTCGAGGATTCGTGTTTCAATTTCCCGACCAGTTGCGACGCCCCTCCTCCTTTGGCGACCACCGGAGGCGATTTCTTTATCACGCCCTTTGTGCCCACCGGCCTTGAGTTGGGAATCGTCGGAACATTTACGGCCGTTACTCAGCCGATGGTCGCCTTCTCGAGCTTCCGTGCCGAGGCTGAATTCGGACGTGGGGGACAGAGCCTGGAAATGCGAGGAGTTTTCGATTTGGGTTCCTCCAGCAATGGCATAAACCCCCTGGCCGAAGCGGTCACACTGCAGATCGGAACCTTCTCCGCCAGCCTTCCGGCCGGATCGTTCAGGCAAATCTATCCCGGCCAATATGTTTTTCAGGGGATCAGCAATGGCGTAGCGATGCAGTTGCGGATCGGAGCCTTGAGCGCGACCCGTTATACTTTCGCCCTCAATGCAAAGGGAGCGAACCTTGCCGGACAATCCACTCCACTCTCAGTGACCCTCACCATCGGAGACGACAGCGGAACGACTACTGCTCGAATGGATTAAATCATGTGGGTGCCCCACGTCTCGCGCTTCCGAGATGTGGGGCTTTTCGTCGTTAGCACCGACCACTGACGTGCGCCCCAAAAAATCCGGCGCCTGTATCACCTGCTACTCGTAACTATTCGCGCAGGGCATGGATGGGGTGGTCTGTCCTCCCTGCTCTTGATTAATGATCGACTCTTGCTGCAGAACGAACGACCCTTGCTTATTCACGTAGTATTTCCAATCGAACAAGCCAATCCCGAGGCCGAGGCCATAAACCTCCTTGTATTGGCAATTGGCATAGTTCGAATCACAGCTGTATTTGTACGTGAAATATCGTGTCCTGGTCGGTCCGACATTGCCCACATTTATCCAGGTCGAAGCCGACACTGAATTCGCGTGGAATTTTATTTGGGGTTGGGTGGGACGGCAGAAATTCTACCGTAGTGGGAACTCCGATGAACGATTTTTTTCTGCCTCGCAGCTCTTGATTTGCCAGCACCGTAGGGCGCGCGACACAAAACATCGCAGCCGCCGGCAGACGGAGTCAGTCGCCTTTAGCACGTGGGATCCGCTTCTAATAAAAAGATTTAGTCAGCCGCTGGCACCGCGCGGTGCATCGCGTGCCAGCGCGTCCCACCCGCTTCGTCGCACAACCGACCCTGCACCGTCTGTCATCCAACGCACGGAGCTATAGACCATCAATGCTCTCAAAAAGGAGATGAGTGATGAAACCGAAACTAGGCTCGCTGCTGTTGGGTTTGATGATCGTCGTGCTCGGGTCCGCCTGGATGTTTGCGCAGGAGGGAAACAACGATACCAAATCGAAATCCAACACCCGAACCATCACAGGCTGCCTGTCGACGGAGCATGGTTCGAGTAATTCGAAAGAGTTCCTGCTAACCGCGAGTGACGGCAGCACGTGGGAAGTGCGCAGCGACAGCGTGTCTCTCGCTGAGCATGTAGGACACACCGTGAGCGCCACCGGCGTGGTCAAGAATACGACCGCGCACAATATGAAGGAAGACGCCAAGGACGCGGCTTCCGACGCTCACATGAAAAAGGGCAACACCGAGCACGGGCACATGACCATCACCGACGTGCAGATGGTCAGCCGTTCGTGTGAGAAGTAAGCGCGCAAACCTGCAGCACTGATTACCGCAGTTCCTCGATCACGGGTTGCCCCACGTCTCGAGACGTGGGGCACCCGCGACCGGACTTACAGGGCTTGCCGTAATCTGGATGGGCGTCCTACGCTTGCGCTTGAGCTTCAGTCATATAGGCGCCACTTCTCAGTTCCTCTGCTGCTCCCCGACCAGCGAATCCATTTGCTGCTCCAGCAGCGGGACAAATTCCTGCGCAAAGCTTGAGGTCATGTGATTGCTGTCCCGGTACACGACTTGCCCCGCAATGGTCGACTGACACACCGATCCCGGACAGAATTTCTCGGTAAAGTCAACCAGCCTGGCGCCCGAAATGCCTTGGACAGCCGCGTTTTCGGCCTGCCGCGCATCGAGGTTCAGAGCATGGTCGCGGTAGATCACGCAATCCTGGGCGCCCCAGGCGTGCGCCGCCGCGCGAGACAGGCAGGTCGGCACGTCGAAAGGTGCTCGTGGCACGTCTGCGATCACCAGTACCTTCAAATCGTGTCCATTTAGATACGAGAGAGTGGAACGCAAGCCTTCTTTCCACTGCTCAGCCGAGATAGGCAGGCGCCCGGCACCAGCGACGGGATTCTTACTCACCACGGAATCCTTCTCCGACAAGATGACCATGTAAGGTTTCATGGTTGCAATTCTTGCCAGTGCCGCTTCCCGCCATCGGGTGCATTCGAAGTCTTCGCGCTTCAGGGTAACGCTATATACGGTCACCCGCGCCGCGGGACATGATGATTTAAGAAGCGTAACCAGTCGCAAGCCTTTTGTCCGCGCGATCGCGTCAAATGCCGGAAACCAGTGCTCGGCATGCGAGTCGCCGAACAATATCAGCGTCGTGCGGCTGTCGCGATCGCCATACTCACACTGCCGTACGCGTGCTACTCCGGCCGGAGTTAGACAGTTCGCATCAAACAGAACACGGGTATCATGGGCGGCCGCATAAAAGGTCGCCTGCTCGCCGGTGCCTAAGGCGGAGACGGCTTTTTTCTGTACCAGTACAGCGGCTGAGATTCCTATCAGCGGCACAAACAGCGCCAAGGTCAAAGACCACGCGGGCCGCGCTACCAGGAATCGACTGAACCGGATTGGCCTCTCGAGGAGGGTGAACATCATTTGCGCCAAGCCTAATGCAATCAGCGCTGCCAGGATCCGGCCACGCCAGACAAGGTTTGGAAAGCAGGCCTCCGCCGCGAGCAGAGCTGGCCAATGCCAGAGGTACCAAGAGTAGGATAGCCTGCCCAAGTGCTGCAAGACGCTTGTTCCCAGGAAAGTCTGAAGCGCCGTCCTCGCTCCGAGCGCGCCCGCCATCAATACCATTGCTGTTCCAGCAATCGGCATCATCGCCGCATACCCTGGGAAACTCATTTGCGGGGAATACAAACATCCGCTCGCCACCACCAGTGCGAGGCCAGCCCACCCCAGCGCCCCTACCTTTCGCGCCTGGCCGGTCAATTGCTCCCGTGACAGAAGGCACGCCAATCCGCCCAAAGCAAATTCCCAGGCTCGGGTCGGAAGGCTGAAAAATGCCCACGGTTGCCGAAAGTGCGTGAGCCAAATGCACACTGCGAAGGAAAAAGCGCACACCCCCGCAAGTATGAGCGCCAGCCTGCGGCGTGATTTCAACCGAGTCATAGCCAGGACGATGAGCACCGGCCAGAACAGGTAGAACTGCTCCTCGACCGCCAGGGACCAGGTATGCAAGTACGGATTCAGCGCAGAATCACGCGCAAAATAATTTGCGGCCTCGCGCATGAACATAAAGTTACTGGCGTAAATCGATGTGTACGCCCCCCACTTGGCGTAGCTAGCCAGTTCGAGCGGCGAATAGACGAACCAACCCAGCAGCAGAGTGCTCACCACTACGAATCCCGAGGCGGGCAGCAAGCGGCGCACCCGGCGCGCGTAGAAATTTCGGAAACTGAGCTTCCCGGTACGCTCGATCTCTTTCACGATCAATCCGGTGATCAGGTAACCCGACAACCCAAAGAACACGTCGACCCCGATGAAACCGCCCTGAAAACCAGGGACTCGGCAATGAAACAACACCACCAAGAGCACGGCCACGCCGCGCATACCCTCGATATCAGGTCGAAAGCTGTGCTCTGCGCTGCGAGGTCCGTTCATCGCCGAAGACATAGGGCAGATCACCTCCTTAGGGCTCTTCACAGAGATCGCGTCAACGGTGGCCCGCTTTGAGTAGAACTCCTCCCGCGGGTCCCTCGATGCACTTCCCTAGCTTAGCTCACATGACCATCACCAACGTCCAGATGGTGAGCAGCTCGTGTGAGAAGTAAGCCGGCAAATCTGCAGCGCTGATTACCGCAGTTCCTGGATCACGGGTGCTCCCATGTCTCGAAAAGCGCGAAACATGGGCACCGCGTTTGGTGGAATTCAACTCATCCAAACATTCTGCTCCTACGCGGAGCTGACCTGGGCCACCCGCCGGGGGGCGTTACAAGTCCCGCAGTTCGTCCCTTCGTCTTCACCAGCCTGTTGCATTCCGTCCATCCCATTCCATCTGTTGCATGCCTCGAGTAGTCGTAGCAGCTTCTCCCGGAGATTGCCAGGTCTTGACCCGGAAGTGACATACGATTTAGCCCTGAATTTCTTCGCAGGATCAGCGAGAACTCATGGCAAGACCGTACTAAATCAGCCAATTGTCTCCGAGCGTAAACAGATTCCTGTCCTTCACAACCTCGCATCGCGATGCATGGACGGCGCTTCTGAGCAATGTAAAGAAATTGTTACTTCGAATGCCAGGGCAACACTCCTTGCTGCATCGCCTGAATCCAACCAGTGAACGAACAAAACCATAAGAACAGGAGGACCCTGCATATGTTGAGAAACGTCCTCAGAGTAACTCTGGCGGCGGCCCTGATTTTTGGCGTTTCCACCCTTGCTGTTGCGCAATACGGAGGTGGGGGCGGAATGGGCGGGGGGTGGAATGCCTGGCAGCCCCACCTACAACCCTCACCGCAGCTATAGCTCGAAGGGAGCCATCATTGGAGGAGTGGCGGCCGGTGCAGCTGTGGTTGGTGGCCTCCTTTACTGGAAGCACCATAACCGTACCAAGCTGCAGGGCTGCCTGTCCGGCAGTGGAGACAGGCTCGTCAGTGAGAAGGATAGCAAAACCTATAGTCTCACCAACCAGCAGGACGAAACGCTGAAGCCGGGAGAACGTGTAGAACTTCTCGGCAAGAAAGCCAAAGCGGATTCCGGGGAGCCAACCTTCGAGGTCCACAAGATGAGCAAGGACCTTGGTAGTTGTACGGCCACAAGCGCTGCGAACCGCTAGCCCCTTGAACCAGAGAACGTAAACCGCTAAACGGAGGAGGGCTTCCGGAAAATTGCCCTCCTCTGAATTTGCAGTGAGATGGGAGGAAACCACCGAAGAACAGCTGACCAATGGGCCTACGACCCTCTTAATCCCGGCCAGTCGCCGGGAAGGTGGGAGTGTAGAGGATG
>QIAH01000491.1 GCA_003225465.1 Acidobacteriota bacterium | reverse complement strand
GCTCAATCAGCCGGCGCCGGTGGCCGGACTCTTCCTGCCGCATGCCATCACAGACGGCAGCCGAGGCCGGGAAGGTCTCACGCAACCCTTCGGCAAAATCGGCGTACACTCGTTCGTCTTCTTCCTCAAGGGAAATGGCTAAAGCCAGGACTTCGCGTTCGGAAAGGGTTTCGAAGCTTTTCATGGGGGAATAGATTACCAGCAGCATCACGAGAAGCGGATATGCATTTCCAGCACGGACTGCCAAGCCGCGGATTTGCCGTGACTCCTGCCAGGCGTCGGATTCGTTCTCCGTGGTCTCGTCTCTTTGGAGTCGTAGTTTTGCTATAGTTCTAGACGCATTGGGGGTAAATATGAAGCACGTTTCCCTCCTTGTTTTCGCAAGCCTTCTGTTTTCTCTCAGCGTTTTTGCGCAAGACTCCGAATGAGGAATGCACGCGCCCGGCGGAGGCGTGATTGAACAGTTCAACAGCATTCTGCTTCCACCGGTTCCGCACGCGCCCTTTACCAGCACCCTCACCGCCGAGTGGACCAAGATCTTGGAGGATGGAAGCACGCTCACCGTGCAAAATCATCGCCTGGTGATGCGCGATGGAGCCGGACGGATTTACCAGGAGCGACGGCGGCTCACTCCCAGGGATTCACAGCACGAGCCCGATCTGCAGCGGATCGAGATTAGCGATCCTTCGGCCCGTACCAAATACTCTTGCCGGCCCGACACGCACGTATGCGCACTCGCAGACTACGTTGGACCGGGGGCCGCCGTGACTCAGCCGGTGGGCACAGAGCAGGATAGCTACGGCGCCCTGACCCGCGAAGACCTCGGCAAGGCGTCTGTCAATGGCGTGGAGGCAGTGGGCACGCGGGAGACGCGGACGCTCAATCCGGGTGCTATCGGGAATGAGCGCACGATTGCCATCGTGAAAGATCTGGTTTTCGCCGCAACTGGGCATCAACGTGTCCGTGAAGCGCAAGCGTGTGGACCCGCGCCATGGCACACAGGTCATCAACGTCACCGAGATCAGCCAGGCCGAACCGGATCCGCAATGGTTCAAAGTTCCGGCTGGGTATACCGTGGTAGATCGACGCGCCAAGCCAGGCGTAGGAGCGCAGACGATGCCCGCGAGACAGAAAAACTAGCGCCCTTCCTAACGCGCAGGTACTAGTGATTTGATCCAGCAATTGTTACTTAGGGAGGCGCGCTCGTAAGCGCATTGGATAGCCGTCGTCGTCGGGAAGCAGCCCGTTTACTCGCACCACCTTCACAGAGTCATCTACGTCGGAAGCACGAAGATAGCCCACAGCTCCCGGCGTGATTCCCACGAACTTTCTCACGTCGGCGGGGGTTCGCAGGATCACCGGAGGAAAGGGAGCCTCGCCCTCGAACACCTGGTAGAGAAAATAGTTGTTGAGATCGCGCTCGTCCATTTTGTAAACGATTCGGAGAACCGACGCGCGTTCCGGAGTTCCACGCCGCATGGCCGAGAGAACAACACGGTGACGCTTAGGCCACCACTTGCGTTCGCCCAGGAAAAGGGCACGCAACTGAGCCAGGCTAAGGTTGCTGGTGGGATTCTGCCGGTTGACGACGATGGCGAGTCCCTCCCAGCTCACCCGGGAATCGTTTGCGGACATGGAAAGCGGAGAGAGCATCTCGCTCGAAGCATTCCCAGAGGGGAACACCACTGCAAGCCCGAGTATCAACACCCCGACCACCTTCATGGTTCTGCTCCAAAACAGAAAAACTGAAATCCACATAAGGGGAAGGGCAGAACTCGAGGAGGGATAAAAGCATTCTACCCCACTTAGGCTATTTCGGGCGCTTCGCGTGCTGCATGAATCAGTGAGAGTCAAGGATTTTTGAGAACGGATTGCTTATCGAAAGTTGTCGACCAGCATGATCTGGGCTTGTTCTCAACCGGTTGGTCGAAGGCGACGGTCTTGCCGTCGTGCGTAGCCGCGAGCCAGAAAGGTACGGGAAACGTTATTGGTAGATTGTGGTCGCGCTCACCAGTGAATCTCTGACTGGTATCCGTCACCAGCTTGCAACTGCAAAATCAAAAAAAGTAATGGTGCCGAAGAAGGGACTCGAACCCCCACACCCTTGCGGGTACATGGACCTGAACCATGCGCGTCTGCCAATTCCGCCACTTCGGCTAGTGACTTTTCGTAGCGTGGCGCCCCTTGCGGGTGCCGTGCGGGAAGAACAAACTTCTATTCTACAGACAGTGCATTCGGTGTCAAACACCAGAGAACCAGAACACGTACAATCGTACGCGTAGCCGGGACCGGTCCCGGGTTGTGGGAATCGTCATGGCGAATCCATCCAAGCTGCCGCCCGAAGTGGTCAGCCATTTACGCAGACTGGCCCACGATCTCAGTAACTCCCTTGAAACGATCATGCAGGCATCCTATTTGCTAAGCCAGATGGAGTTGGAGCCTACGGGGAAGAAGTGGGTCGAGTTGATCGATGAGGCCGCGCAGGATGCTGCGCACATTAACCGGGAATTGCGCGAGGTCTTGCGAGGGTAGGGAAACAACAGCTCCGAGTGTTTCCCGTCGATCCCTGCATGATTCGCGAACACACAACCGGCAAATAGAAAGGCCCGGCTTCCGCCGGGCGTTCTGCATTTTCGGTAGCGAATCCTGAAAAACTGAGAACCAAAAGAACTGGATCCAATGCTAGCCTTCCAGCTTGGCGTTCATGGAAATCTTCGCGTTGAGCACTTTCGAGACAGGACATCCTTTTTCGGCGGCCTCGGCGAATTTCTGGAATGTGGCTGCGTCGGCGCCCGGAACCCGTCCCACCACGTCGAGGTGACTGGCCGTGATGGTCCAGCCGGAATCAAGTTTCTCGAGACTCAGCGTGACATTGGTGCTGATGCTTTCCGGGGTCAGATTGGCGCCGCCGAGCTGTGCCGAGAGCGCCATGGAAAAGCAGGCGGCATGGGCCGCTGCGATCAGTTCCTCGGGATTCGTGCCGGGAGCATTTTCAAAACGAGTTGTAAAGGAGTACGGAGTGTTGGAAAGCACTCCGCCGGGAGCCGAGATGCTCCCCTTGCCATCTTTCAACCCGCCCTTCCACACTGCACTGGCTTTTCTTTGCATGGGTGTTCCTCATAAATGAATATGGATTGGATGCCGTCCAGTCATTGTAGACGTTGATGGGTTTGGTGTCAGGTGCGAGAGGCGGAAGCGAGCGATTCTTCGGGGTGCTACGGATTGCGTGAGCACAGTGCAACGGGGCGAGGCGCGTGGTCCGCCTGCCGCCGTTCCGCTTCGGCCGGACCTGAAACAGAGGAAACGGCAAAAACCTGTACCGCGCCCGCCTGCGCAACTCTCACTCTAGCAGAGCTAGGAGACGAAGCCATCAGTGAAAGAGTGTATGGAGAAGAGAAATGAAGAGCCGGGTGTGCCCCACCCTCACCTCGCGTTCTGTGCGAGGTTAGGGTGGGGATTTTCCCGGCTACGTCTTCCGAAATATCAATTTACATCGTAGGACGATGCAACTTTCGTAACCTCCGGTTCGTGTTTCTTCCATGACCGGAAGCTGGTGAGATGGCATACTCGGAACCTGTGAAAACCCGCAAGCTCACCTTCGGAGTTTTCGCCATGTGCCTGGTCCTGGGCACCGTGGTTCTCCTCATGTGGCCGTTGCCCGTTGGTCCCTACTCAGTCACCCATGGTCCCGCCACAGCTCTGCGGGCAACCAGGGCGGCTGTGTTGATCGTCTGGTCGTTGACCATTGCGATTCTTCTGGTGATCTCACCGGAGACGTCTCTCGCTGTCTCGTTGCGGCAATCTGGCGTTTTCGAAAATAGCACTCGCCCGGATTCTGCATTCGCGGCTTTTTTCATTTTGCGCTGCTAGCTGCGCAGACCTACCCCAAATTTTGATCAGGTTTGCCCCGTGATTTCTGTTCGTCTCTATGCGCGGGGCAGGCGGGACAGTTCCTGCGAAGTTGAGCCTGTGGATGCGGACAGGTCGACTGAGTACGCAAAGATGCTGTCCCGTTTCTTTTTGATTCTTCTTGTTTGCCACGTTCGCGCGAAAGTAGCGCCGGCATCTTGCCGGCAGTCGCGAGCGCGTCCCGCGCTCGCAGGCGGGCGAGACGCTCGCCGGACAGCCGCCGGGACGGCGATCGAATGGCTAGTGCACTCTTGGAATGAGATGATCCCGCGGTCGGCTTGCCCTGCTCATTGCGTTGGCGGTTCCGGTTCCGCGGAGCCATCCGCGCGCGGATCGGACGCGCCATAATTGACGCCCGTCCTCGAATCATGCAGAACCGCCTGGCCGCGTCCCATGCTGGTCGAGTATTCCCGGTCGACGCGGAATATGTGGCCCATGGAACTTAACTTTTCGCGGACCTCCGGCTTCACACGCGATTCAATCACAATGTTGCAGCCACCGTTCGGGCTCACGGTGAAGCGCGGGTTTTCGAGTGCCGCCTGGATGTTCATGCCGTAATCCACAAAATTGGACACGAATTGCGCGTGCGCCAGTGGCTGGTTGGCTCCGCCCATGATGCCGAATCCAATGTGCTGATCTCCTTTCTCCATGAAGGCGGGAATGATGGTATGGAATGGTCGTTTCCGTGGAGCAAGGACATTGGGCGAAGCGGGATCGAGCGAGAACAGCGCACCGCGATCCTGCAGGACAAAGCCCATCCCCCGAACCGTAATTCCAGAACCAAACGCTTCATAGTTGCTCTGTATCAGGGAAACGATATTGCCTTCCCGATCCACTACTGAGAGATACGTGGTTTCGCTGGCCGGTGGCTTGCCCGCGCCCGTCTCGCAGCTTGCCTTGTTGGGATCGATCAGGCGAGCGCGTTCTTGGGCATACTGTCTAGAGAGCAATCCTTGCACCGGCACCTTGGCGAAGCGGGGGTCGGCGTTGTAGCGACGCAGGTCCGCATAGGCCAGCTTCATTGCCTCAATCTTGTAGTGCAGTGCGGCGACGCTCGAGGAGCCTTCGGGCGAACCTGGAGCCGTCTCCATGATATTGAGCATTTCGAGCGCAGCCATGCCTTGGCCGTTCGGCGGAAGTTCGTAGATGGTCCACCCGCGATAGGTGGTCGAAACCGGATCCACCCACTCAGGAGTAAACTGCGCCAGATCATCCGCGGCCATCGTTCCGCCGAACTCCCGCGAAGTCGCGAGGATGGCTTGCGCAATATCTCCTTTATAGAAGGCTGCCGCTCCGCCGGTCGCCAGCAATCGCAAGGTCTTCGCCAGGTCCGGATTGCGGAAGATCTGACCGACCTCCGGCACTTTGCCGTCCGGAAGATAGACTCGGCGGCTTTCCGGGTCCTGAGAGATCCCCTCTTGCTCCCAGAATCCGTGAATGAGTTCCGGCACTGGATATCCGCGGTCGGCATAGTGGATGGATGGCTTGAAAAGCTCGTTCCACGGCAGCTTGCCGAACCGATTATGCAATGCATTCCAGCCCGCGACGGCGCCGGGTACAGTGACTGCGTCAATACCGAAGGTCGGCATCTGGGTAACGCCCTTTTGCTTTAGGCGTTCGAGGGTAAGCCCCTGCGGAGCCCATCCGCTGGAGTTCAAGCCATACAACTTGCCTGTCTTAGCATCCCAGTAAATGGCGAACAGGTCTCCGCCCATGCCATTCATCATCGGCTCGGTCACACCCAGAACGGCATTGGCGGCAATGGCAGCGTCAACCGCTGATCCGCCCTTGGCAAGAATCTGGGCGCCGGCCACGGAGGCCTGTACGTGACTCGTCGCAACAATGCCCTCGCGAGTGATGACCATCGAGCGGGCGTGAGACCGGTCTTGTGGGTACGCCGCCGAAGTGAGGACCAAAACCACGATCGTGAGTCTAATAAGCATAGAGGGCCTTGGGAAGGGCGTTGAAGTCCGGGAAAGGATACGTGGGTGCGCCTGAGAGGTCCACCTATCATCGACGAATTCGTCCCAAGCAGTTCGTGTTCTCAAGCGTGATGTGAGGTAGCGCCGGCGTCCCGCCGGCCCCTTTTTGGCGCCACCCCAGAATGCCGGCAGGATGCCGGCGCTACAATTCTAGTGGTGCAAGAAGAAGCCGCTAATCAGGAAGAGGATTTCAGCGGCAAACAAGGCAATCAGGAACCGTTCGCGACGGCGGGAACGGCGCAGGTCCCGCAGCATGTCGCGTTCCAGGTCATAGACGAAAGCGGCCGTGGCGGGATCGGGCGACGCCGCTGGCTCCGGCATAGACAAACCCGGCGATGCAGCAGTAATCACAGGTTTGGCTTGATCCGGCAAAAAAATCTTGGGCGTGCTGATCACGTTTGACCACGAGGTGAGCAGCAAGGCCTGGGACGGAATGATCGGATTCGCCGGCTCCCACGTGACTTCCAGCGGCGGCAGCTTTTCAGGCGCGACCGCATCCGCCAAGCCCCGCAACAACGAACTCCACCACGGGTGCGCGATCATGTCCCCGATCAACTCGCCCACATCGACAGGCCGTGATTCGAGCTGGAGTGGCGGTTGGGTCTCTGGAGAAATGACGTCGCCCAAGTTTGTGAATACCGTCCGATACCATGGCAGGTCCAGAAAGTCCCCGAGCAGCATCCCCAGGTTGACCGGGCGCGACGTCAAGTACAGGGGAGGCAATTGATCTGGCAAGAACCGATCGCGGAAGTTCCGAATGAGCGACTTCCATAATGGACGGCTCAGGTCCTCCGGAGGCGCCAGATCGAGTTCGTTGACGGTAGCCATTCAATTGTTTTGACAAATTTGAGCGGTCTTCGCTCGCAAAATCATACTCCTACGATACCATTTTCGAGCCGGAATGTCGGCTTGGCAACTTCGCCTAAGGGGCTGTAGCTGCTCGTGGCGAAAATAAACATCGCTAAAATTATTGAGAAACTTCCTGCGTCTTGTTCGAATTTTGCGCTACAATTCGACCTAATACGGGTGCGCCCTCGTTTATAGAGACCCTAAAAGATTGTTCTGACGAGTGTTTTGGCGCACGGCCTTCTCCCCAGGAGGTAGTTAGATGTATCGCCCCTACTCCAGCCCCATCGGGGGAACCGCTTCCTCGATGGATGTACTTTCGACCATTCGCGGACTCACTCAAGATTTCAGTATGAACTTCAACACCGGCAACTACGACCAGGTGGCCGGATTATTCGCTTCGGATGGAATATTTATGGCCCCGCACAACGAATCCATCGTTGGCCCGAAGCCGATCGAACGCAAGCTGCGCGAGTTCGGAGAAAACGGTTACCAGGATCTCCGGCTCGAAACGATTCGCGTGGATTCCTCCGGCGACATGGCCATGGAAATTGGCCGCTACTCCGTCTCCGTCGTCAGCGAGAACAGTTCTACCAACGCCGATCGCGGCAAGTACGTAAAGGTGTGGAGGCGCCTGGGCGCGTGGCGCATCGTGGCTGATTGCTGGAGCAGTAATCTTCCGGCAGCTTCTGCGCAGGCGAGCGAGGAGAAGTCCATGCCGACCGGCGACAAGGTTACGGTGATTTCTAACGAGGTTCCGAAGTCTGCCTAGTCTTCCAAAGAACTCCTCCGAGCCGGCGAGTATACCTTCGGGTGCGCGCCGGCCAGTTCCTCAGCCTTCATCCACGGATGCTTCGCGCGTGTGCCCGAATTGCTCAGCCCAGCTGGTAGAGCGCCGCTGCAAGCTGAGCTGTCCCCAGTGCGGCTTCTACCTGAGCTGCTCAGATTTCTATTGATACCGGTTTCTTTGATACCGGTTTCTATGGATACGGGGTGCCCCATCCTAACCTCGCCGGGTGCCGGGTGCCCCATCCTAACCTCGCGTTCTTTGCGAGGTTAGGGTGGGGATTTTCTCAACACAACGCCCACAGATGTTTCCCGTAAAAAGCGCGCCAAGCGCACGTCTTCAAGATGCATGCTCGTGCCCCTGGCGGCGTAAAATCAGAAGAT
>QIAH01000582.1:925-2968 GCA_003225465.1 Acidobacteriota bacterium | reverse complement strand
CCGCTCACCAACTATGCTTTGGCTTTAAAGCTGGACCCTTCCGTCGCGACCCTTGCCAAGGAGTTCGTGATGATGGGCGGCGGCCTTTACGCCGACAAAGGCGCGATCGATCCAGGCGCCATCGATGCTCGCCGCGAATTCAACTGGTGGTTCGATCCCGAAGCCGCCCGCATCGTCTTGCGCGCGCCCTGGAAAAAAATGACCATCACGCCCATCGATATCTCGGTGAAGACCCGCTTCACGAATGAGATGAAAGCCACCATCTCAAAAGCGGGTACGCCGGTCACGAAGTATCTCGACCAGTATTCCCTGCCCGGCTACATGTGGGATGAGATCGCCGGTGTGGCGCTGATCGATCCCTCCATCATCACCGGGCAAAAGCAGCTCTACATGGATATCGATGTCGATCACGGAGCCAGCTACGGCAAAACGATCTTCTGGGATCCGAAGACGCAGGTGCCACCTTACCTCCGGCTGGCCAATGTGCAATTCGATATCGACGCCGAGAAGTTCTACAAGATCTATATCGATCTGATGACCCGGGCATCGGGGAAACAATAGTTTCAGGTTTCGAGTTTCGAGTTTCAAGTTCAGGTTTCGAGGTTCGAGTCTTAGGTTTCAGGTTTCAAGTCGCGCAGCGACGCCAGCGGTTAGCCCCGCACGTGAGTGCGGGGAAAGCTTCCCGCAGAAGTTGAGTCCCCTTCAGGGGACGACACTCCGATGGCTCGCTGTCGAGTGAACTGCCTAGGACTGCACTGCACCCTCGAAACCCGGAACTTGAAACTCGAAACTATCGATTAACGATCTAAATCATGAAACTGAGACTACCCCGTTTTTCGATCGCAGCACTATTGCTCGCAACCTCGCTCAGTTTCGCGCAATCTCGGCGCAAGGTAATCATCGATCAGGATTGCTCCGGGCCCGGCGGCAGCAACTTACAGACGCTTCTCGTGATGCTGCAGTCACCCCGGGTCGAAGTCCTCGGCATTACCGTGGCCAGCGGCGACCAGTGGCGCGACGAGGAGGTCGCGCACACGCTTCGCCTGCTGGAAATTATCGGACGATCGGACGTTCCTGTCGTCCCCGGCGCAGTGTTTCCGTTGGTCCGACGTCACGAAGAGGCCCAACTCTGGCAGGAGCGCTATGGGAAAGTCGCTTACGCGGGCGCCTGGGATGAGCGGTGGTGGCACGAACCTGACGTCATTCCAAATCTTCCAGAGGGCAAGCCTGCGCTGAAGCCTGCGGACGAAGACGCGGCTCATTTTCTGATTCGCATGGTGCACAAGTATCCGCATGAGGTAACGATTTACGAGGGCGCGCCCATGACCGATCTCGCCCTGGCCATCTCGATCGATCCCCACCTGCCGGAACTTGCCGAGCAATTAGTGTTTATGGGTGGAAGCCTCAGCCCGCAGACCACTCATGCGGAGTTCGTGAACAATCCTCGCCACGAATTTAATTTCTGGTTTGACCCGGAAGCCGCCGACATCGTGCTGCGTGCGCCTTGGAAAAAGATTGTGTGCACGCCCACCGATATTTCCGTCAAAACTCGGCTGACGCCCGAGATGATCAGGGAAATTGACGCCTCGGGGACCGCCCTCGCACACTATGTCGCCCGCTATTATCAGCCGGGCCCCGGAGCTGATTTTATGTGGGACGAACTGGCAGCAGCCGCGTGGATCGATCCCAGCATTATCACAAAACGTGAAACCCGCTACATGGGCGTCGATCTCGATGGCGGCGCAGGCTATGGCAACACGCTCACCTGGAGTGAAAACGACAAGCCCAAACTCACCCGGCCGCCAGTAGAAATCCTGATCGATTTAGACACGGAGAAGTTCTACCGTATGTTCGTGTCGCTGATGACCGCGCCAGTCCAGAATTCCCGCCCGCAATAGCCCAAGCTAAGCGGCCGCGAGATATACATACCGCAGGATGAACAGCAGGGTAAGAATCAACAACACGATGCTGACCTCGCGGTACCTTCCCGTCCCCACTTTCACGACCGTGTAGCCGATCACTCCCAGGCTCAGGCCCGTGGCA
>QIAH01000582.1:0-817 GCA_003225465.1 Acidobacteriota bacterium | reverse complement strand
CTCCCGCGATCGGAGAGAAGAACATAGCCATCAGGAACAATAGCGCTACGAAGACGTTGCTTAAGCCGGTGCGCGCGCCTGCGGCCACCCCGGCTGCGCTCTCAATATAGCTGGTCACGGTGGATGTGCCGGTCAAAGCGCCGAACACCGTGCCCACCCCGTCCGCCAGCAGAACACGCCCAACGCGCGGAATGCGGCCGTCTTTCACGAAGCCGCCCTGTTCGCACACTCCGACCAGCGTGCCCACGTTGTCGAACAGATCAACGAACAGGAAAGCGAACACAATTTCAAACAAGCCCAGATGCACCGCAGCACGCAAATCCAGTTGCAGGAACGTGCCCCCCGGGTGAGGAATCGAGAGCCAGGCCGTCGGCCAGTGCGTCAGGCCGCGAAGGATGCCAAACAACATGGTTCCGGCAATTCCGATCAGGATCGCGCCATTGATCTTGCGGGCCATCAGGATCAACGTGAAAACGAGTCCGAAGCATGCGACCTGGACTTCGGGGAGCGACAGGCTCCCGATTCCAACAAAAGTTGCCGGATTGGCGACGACCAGCTTCGCATTGCGCAGGCCTACGAACGCGATGAACATTCCAATACCGGCAGCGGTTGAGTGCTTCAAGCAATTCGGAATTCCGTTGACGATCTGCTCGCGCACCCGGGTGATGGTGAGCAGGACAAACAATACCCCGGACAAGAAAACCACCCCCAGGGCCGTGCGCCACGGAATTCCCATGCCCAGGCACACGGAGTAGGTGAAGTACGCGTTCAGCGACATCCCAGGGGCCATGGCGATGGGATAATTCGCATAGAGGCC
>QIAH01000581.1 GCA_003225465.1 Acidobacteriota bacterium | reverse complement strand
CCCACCAACTCCCGGCGCACGGTCGTCTGATTTTCAGTGAGTTTAAAGAAGCGATCGAGCGAGTTTGCGTTCAGCGAGAGCCCCCAGGCGGAGAAGCTGACAGCGCCCTTCCAGAAAATTCATGACGACGAACGTTCTTACTGCGATTGTGCCGGCGACTTCGGGTCGCGGAGAGTATAAACAAATTGGGGAATCTCGCGCCCCTCTTCTTCAGCTTGCTGTGCCGTTTTTTTGGAGATCTGTTCGTAAAGTTTGATCTCCTCCTGCGCCTTCAGCTTTT
>QIAH01000490.1 GCA_003225465.1 Acidobacteriota bacterium | reverse complement strand
GGAGCAGTGGCCGCACCCTCTTCCTCGGCCTCCGCCTTGCCCTTCTTGATAACCTCAGGCTCGGCCGGCGTTGCAGCAGCTTCCGCAGCAGCAGCCTCTGGCGTTGCCACAACCTCTTCCTTCACCGAGGTCACGTGCGCTACTGGCTGGTTCTCGTCTGTCAGGTAGTCCCATTTGTCGCTGTGCGGCAGGTCGGCGACGCGCAGCACCTTGCCGAACACCAGCTCGCTGACATCGGCATCGATGTGGCTGGGGATGTCCTGGGGCAGGCATTCGACCTCGACCTCGCGCAGCATCTGCTCGAGAATGCCGCCCTGCTGCTTCACGCCCGCTGGTTCACCCTTCAGCAGAATAGGCACCATAACCGCCAACTTCTTGTCCATGGCGATCCGCTTCACGTCAATGTGCAGCAGCTTGCCCTTGATCGGCTCGTACTGCCAGTCGACGATCATGGCCTTGCTCTTCGCCCCATCAAGCGCCAGATCGAAAATCGTGTTGTGCCCGGTCTCCGAGTTCAGAATGCGGCTGACCTGCCGCGGATCGACCGCGACAGGGAGCGACTCCTGACCGGCCCCATAAACGACGGCGGGAATCTTGCCGCCGCGGCGCACCCGCCGGGCTTCGTTCTTGTTGCCCGCACTTCGCGGCTGCGCTTCCAGTGTGTTGTTGTCCGTGACTGTTGCCATAATTTGATTTTTCCTAGCTGAATAATCTGCTGACCGAAGTTTCTTCGTGAATCGACTGAATGGCCCGGCCAATCAGCCCCGCAATCGAAAGCTTCTTGATCTTGGGCTCGCGTTCCGCGGCTTCGCTCAGCGGGATCGTATTGGTAACCACCACCTGTGTGATGGGGGACTGCGAAATGTTTTCCACGGCCGGCGGAGAAAATACCGGGTGCGAGCAGCAGGCGTACACCTGCGTCGCCCCGTTCTCGAGCAGCGCGGACGCTGTCTTGACCAAAGTTCCGGCAGTATCGATCAAGTCGTCGATAACGAGGCAAGTGCGGCCATTGACGTCGCCAATGACGTGCATCACCTCCGCAACGTTCATCTCCACGCGCCGTTTGTCGACGATGGCCAGCGCCGCATCCATCTTCTTCGCAAAAAACCGCGCTCGCTCCACGCCGCCGGCGTCAGGAGAAACCACCGTTAGTTTCGGCAGGTTCAGCTCCTTAAAGTAGCTGACCAGCACCGGCGACCCGAACAAGTGATCGACCGGAATATTGAAGAAGCCCTGCAATTGGGGCGCGTGCAAGTCAACTACCAGCGCGCGATCGGCGCCGGCCGTGGTCAGAAGATCGGCCACCAGCTTCGACGAAATCGGCACGCGCGGCTTGTCCTTGCGGTCCTGCCGGGCATAGCCGTAGTAGGGAATCACGGCCGTTATCCGCCTTGCCGAAGCCCGCTTGAGCGCGTCGATCATCAAGAGCAATTCCATCAAGTGCTCGTCCACGGGACGGCATGTCGGCTGCATGACAAAGACGTCAGCCCCGCGCACGTTCTCCTGGATCTGCACGTAACACTCGCCATCCCGGAAGCGCGTGATCATGGCCTGGCCACGCGTCAATCCCAGGAAGTGGCAAACCTCATCTGCGAGCGCCTCGTTCGCGGTTCCGCAGAAGATTTTGAATTTGTCGTCCACGCGCGGGCGCGGTTTGGTGCGCTCGCTCTTCTCTTCAGGCACCTGCTGGCCTTTTTTTTCCGCCGGCGTCGCTAAAGTTGCCATGTGGGCTCTCTCGCAGACAGTGTTAAAGAGTTCCGGTGTCGAGTTCCGCCGGACGGCGTTGGTATCCGCCAGTCCGCCGACCCGCATCGAAGTGGTGAACGTGCTGATTCGAAGTCTTAACCGAAAGCTTCGAATTTCGTATTACTTCACTTCCGCCGACCGCGTCAGCTGAAGACTGACGACTAGCGACTGAAGGAATGGCTGGGCCGCTAGGATTCGAACCTAGACAAAGTGCTCCAAAGGCACTTGACCTACCATTAGTCGACGGCCCAGTAACTACAGTTTCAAGTTTCCAGTTTCGAGTTTCAAGTACAACTTTATCGATTTTCGTGGCGCGGGCGCCCTTGCCGCGTTCACTCGAAACTAGAAACCCGAAACTTTCTCCAATACTGCGAGCGCGTCAACGTAACCGTCGCCTGGGCCGGAATGCCTTCTTTTCGCAACCGCGCGGCAGCCTTTTCGGCGCCAGCCTTGGTTCTGAACAGCCCATACAGCGCCGACCCGGAGCCCGAAAGAGACGCGTATACCGCGCCCGTCCGCTCCAACGCACACTTTACGTCTCGTAATGCGGGATATTGAGGAAAGACGACCTGTTCAAAGTCGTTTTCAATCCCGGTACGGACGAGGTCGAGAAGCAGGATCTCGGCCCGGCCCCTGCCACCTGCAGGGACACCGGAAAAACGCCCACCTTTCAGCGGAACGCTGCCCAGCCACGAGGAAATCTTCCGGCTGAACGCTTTCATTCTAACGGAGGGGTGAAGCCCCGTCAATTTTGGGAACTCAATGGAGCGACGGGCGTCCCCGCCCGTCGAGGCCGAGCGAAGCTCGGCTTGCTCTCCCGATGCCAGGAGCGCATCCCAGTCCGCAAAAGCCTTTGGCGTGGAGACCCCCATGTCGGGCGTCGCCACGACAATCGAGAACGCGGGCACATCCGGCAGCGGATACACATCCTCCCCCCGCCCCACTCCCAAAACCGTTCCCCCGACCAGAAACAAGGGCACATCCGAGCCCACTTCCGCCGCAATTCTCAGCCGCTCCGAAGCGGCAAGCTGTTTCTTGAGCGCCATCTCCAGCCCTACCAGAGCCGCCACAGCATTCCCCGAGGCACCCCCCAGTCCCCCCCGAACCGGCAACCGCTTCTCAATTTCAAGCACAAGCCGGCCCTTTACCTTGAGCGCATCCATTGCCCGCTCCAGCATCGCGTAGCAAGTGTTCGACGTGTCGATGGGAACGCGCGGATCGCTACAGTGAATCTCAATCCCCGACCCGTGCCCCACCCGCACGCGCAAGAGATCGTGTAACGCGATCGTCTGGTACACGGTCCGCAGCTCGTGGAACCCGTCCCGGCGGTTTGCGCCAATACACAACCCAATATTGATCTTGGCGAAAGAGCGGACAGTAGCCAGCATAGTCAGCTGCATTTAATCACAGAGAACATGCCCAGGTGTGGAAGCGGCTGCCATATACTGCGTGGACATCTCAGAATGTCACAGCAGGACAGACGTAATCCCTTGGAGCTGAGCCGTGGATGCGGACGACATCATCACCGCTGTGATTCTCGCTGCTATCATGGGCGCGGCGATCCGAGGATTGGCCTGGAACAAGCTGAAGACGATCGGCGCCCGAAGTTGGCCGACCAGCCAGGGGAAGATTGAATTCGGCACGGTTATCGAGCACCGGACCCGTTATTTCTCCTACTACGTCGCACAAATGGCCTACTCGTACGCCGTTAGTGGCGAGTACTTTTCCGGTTACTACGAGAAAACGTTCTTCAAAGAGAGCTCGGCCGATAGGTTCGTTGCCGATTTGAAGGGCAGGTCTGCGTTCATCCGCCACAAGTCCAGTTCACCGGATGTTTCAGCTCTACTCAAAGAAGACCAGCAGAGTCTGTGGCCTCTACCTAAGTAAATAGCCGGGCAATGATCACGTCCGCCGCTTGTGATAAATCGCAAACTCAAATCCCGGATTGGGTGGAAATAACTCGGAAATTTTTCGCAACCGCTCCGCCATGGCTGAAGGCGCCAGCAAAGGATAGTCCCGCTCCCTTAGATCGTAATAATCCACGTCCAGGTAGAGCGAGAGCAGGTAGATCGAAATGGAATCGGCAAACGCAGCCGCAAAGTACTCGTTCTTGTATTTCTCCGTATCCGATCCGCTCCCGGTGGCTCCCTTGCGTGCCTCCCAAGCGTCTAGCGAAGTCTCGCCGCGTACCTCGGCGTCTACCTGCTTCCACGCGAGGTCCGCAAAAGCCTGCGACACGCCAATCCGCTCCACGATCGCGTGCCCCACGTTGATATAGAACTCGAAGGCCACCGAAAACTTATCATCCATGAGCCGCGTGGAGATGAACACGCACTGGGCATCACCGAGATTCAGGTTGCGATGACACACCGCGTTGTCGCTCAACACCACGTCATAGCGATCCGCAATCACCGTGTCATCCCCTTGGCTGACGGTGAGCGGGACGAAATAGTACGCTTTGCGCTCGAGTGCCGCCGCGGCACTGCGAGGCACGGCGGCAACCATCCGTTCGAGGTCTCCTTCGGAGATGGTGACCTCGCCCGAACTGGCATAGCAGACGCCATTCGACGCTTGCGAGACGGGGGTTTGGCGGACCACCTCCGCGGGTGTCCGCGTAAGGGCCGGCGCAGCTTGCGACATATCCAGCATTGTAACGCACGGCGTGTGATGCACTCCCGGAACACGTGTAACACCGTGTAATCTAAAGCTTATGGCGAGTCCCGGAAGAGTGCACAAACCCCGCTGGTACATGATCCCGGTAAGGGCTGGATTCGTCGCTTTCCTCGTGACCCTGGTCTCATTCGCCTTGAGTCTCCTGCTGTCGCTTATAGGGATCGTGCTGGTCGCCAAGTTGCACAGCACAACTCCCGACCTACGTTTTGCCTATCGTCACATTGCGCTTCCGGTCGCTTTATCCGTTGGTGCGATCGTCCTGGTGCTGGCGTTGATCATGGAAATCCGGCATTACCGTCAATCCAGAGCCTTGGCCCAGATCGCCCGGGCCAGCCGCTAGGATCGCGTAGGGACAGACGCCCTCGTCTGTCCAGTCGGGCGCAGCCCGGCGACCTTCCTCACTATTGCGGAACAACGTGTTTTTCGATCGCGTTTTTGAAAGGGCGCGGCGCCGCGATCCGAAATCAGAGATTAACCTTGTGAGGCTCAGTCGTAAACCCCGCCGAAAGGGCGCAACACTACTTACTCAGCCTGGCATCCAAAGTCACTTCCGCGCCCGGCAGGATCTTCACTTCCCGCTCCCAGTCGGCGTAACCGGACATTTTCACGGCCAGCTTGTACGTCCCGGCCTGCAGCCGGAGAACCGCCGGCGTTGAACTGACGAAACTGCCGTCCAGGAAAACATCTGCGCCACTCGGGTCGGAGGAAATCTTGACCGGAACCAGCGCCTGAGCATTCCTTTCCACCGATGTCAGTTTGCCCTGCTCGAACGTGACGGTGATGCCAGGATAAGTCAGCCAACGGCGGTCGGCGAATGCCGTGTCTTGCAGCGGCGCACCAAGGGCGTTCACAATTTGCTCGCGGGTCATGCCGGGCTTGAGGTCAATCCCGTTCGTGGGAGTCGCGGGCGCACTGGTGATAGCAGCAGGTGGGGTAGAAGCCAAAGGAGGAGAAGAAGCAGAGGCTGGATGATTCGTTCCTTCTGGAAGCAGCCACTGGTCGATCACAGAGTAGATCTTGCCGGTGTCCCCTTGGTCGAGCATGTCTTTGCTGAAAAAGAAACTCACGCTGCACCAGACTTGTGCAGTTTTTGTGTTGCCTGGAATCATGCGCGCGCTCAGCAGGCCCAGGAAAACGAGGTCGGATCCGACGTAAGCGGCCGTAACGTAGAATTTTTCTCCTCGTGCCAACGCCAGGTCCTTAGCACCGGAACGAACCTCTGCTTTCCCGTCCACAATCGCATTCGAAGCCAGATCGCGCCGGTTGTACGAGCCGTAAAGACCGTCGCGTACCAGAACCACAACTCCACCCGTCTTTCGAATACTATTTTCGCCACGCACTCCCATTACGCCGCCACCCACAGTCGTGAGGCGATAGCGTGACTTCAAGGCCTCCTCGATTTCGGTTCTTGCGCCCTGATCCTGAGCGAATGCAGAGAGCAGAGCCACACACGAAAATAATGCAGTGCAGAGCGTTCTTTTGAGGAACATCGCTGAAAGAGTACCAAACAACACGGAGGCTGCCTAACAAACCCTGACATGGACTCTTGACACGGAACTGGGCAGAGCGGGGGTTCCAGTTACTCCCGCCAGATTTCCCACCCCTTTTCTACCCGTTACAATCAATGCCATGCGCCCTCGCATCGCCATCCCTATCCCGCACTCAGTGGATGCCGAATACTCCGGACGTGCTCTGCCGCAATACGAACGAGCGGTCGAGCAGGCGGGCGGCGAGCCAGTCCGCATTCCGCTTGATCGCGCGATCGCGGAGGTCCAGAAACTGGCTCAACACTGCGACGCGGTGCTGCTGCCCGGCAGCCGGGCGGACGTGGATCCCGAGAAATATCTCGCGGCGCGCGACCCTAAAACTGCCGACGCCGACTGGCCGCGCGACACCATCGATCAATTCCTGCTGCAGGATGTCTACCACCTGCGCAAGCCGGTGCTCGGTATCTGCTACGGTCTACAGAGTTTGAATGTTTACCGCTCCGGATCGCTTGTGCAGCACATCGAGTCGACTATCAATCACGAAGCAGGCCGCAAGGTCGCCGTCGCGCACGATGTCGTCGTGGACGCGGGATCAAGGCTGGCAGAAATTTTGACACAAACAAACGCCGACCCTACCAGGTTGGCCGTGAACTCCAGCCATCATCAGTCTGCCCACGCTGTCGGAAAGGGATTGCGAATTGTGGCGCGCTGTCCTCAGGATGGAATCGTCGAGGCGCTCGAGGGCACCGACCCAGATCACTTTGTCCTGGCCGTGCAATGGCATCCGGAGCGCTCGATCGATGACGATGACCCGTCGCGCGCCATCTTCAGAGCCTTGGTGGAAGCCACAAATAAAAAAGAGTAGCGCCGGCGTCCTCGCCGGCAAAGAGAGAATCACTTTTTGACCACGGCTTTGCCAACCGACCTCTTGGGACCTTCTACCAGTCTCTCAAGGAGCACCACGACGTTCGCAATCGCCGCGCCATCGGTCCCAATCCCCTCCGGCGTCTTTGCCTTAAGTCCGACGCAATCGGTGGCAATTCCCAGCAGTTTCGCCAGGTGCGCCCGAATGGCGCCTGCGTGCGGCCCCAGTTTCGGCGCGAGCAGGATCAACGAGGAATCCACATTCCCGATCGCGTAGCCTGCAC
>QIAH01000380.1 GCA_003225465.1 Acidobacteriota bacterium | reverse complement strand
AGCAAAATCGCAAGCGCAAAAGTCACAGACCCAGCGAAAACCGGTGAAGACGAGTGCTCCCGCTGCCGCCACCCACACCACTCCTCCTACCGGAAACTAGCTCCAGCGACGCAGATTTGTGATGCCCCTCTCGTTGACCCCAGCCTCTGACTCGTTTACCTTGTGACTTGTTCCTCGCCACTGCCATTCTCCGAGACCACCCCGAGGACTCTCGCTTTCATGGATAAGAAACGCGTAGCGATTACCGGGATCGTGCTCGTGGTGCTGGCGGCTCTTGTCTACATGCAGTTCCGTACCTGGAAGAACTTCAACTGGAATCTTTTCCTGCTTCAGACCCACAGTGTCAGCCTGTTCCATATCATGCACGGAGTTGCACTCATCTACATCGCTTATGTTCTGCGGGCCGTGCGCTGGAAGCTTTTTTTGCGGCCGGTTCGTCCCCAGGCGTCCGCCATGGGACTGGTCGCCCCCACGGTGATCGGCTTTACCGGGCTGGCGCTGTTGGGTCGGCCGGGCGAACTTATCCGCCCGTACTTGATCGCCAAGCGCGAAAGTCTTCCATTCTCTTCTCAGTTGGCAGTCTGGGCCGTGGAACGCATCTTTGATATCGGCGGATTTACATTTCTGTTCGTTCTGGCCGCCTTCGTCGCCACAGCCCCCAGGCGGCTTGAACATCATGGCGCCTTTGAATCCGTGGCTCTGGTCCTTACTGGCATCTCGGTTGGACTTACGCTAGGCGCGATCGCGGTTCACCGCAGCGGCGAAGCTCTGGCCAAATGGGTGGAAACGCGCTTCGGACATCTAGCATCGAACTTCGGACATCGCGTCGCGCTTCGCATCCGCGAATTCCGTAGCGGCCTGAATACCATTCACAGCACGTCCTCTCTGCTGGCCCTGATTGGTGTTTCGGTCCTTATGTGGGCCATGATCGCGGTCGCGTACAAAGAAGTGGCGCACGCTTACTCCGCTCCGCAGCTGGAAATCCCGCAGACTCAGATTTTTCTGCTGATGGCTTCCAGCATGGTGGGCTCGCTGGTGCAACTTCCCGGCGTGGGTGGCGGATCACAGTTCGCCACCATCGAAGCCCTCCACCACATCTTTGGTGTTCCGCCCGAGCTTGCCACCAGTTGCGGCATTATGCTCTGGCTGGTGACTTTCATCGCCATCGTGCCGGTCGGACTTCTGCTTGCACACCGGGAACGTCTTTCTCTGCGCAAACTCTCTTCGGAGAGCCACCAAGCCGAAGAATCGACTGCATCCACGCCTGTGGCCTGAGTCCGCTGATAACCGCCGAGTTTCCCGCAAGCTTCGTCCGCTGCTTCCCCTGATACAATCAAACTTCACTGAAATAAAGGCTTAACACCGATTCGAGCGCCATGAAGTGTCCTTTTTGCGGGTTCCTGGAAGACAAAGTCGTCGATTCGCGTGAGAGCAAGGAAGCCGAGTCGATCCGGCGCCGCCGCGAATGCCTGAAATGCGGCAAGCGCTTCACGACGTACGAGCGCATCGACGAGATTCCCTACATGGTGGTTAAGAAAGACGGCCGCCGCGAGAAGTTCGACCGCCAGAAGGTGCTGAACGGCCTGCTGCGCGCCTGTGAGAAGCGCCCAGTCCCCATCAGCAAGCTCGAACAGATCGTCAATGATGCGGAATCGTTCGTGATCGAGTCACCCGAGCGCGAGCGCAAAACCAGCGAAGTCGGCGAGTTGATCATGAACCGCCTGCGTCGCTACGACAAGGTCGCCTACGTCCGCTTCGCCTCGGTGTATCTGGATTTCAAAGACGTCCAGGAGTTTATGTCTGAGTTGAAGGACCTCATCAAGGTGAAAGAGCCCGAGCCGAAAACGAAAGTCGGCGCGAAGTAGAAGTCCACGCACCTGCTAGGATCAGTTTCCTATGACGCACCGCATCACCCTCATCCCCGGCGACGGCATTGGCCCCGAGGTCACCAATGCCACGGTCCGCATTCTCGAGGCCACCGGCGTCAAGTTCGAGTGGGAAACATTCATGGCCGGGGCGGAGGCCTTCGAGAAGTACAAGGAATACATTCCAAAGGACCTCAACGATTCCATCGAGCGGACGCGCGTCGGCTTGAAGGGTCCGGTCACCACCCCGATCGGCGGCGGCTTTGCCAGCATTAATGTCGAGTTGCGCAAGCGCTTCGAACTCTACGCAAACTTCCGGCCCATTCGCAATCTTCCGCACATTCCTACTCGCTATCCTGACGTTGACCTGATCATCATTCGCGAAAATACCGAGGGCCTTTATTCCGGCATCGAGCATGAAGTTGTTCCCGGCGTGGTCGAGAGCCTGAAGATCATCACCGCGAAAGCCTCCACCCGCATCGCGCGTTTCGCTTTCGACTATGCGCGCAAGCACAAACGCAAGAAGATCCATGCCATCCACAAAGCCAACATCATGAAGCTCTCCGATGGTTTGTTCCTTCGCTGCTCCCGTGCCGTCGCGAAGGAATATCCCGAGATCACCTATGGCGAGCACATCGTCGACAACACCTGCATGCAGTTGGTGATGAATCCCTACCAGTACGACATGCTGGTGCTCGAAAACCTCTACGGCGACATCATCTCCGACTTGTGCGCCGCATTTGTGGGCGGTCTCGGCCTGGTGCCCGGCGCGAATTTCGGCGACGCTTGCGCCATCTTCGAAGCCGTGCACGGCTCCGCACCTGACATCGCCGGGAAAGATCTCGCGAATCCCACTGCCCTACTGCGATCCGCCCTACTGATGCTGCGCCATCTGGGAGAGCGAGAGGCCGCGTTACGGGTGAGGACTGCCCTCGAGCGCGTCTATCGCACGCGCGACCGGCTCACACGCGATGTCGGCGGCAAGGCGGGCACGTCGCAGTTCGCCGACGCGGTCATTGAGGAAATGAATTCTGCGCCCGTGGCGGAGCCTGCCGGAGAAGCTTCCGTCTCGTGATTTCGCGGCTTCCACGTTCAGAATTTACGTCCGCGCGTTTGACGCGCTGCCCCGAAACGAGTTAACATCCGGTCGCTCTCTGGGGAACCTGAAGGGATGTCTCGAACTGAGAGGTGTTTGGGGATAGTTCTGTTCCAGCTCGGTGGTCCCGATACGCTGGAAGCCATCCAACCTTTTCTTTTTAATTTGTTCTGCGATCCCGACATCATCGACTTCCCGTTCGCTCGCATCGGTCGCCGCCCGCTCGCTAAACTGATTTCCAGCACGCGTGCCAAAAAAGTTCAGCACCACTATTCCGTGATTGGCGGCGGCTCGCCAATCCGGCGCTTCACCGAGAGTCAGGCCCGCGCGCTCGAGGCCGCTCTACAAGCGCTTGGCGTGAACGCCCGCTGCTTCGTGGCCATGCGCTATTGGCATCCCTTCACCGCCGAGGCCGTCGCCCAGCTCCAGAACGCGCATTGCGACGAGGTCGTTCTCCTGCCACTCTATCCTCATTATTCGAGCACGACCGTCGGCAGCAGCCTGAATGAGTGGAACCGTCACTATCGTGGTCCGGCGCCCGTGCATCTGGTAAAGAGCTTCTACAACGACGAAGCCTACCTCGACGCGCTCATCGAGAAGATCGAGGAAGCCCTTGACCGCTTCCCGGTCTCGCGCCGTCCCGAAATTGTTTTCAGCGCGCATAGCCTGCCGCAATCGATCATCGACAAGGGCGACCCGTACCAGCGCCAGATCGAAGAGACCGTCCAGTTGCTGATGGAGCGCGGAGGCTGGCCGAATCATCATCGTCTCTGCTATCAAAGCAAAGTCGGGGCCAGCAAGTGGCTGCAGCCCTCCTTGCATCGCACACTGCGCGATCTCGCCGCCGACCAAGTTCGCGACGTCTGTATCGTGCCCGTCTCGTTCGTGTCGGACCACGTTGAGACCCTGGGCGAGATTGACCACGAAGCCCGCGAAGAAGCCGCCGAACTGGGTTTTCGCCAGTTCGAGATGACGGCCGGCTTGAACGATTCAGCCAAGTTTATAAATGCCTTGGCTCACCTGGTCTTGCAGGCCGCGGGTAAGTACGAACCGGTCGTCCTGCCCGATCCGCAGAGCATCCCTGCCCCTTGGATGGCAGCGGATTAGAAGACAGGCGCATCACAGTTAATCAGGAGGTACACACATGGCGGGTCCGGAGACCGATGCGGTCAAGCAAGTTCCGGAGACAAAGAAGGACGCTCCCAATGCGCCGGCGACCAAGTATGTCGGCACTCCCGCCGTCGGGACATCAAAGGCCGCAGCCGCGGGCGGCATCGCGGCGGTCGGCCCGGAGAATAAAGAAGTCGACCGGCGGCGCCGTCGTCTCGCCTGGGTCGGCATCACCGCGTTCCTGGTCGCATGGTTCCTGGCGTTCTTCCGCTTCTTCCTGCCGCGCACACTGTTCGAGCCGCGCACGTCGTTCAAGATCGGCTATCCCTCGGACTACGCGCTTGGCGTCGATACCAAATGGCAACAGAAATACCGCATCTGGGTTGATCGCACACCGGATCGCCTGTTCGTGATTTACGCGCGCTGCACGCACCTCGGCTGCACGCCCGACTGGAAGCCCAGCGAAAACAAGTTCAAGTGCCCCTGCCACGGAAGCGGCTACGACAGCGAAGGCATCAACTTCGAAGGCCCAGCCCCGCGCCCCATGGACCGCGCCAAGGTCGATACTGCGCCCGATGGTCAGATCATCGTCGACGTTTCGAAACTGTATTCCTGGCCGAAAGGACAACCGAGCCAGTTCAACGATCCCGGAGCATTCTTGCCCACATAAGATGTAGCGCCGGCATCTTGCCGGCTGTCGCGAGGGCGTCTCGCCCTCGCAGCGCGCGAACCAAAAGCTTTTCGAAGAAGTCAGAGGACCGAATGGCTGAAGAAAAAAACGGAAAGAACGGCGGCAAGGTTGGCTTGCTCGATCGCGTCAAAGAAAAAATCACCGGCGACGTTCAGGCGCTCAAGACCGACATCCCAACCAAAGCCAAAGAGCAGATCGAAGGCCTCAAGGATCCGACCAAGACCCAGGTCTATACCTCGATCTTCCGCCACAAGCACGACGAGACGCCTCGCAATCGCGCTCTGGGCGTGCTCTCCAACGTTTTCCTGCATCTGCACCCCGCGAAGATCAATCGCGACGCCGTCCGCTACAGCTATACCTGGGGCATGGGCGGAATCACGTTCTACCTGTTCATCGTGCTCACCTTCACGGGCGTGCTGCTGATGTTCTATTACCACCCCACCAAGGTGCAGGCCTTCCGCGATGTGCTCTACCTCGAGCACGACGTGCCTTTCGGCAAGCTGCTGCGAAACATGCATCGCTGGGCCGCGCACCTGATGGTTATCGCCGTGTGGCTGCACATGTTCCGCGTATTCCTCACCGGCTCGTATAAAAAGCCGCGCGAGTTCAATTGGAATATTGGAGTCTTGCTGCTGGTGTTCACCCTGCTGCTCTCATTCACGGGATACCTGCTGCCTGACGATCAGTTGGGATTCTGGGCTGTCACGGTGGGCACGAACATGGCCCGCGCCACTCCGCTGTTAGGACACGAGGGCCCGTTCGGACCACTGCTCGGCATGACGCCGTATAACGATGTTCGCTTCGGCCTCTTAGGCGGCTCGATCGTCGACGCCAATGCCCTGCTGCGCTCCTATATCTGGCACTGCATCGGCATCCCGATCGTCGCCTCGGTGCTGATGATTGTGCATTTCTGGCGAGTAAGAAAAGACGGAGGCATCTCCGGTCCAGCCCAAGTCATGCTGGAGTCGGAGGCAGACAAACCGAGGAGAGGTCCAACTGCAGCAGGAGCCTGAGGTTGTCTGAATTTCAAGGTGAGAGGGTGAGGACGCCCTCTGGACAGCCGGCAGGATGCCGGCGCTACAAGGAGCACCAATGGACTGGCGTCAACTGTGGGAAATCATCTCCGCCCCCGATAACGTCCCGATCGTCGGCCTGATTCCGCTCCTGGCTTTCTATATCTATCTCGCCTGGAAACAGGCGCACGCCAACGATCAACTCGTCGCCCAGCTCGAAACCGATCCGGCGATGGCAAAAACGCATCACCGCAAGACGTGGCCCTTCAAGCCCGGCTGGCAAAAGGAAGTCCACGTCTGGCCCTTTCTCCTGCGTATCGAGTTTCTGGCCGCCATCATCGTCACGATCATCCTGATGGTCTGGTCGATCACGCTGAACGCACCGCTCGAAGAACCCGCCAATCCGAACCTGACCATGAATCCGGCCAAGGCCCCCTGGTACTTCCTCGGCTTGCAGGAAATGCTGGTTTACTTCGATCCATGGATCGCTGGCGTGGTCATGCCGACCCTCATCATCATCGGATTAATGGTGATTCCATACATAGACACCAACCCGAAGGGCAGCGGCTATTACACGTGGAAGCAGCGCCGCTTTGCGATCTCCACATTCCTGTTCGGCTTCATCATTCTGTGGGTCTCGATGATCATCATCGGCACCTTTATCAGAGGGCCTGGCTGGCAATGGTTCTGGCCGGGGCAAACGTGGGATCACAATCGATTGATTTACGAGGTGAACCGTGACCTGCCGGATATCTTCGGCATCACCTCGAACCTGGGCAAAGCCATCTTCGGCTTGGTCATCGTGGGCGGATACTTCGCTCTCGGCGGATTCCTGGTCTACTCGCTGTTCCGCCGCTACATGCCGAAAGATTTCAGCCGCATGAGTCTGCTGCAGTTCTCGATCACGCAAGCGTTCCTGCTCATCATGGTCGCGCTGCCGTTGAAGATGCTCCTGCGCCTGCTCTGGCATATCAAGTACGTGTGGATTACGCCGTGGTTCAACATCTAGCTCATGGCTGGTAGCTTGTGGTCATTGGCAAAAGTGGTTGCGGAAACGGTTTTGCCAACGACTAACGACCAATAGCTAACGACCGACTTCGGAGGTTCCGTGCCCGACAAACCAGTCCCCGACAGCGACCCGATAGTTTCCAAGTCGTACGCGGCCCACTATGCGATTGCTGTCATCCTGTTGATGGCAACCCTGCTGTGGGCCCTCTGGGATGAAGCCTTCGGAATGCGTCCGTGGAAGGCCTACCAGCATGTCTGGAAAGACCGTTACACGGCTTTCCTGCTGTCGGCTCGCTCCAAGTCCGCTGCGTCGCAGAAGGAAGTCGAGGGCAGCTCTGATTACCAGAAGCTCAAGCAGAACCTCGAAGAGGCCACGCAGCAGGCGTCGCCGCACATGCGCGAACTGCAGAAGCAGATCGGCGACCTCAACTCGAAGATTCTCTCCGTGCAGGCAGTCTTCACGGATCGCCGCGCCTACGTCAACGCGCTCACTTACCAGATCGAAACCAGCACCAGCCAGTCATCCAAACAAAGCATTCAGAGGGACCTCGCCAGTTACAAGGCGCAGACCGCTACTGTCGAATACCCCGACGGCAGCAGGCAAAAATACAACTTCGAGCAACTGGAAGAAGCCTACAACAGCCTCAAAGATCAGCGCGCCAAGCTGAACGCCGAGTTAGGTGACACGCTCAAGCCGGTCACGCAGTCGAAGACGGCTCTCGACGATTACGTCGCCAATCACATGATCGATCTGACCCCGACGCAGATCGGAGGCCTGGAAAAGAAAGTTGACGAACTCAGCCCGTCGATCCAGCAGATCAATGTCGCGGAAGCCAATATCGTCGATCGCTGCGAATCCTGCCATTTGGGTATTCGCGAGCCGGTAAAGCTGACTCCGGCTTCGATGTCGGCGAAGGGCGCCAAGGCTCCCGACGATTACGCAAAAGCATTCGTGAGCCATCCCAATCCCGACCTCCTGCAAATTCACGATCCCGAGAAATTCGGCTGCTCTCCTTGCCACCAGGGGAATGGGCGTGCGACCACCAGCATCGAAAAAGCACATGGCAATTACGAGCATTGGCTCTGGCCGCTCTACACGAAGCAAAATTTCGAAGCCGGATGCCAGACCTGCCATGCCGCCGACATGATGCTGATCAGCGGCGAGGTGGGCTGGACCATCAGCAAGGGCAAAGACCTCTTCCGCCAGCGCGGCTGCATGGGCTGCCATCGCTATGAAGGCTACGATAAAGAACCCGAAGAGCTGCAGTCGCTCAACCAGCAGATCAAGACGCTCGAAACGGAGAGGCTCGACAATACCAAGCAGTCCGCTTACATGATGAAGCAGGCCGATGCCGCCGAGAGCAATGACGAAGCCAATCGGCTGAATGATCAAGCGGTGGGCCTTCGCGTCGCCAACAGCAGGATCGATGGCCGGCTGCAGCAGATCGACTTTCGCTCGCACAGTCTGATGCAAGACATGAAGAAGGTCGGACCGAACCTGAAGGACGCCCGCCTCAAGCTGAACAAGAACTGGATTCCGGTTTGGCTGAAAAAACCAAGCGAGTTTCGTCCCGGCACGAAGATGCCAAATTTCCGCCTCACTGATGCGCAGATTCAAGCCATCTCGGCGTACATCTGGCAATCCGGCCTGACCGATTCCCTGCCCCACCAGAAGCCCGGTAACGCGGAACACGGCAAAGAACTATTCGAGACTCGCGGCTGTCTCGCGTGCCACTCCATCGGCGAAGGCGACGACCAGCAAGGCGGAACTTTTGCCGCGAACCTCACGCGCGTAGGCGAGAAGGCCAACTACGATTACCTCGTCCGCTGGATTCATAACGCGCGCGAGCGTACGCGTCCCTATTGCCCGTACGAGAAGAAAGACATCGGCCCCGAAGACTACGCGAAGAAGAAGCTTCCCTATGTTTTCGATCTGGGCCACAGCAAGTGCCCGAACGACGGGCATGAACTGCAGGTCCAGAACATGACCGTGATGCCCAGCCTGCGCCTCAGCGTCGAGGATGCGCAGGACATAGCCACCTATTTGCTGACGCAGAAAAAGCAGGAGCCCTCTGCCTACGCGGACGCGTCCTACATGGACGATCCCAAGCTGAAGGAGGAAGGCAAGAAGTGGGTGCGCCACTATGGCTGCGCGGGCTGCCATGAAATCGCGGGCATGGAAGAGGAAGGCCGCATCGGCACCGAACTCACCTTTGAGGGCAGCAAGCCGATCGAGCGCCTGGACTTCGCCCTGTTCACCGAGTCCGCCCAGCGCGGCAAAGAACCCATCACCAATCCCGAAGATCTCGCGCGTTTGCCTGAAGGTCCCGCGAAGGAATCCTGGTACGACCACAAGGGCTTCTTCGAACACAAACTCGCCGAGCCTGAGATCTACGACAAGGGCATGATCAAGTCGGAGACGGAGGCTCTCCGCATGCCCAACCTGCATCTCGCCAAGGACCAGGTGCAGGCCCTCACCACGTTCCTTCTTGGCAGCCAGGAAAGTAGCCTGCCCGCCAACTACCAGTACAAACCGCAGGACACCCGCCGCGACATCCAGGAAGGCTGGTGGCTGGTGACCAAGTACAACTGCGTGGGCTGCCACCAGTTCTTCCCCGGCCAGGATTCTGTGTTGATCAAGATGAAGAAGTACCAGGACCCAGACTGGAAAGAACAGCTGCCGCCCAAGCTCTACACCGAAGGCGCGCGCGTGAATCCGGAGTGGCTGCGCCGCTTCCTGAGCAATCCCGCTCTGAACGATACCGATACCAACCGTAACGGCGTCCGGAACTATCTAAAAGTCCGCATGCCGACCTTCTCGTTCTCCGACGACGAGTTGCGCAAGCTGGTGCGCTTCTTCCAGGCGCTTTCTCAACAGCCGATACCGTACATTCCCGAGCAGGTGCCCACACTCACTTCGAAAGAAACCGAGATGGCGCGTGCCCTGTTCTCAAGTACGGCAGCCCCTTGCCTCAAATGTCACGCTACCGGCGACGTGCAGCACGATGCGCACGCTACCGCACCGAACTTCCTGCTCGCGAAAGAACGTCTGAAGCCCGACTGGGTGGAACGCTGGATCACCGATCCGCAAGCGATCAGTCCCGGCACTTCCATGCCTTCCGGCTTGTTCACCAAGATCAACGACCACTGGGTGTTTGCCGGACCGACGCCGCCATCGTTCCAGGGCTATGACCAGGATCACACCAAGCTGCTCGTGGATTACATCTTTCAACTCACTCCGGAAGAGCAGAAGCGTGTGGCCGCCTCCATGGGCCGATCGACCGCCTCGAACGCACCCCAGCGTACGAAGAAATCTGTGACCGGCCCGAGTCGTCCACCTGCCTCGAAGTCGGGCGCATCGGCCGGAGGTTCGCGTTAGAATAAAGGGTTTTGGTGTGCCATCTAAAACTACATGAAAGGTGCCCATATCATGAAGAACTCCCGGTTAGCATTCCTCCTCCTGCTAGCCCTTGCCGGCTTATTGTTGCTGGCTGCTTGTAACAAGAAAGAAAACACTGAACAATCCACCTCTCCTTCCGCCGCTCCCGCCCCCGCTGCCACGCCCATTGATCCGGCCACGGTAGGCTCGCTGAGCGGAACGGTGAAGTACGATGGCACGGCTCCGAAGCCGGCCAAGATCGACATGTCGCAGGACCCCGCCTGCAAAGGCGCCAATGAGAACGAAGCGCTCATCGTCGATAAAGGCGACCTCGCCAATGTTTTCGTCTATGTGAAAGACGGCGTCGGCAATCGCACCTTCGATGTTCCCAAGGACCCGGTCGTGCTCGATCAGCAAGGCTGCCGTTATCATCCCCATGTGCTCGGCGTGATGGCCGGCCAGACCGTTCAGATCAAGAATGATGATCCCACTACCCACAACATCCATCCCACTCCCAAAGACAATCGCGAGTGGAACGAATCGCAACCGCCGCAGGCCGCCCCTCTCGAGAAGAACTTTGCTCGCGAAGAGATTATGCTTCCGGTGAAGTGCAACCAGCACCCGTGGATGAAGATGTACATCAACGTGGTCAAGAGCCCGTTCTACGCAGTCACCGACAAGGACGGCAAATACGAAATCAAGGGCCTGCCGCCGGGCGATTACACGATCGCATTCGTGCATGAAAAGCTACCCGAGCAGGATCAGAAAGTGACCATCGCTCCAAAAGAAGCCAAGACCGTCGACCAGACGTTCAAGGCTGGCGGCGCTTCCTAGCTTGCTCTGCTAGAATGCTTCGTTTTCCTGAGGACACGCACCCAGGGGCTTGTCCTCGGCATCTCAAACTGTGAGAGAAGTTCGTTCCTCTCCGAGACAGCCGGGTTCACGAGACCAAGGAGCACGCTCTGAAGGCAATTGCTATTCCGTACCATCGCGCGCACCACGCATTCGCGGTGTTCACCGCGTGCTTCACGTTCCTTGTGATCATGTTTGGCGCGTCGGTCACCAGCAACGATGCGGGTCTTTCTGTGCCGGATTGGCCGACCTCGTTCGGCTATCTGGTAAAAGTGCCGCATCTGGTCGGAGGCGTGCGCTTTGAATGGAGCCACCGCATGGTGGCCGGTTCGCTCGTGATCCTCACGCTTGCGATCGCCGCCTGGACCTTCTTCGTCGAACGCCGTTCCTGGCTCCGCAAGCTCGCGCTGGCTGCCCTCGGCACCGTGGTCGCACAAGCAATCCTCGGAGGAATGACAGTTCTCTATCTCCAGCCGCCCGCGGTCTCCACCGCACATGCGGCGGTGGCGCAAACATTCTTCTGCATAGCCGTCTGCATCGCCATCTTTACCGGGCGCAAATGGGTGGAGGAAGTTCCCCAGGTCGAACACGACACCCGCCGCCCCAGCCTCTTCACCCTGACCTTGCTTTCCATCTTCGTGCTGTATGTGCAATTAATCCTCGGCGGAATGTTTCGCCATCGGGGCATGAGTTGGTGGCCGCACGTCGTGCATGCCGCCCTCGTCGCCTTCGTGCTCACATGGACCGCAATTCGCGCCCTCTCTGTTTTTTCGAAGATCGAGGCCGTCCGCAAGCCTGCCATCATGATGCTCTCGCTTCTCATCACACAACTCTGTCTCGGCTTCGCCGCCTTCCTGACGCGCGTGGCCTGGGGCAAAGATAGTGTGCAGCCCGAACTTCCCATGGTGGTCTCGACCGTGGCTCACGTCGCGGTTGGAGCCTTGCTGCTGGCCACCACCGTGGTACTCGCAATTCAAGTCTGGCGACATGTGCCGGTCGCCTTTGCGGAGCGCGTTCCGGGCACAGAACGGACTCCCCAAATCGCATGAGCGCCGTCACTCAGCCCTTGAACTTCTCGCGCAGCGCCTTCGCCATGCTGGCGCGGGATTACGCCGAACTCACCAAGATGCGCGTCACCACCCTCGTGGTGCTGACCGCCTGGTGCGGCTATTACTTCGGCTCGCTGAAGTCCGGCTTCCCTTCCCTCTCATGGGGATTGTTCCACGCCCTGCTCGGGATCGGCCTCGTCTCCGGCGGCACCGCTGCCCTGAACGAGGTCATGGAGCACGATGTCGACGGCCACATGCGTCGCACCGCGCAGCGTCCGCTACCCACGGGCCGCATGAGCCTGCGTCACGGCACCATCATCGGGCTGCTCATGACCGTCGGCGGCGCGCTTTATCTCGATCTCACGCTGAATCCCTTAACCGGCACCCTCGCCCTGCTGACTGCATTCGTCTATCTCGCCGCGTACACGCCGCTGAAAAAAGTTCATCCGGTCTGCACCTTCGTGGGCGCATTCCCCGGCGCAATGCCCGGCGTGCTCGGCTGGACCGCGGCCCGCGGTCGCCTCGAATGGGAAACCCTGGTCCTGTTCGCCATCGTCTTCTTCTGGCAGTTTCCACATTTCTTCTCGATCGCGTGGCTCTATCGAGATGACTACGCCTCCGGCCAGATCCGCATGCTCCCGGTAGTCGAGCCCGACGGCAAATCTACTTCCGTGCGCATCATTCTCTACTCGCTGCTGCTGATCCCGGTGAGCCTCGCTCCATCATTTCTTGGTATGGCCGGACGCATCTACCTTGTCGGCGCCCTGCTGCTGGGAGTAACGCTCCTGTACGTTGGATCACGACTTACCCTGCTGAGGGCTCCTCTCAGCGCGCCCCGCTCCAAACAGCGCGCCCGCCAACTGTTGCAGGCCACAGTACTCTATTTGCCCCTCTTGTTCGTTCTCATGATGCTGAACCGCATCTCGTCGTAAAATAGCCTGTGCCCTCGAAACTCCCCGCCATCGCGGAAGCTGGCCCCGAATCAGAAAGCACCGCGACTCCGGTTATTTCGGTGCAGGACATTGTGCACCGCTACAATGGCCGCAGCGCGCTCGACCATGTCTCCTTCGACGTGCGCCCGGCCGAATTATTTGGCCTACTCGGCCCCAACGGCAGCGGCAAGACCACCCTGTTCCGCATTCTTTCGACATTGATGGTGCCGACCGCCGGCCGCGCCCTGATCATGGGTTTTGACACAGCCAAGGATCCCGCCGCCGTCCGTCGGCAGATCGGCGTTGTCTTCCAGGCGCAAAGCGTCGACGAAAAGCTGACTGCCTACGAGAATCTCTGGCATCAGGGCCACCTCTACGGATTACATGGCTCGCCCCTCAAGGCGCGAATTAACGAAATTCTGGACCGCGTGGGTTTAGCCGATCGCATGAAGGAACTGGTCGAGACTTTTTCGGGAGGCATGGCTCGCCGCGTCGAGCTCGCAAAAGGTCTGCTGCATCATCCATCGGTCCTGCTGCTGGACGAGCCTACGACCGGCCTCGATCCGGGCGCCCGTCGCGATCTCTGGCAATACCTGCAGATCCTCCGAGATCAGGAACGCGTCTCGGTCATCGTCACCACTCACCTGATGGAAGAAGCCGAGCGCTGCGACCGCCTCGCCATCCTGAACGAAGGCAAGCTGGTCGCCCTGGGCACGCCGACGGAACTCAAGCACGAAATCGGTGGCGACGTGATCCTGCTCGACGCCACGCGCGACGCCGAGTCCCTCGTCCAGCGCATCAGCGCACGCTTCCAGGTCGATGCCGCGGTCATGGGCGACAAGTCCCGAGGCAATCAGGTGCGCATCGAACTCGAAAACGGCCATCGCTTCATCACGGGATTGGTGGAAGCATTTCCCGGCGAGATTCAAGCGGTCAGCGTGAGCAAGCCCACGCTCGAAGACGTTTTCATCCATCGCACCGGCCACCGCTTCTGGACCGAAACGGAGGAAGAGGCGAAAAACTGATGATGGAGCGACGGGCGTCCTCGCCCGTCCAAGCAGGGATCGAAGACATTGGAATTTTGAGAGCTCGTGAAGATAGGCCGATACATGAAGCCTGTTGTGATCTTTGAAGCGTGATCTTTGAAGCTTGTTGTGACCTTTAAAGCTTGTCATTCCGAGCGCAGCGAGGAATCTCGTTTGCCGGAAACTCAGCCCCTAAGGAGGTAACGTGCAACCCATGATGCTCGCGCTTTCCGTTGTGCTAGGCATCCTCCCGCTCCTGGGAATTGTCTGGACCCTCATGAACGGCACCATCACCACGGTGGACGGCCTGTTCATGAGCCTGATCCTGTTAGCGCTCTCGGGATTCTTCTTTCTGAACGCCTTCTGGGAATGCCGCGACTGTGGCTACATCCCGAGCAAGCAAAAAAACGCCCCACCGGCGAAGAAATGAGATAAGCCCTTGGCGACCCAAACAGCAACCCTTCTCCGCGTTCCGGCCTCGGCAGGCATGACGCTTCCCGCCTTCACGCTCTGGTGGCGGGAACTGGTGCGCTTCTACCGGCAGCGCAGCCGGGTCATCGGCGTGATCGCCTCGCCGCTGGTGTTCTGGGTCGTGCTTGGCTCCGGCTTCGGTACATCCTTCCGCTCCGGCAGCGCTGCAGGACAGCAACATTATCTGGACTATTTCTACCCCGGCACGCTCATCATGATCGTGCTCTTCACCAGCATCTTCACCATGATGTCGGTGATCGAAGATCGCAAGGAAGGTTTCCTGCTCTCGGTCCTGGTCGCCCCAGTGCCACGCTCGGCGATCGTCCTCGGAAAAGTTCTCGGAGGGACGACGCTCGCCGCCGCACAAGGCCTGATCTTCCTGGTATTCGCGCCGTTAGTAGGAGTACGCATCGGCTTCGGCGCGTTCCTGCTGGTAGTCCTGACAGTCTTCCTGGTGTCATTCGCCCTGACCGCGCTCGGCTTCGCGATCGCCTGGCCCATGGACTCGACCTCCGCCTTCCACGCCATCATCAACCTGTTCCTGATCCCGCTCTGGCTGCTCTCCGGCGCGCTCTTCCCGCTCTCGGGAGCTTCAGGCTGGCTGCGCATCGTGATGCGCCTCAACCCGCTAACCTACGGCGTCGAAGCCCTGCGCGCCCTGCTCTATCCCCAAAGTCCGACGCAATTTTCATTGGCATCATCCATGGCCACGCTGGTGCTGTTCTCGCTGTTCATGTTCGGGCTGGCGTTTGTGGTGGCCAATCGCAGGACGACAAAGCCGGCGGCGTGATTTACCCTACCTAGGAGCTCCTACAAACAAGGCGCTGGAGCATGATGCTTGAAATCTCGCTCTTCCAACGTTTTCTTTTTCGTCGTACTTTTTCGAGAGCTTTCCTAAAGCTATGTCCGTGTCCCCACAATACGCCATCTTCCCCGTCATCAATGCCAGCCTGAACGGCGCCAGCACGGTCCTGCTGCTAACTGGCCGCTGGTTCATCAGCAAGGGACGCGTCGCCGCTCATCGTGCAGCAATGATCACCGCGGTGGTCACTTCAACACTGTTCTTGACGTCGTATCTTTACTACCACGCCCATGTTGGATCAGTACGCTTTCAAGGTACAGGATGGTCGCGTCCCGTCTACTTCACCGTCCTGATCTCGCACGTAATTCTGGCGGTAGTGATCGTGCCGCTGGTACTTGTTACGCTGACCCGAGCCCTGCGCGAGCGCTTCGATCGCCATCGCGCCATCGCCCGCTGGACCTTCCCGCTCTGGCTGTACGTCTCGGTCACCGGCGTTCTCGTCTACTTCATGCTCTACCACTGGTTCGCAGTTTGATAAAAATCGGCAGGAAAAGCCTTTAATTGCGAAGGAAGTTCCACTCTTCAAGCCTCTCTTCGCGTCCTTCGCGAGCCTTTCTTCGCGATCATCGCGGTTAAAAGCTTTTTGTCCGTGCCGCAAAGGGGCCCGCACCCTCAGAGACTCTCATTCCTCTGTGTCCATGGTCACCACCGATGCTCGCGCCGTCAATTTACTTTGATCGCAGGGGTTTCCCATCGTCAAGGCATTTCTTCGCGTCCTTCGCGGCTTTTCTTCGCGATCGTCGCGGTTAAGCTTTTGCCCGACCGAGACGGTCTGCAAGCACCCCACATCGCAAAACACTCTCCAACGATTAAAATACTCGTGATGGCCACTGTACGACTCCGAATCGATGTCTCCGGCACGGTCGGGGACCAAGCCTGGAAGAATCTCCAGCAATTTGACCCCATCCAGAAAGCCGCTTTCGGCCCGCAATTCGGCTCGAGCGGGCCAAGCAAGAATGCGCCCGGAGAACCGCACGCAAAGGGGGAATGGATCGGCGCCGAGATCACGCTGCAGACTCCCTTACTCGCCCAGTACGCCGTCTCCCACTATCTCGAGCAAGCCCGCGTGCTCGACGCCGACGTAGTGGGTTGAGGTATAGTTCCCAACAAGTGCAGTTGCTCGCCAACGACTAAGGACCAACGACCAACGACCGAATCATGACCCCAGCCGCTCCCATTGAAACCGACTCGACCGCCGAAACACCCGCCAAGCGCGGCATGTCCACGCGCCAGCGCCTGCTCTTCTTCCTGACGGCCTGGCTGATCGCCCTGATGCCATTCCTGTTCTGGTGGAACACCTGGTTCGGACGTCATCTCTCCGACAAGCAGATCGCCGAATATCTTCAGGACAACCGCCACCCACGCCACATCCAGCAGGCTCTCGTACAGATGAGTGAACGAATATCGCATCACGATACAGCGGCGAAGCAATGGTACCCCGACCTGGTCCGCCTGGCGGCTCACCCGGTCGAAGAAGTCCGTAACACCGATGCGTGGGTGCTCGGCGAGGATACGAGCGGCCAGGGTTTTCATGAAGCGTTGCTGAAGATGTTGAACGATCCGTCGCCGCTGGTGCGCGGCAACGCAGCCCTATCGCTGGTCCGCTACGGTGACACCACCGGGCGTCCGCAGATCGTCGAACTCCTGCAATCCAGAAAAATCTCCGCGTCCATCACCGGTCGAGTCGTCGATGCCGATCGCCCCGGCACCCCCATCCGTCAAGGCGGCCTGATCGCCAAACTGCAGAACGATCAGCAAACCATCGAGGTTCGTTCCCCGATTTCCGGGCGCATCCGCACCCTATTCGCGCAGACCGGGCAAACCGTCCAAGCCGGAGCGGAACTCGCGACCATCGACCCCGCAGTCGACCAGGTCTGGGAAGCCCTGCGCGCTCTCTACCTCATCGGCCAGCCCGACGACCTCCCGGCTATCACTCCGTACGAACGCGAGCTCCCCGAAATTCCCGACCACATCCGCAAGCAAGCCCTGCTCACGGACAAAGCGATCCACGACCGCGCCAACACGGCACACTAATTCAGCAAAGCCAGAAACAGAGATACCGATCGCTTCCTTCGTGTTCTTGGTGCGTTCTCATTAGTGCCCTTTGTGGTAAAGATTTTCTTTGCGTCCTTCGCGACTCCTTAGCGTCCTTTGCGGTTAGCTTTTGAATTCTTAGGCAGCGGCTCTCTGCCCAAAAACAAAACGCGCGCCGAAGCGCGCGTCCAAAACCAACGACCGTCCTTAGATCGACATCACTCCCACTTCCTTCTCCACCTCGGTCGTATCCACCATCGCAATCGCATCCCACGGACACCCATCCAGGAAGCACCCATCCGGTCCCTTGCTGATGCACTTCTTGCACCCAATACACAGGATCGGGTCAATCTGAATGCGCCCAAACGGCGGATGATCCTCATCCGGAACCCAGAACATGCAGTCCGCCACCGGGCAATACTCGACACACGCCGGCGAGCCCGCACATCCCGTGCAGCACTCGGTGATGACGGCCAGTTCTTTCGGTTTCTTCTTGCGTGGAGTGGTAAGCCCAGTGGACTTGGGCTCAAATTTGAGTTCATCCGGGACCATCCCGGCAGCTTTGTTTCCGGTGGTTTCAGCGGGCATAAGTTGTTCAGATTATACCGAAAAACCCGCCATCCTCCTAAGGGAAGCCGCGCCGCCTCGACCACGAGGAAACAAGGCGCCGCAGGCGGCGACATTCATTAGCCCAGCGCGTAAGCGCTGGGAAAATTCCATGAAGATGACAGAGTCCCGTAGGGACGACACGATCCCAAGGCCCTCGTCCCGTCACATTCCTCCTGTCCACATACCACAATTTCCACCACCCGTTTCTGCTATATTGAGCTTCCGAAGGAGCTCCACTCATGGCAAAGAGCGTGAACAAAGTCATTCTCATCGGCAATCTTGGCAAAGATCCGGAAGTGAAATACACGCCGCAAGGCACCCCCGTCGCAAAAGTCACGCTCGCGACCAACGAACGCTTCAAGGATAAAAGCGGAAACTGGCAGGATCGCACCGAGTGGCATAACGTCGTGCTCTGGCAACGCCTCGCGGAGATTGCCGGTGAATACCTGAAGAAGGGTTCGAAGGTTTACATCGAAGGCCGCCTGCAAACCCACTCCTGGGATGACAAGCAGACCAACCAGAAGAAATACATGACGGAAGTCATAGCTAACGATCTGGTTCTACTCGGCGGACGCGGAGAAGCCGGCGGTGGTGGCGAAGCTCAGGGCGGAGGCGCTCGCGGCGCAGCTAATCACTTCGATCAATCCGCGCCCCCCGAACCAGAACACGCGGGAGCATCGCCCATCACGGACGAAGATATTCCGTTCTAATCAATGCGCGCACGATGAACTGAAGCACACGGCCGCATTCACCGCACACCTTCTCCACCACTCTCCCCTGCCATCCATGCGATAAAATTCCGGGAGGGGTGCTTTATGTCGACCTTAGCCAGCAAGACCTGCGTTCCCTGCCGTGGCGACGTGCCTGCTCTCAAGGGAGCCAACCTGCACAACCTGAGCCATCAGCTTCCGAACTGGACGGTGGTGGACGAGCACCACATTACGCGCACCTTCACGTTCCCGGATTTCCAGAAGGCCCTCGCGTTCGTGAACCGCGTCGGCGCCGTGGCCGAGGAGCAGGGACATCATCCCGACATCCTGCTGACTTGGGGAAAGGCCACCGTCACCACATGGACGCACAAGGTCAACGGCCTCACCGAGAGCGACTTCATCCTGGCCGCAAAGATCGACGAGCTGTAACGTCAATGGCTCACAACATACGGCTGCGTTTTGTGATTACTTCATCATCGCCGTCGCGCGGGCTGGCTCTGGCCGCCACACCTTAGTGGCCCAACCCCAAAGCGCTGCGGGGATCAACATCACGATTCCGGTTGCCGTCACCAGGGTGCGGGCGGAGATCCCGATATCGAGGAAAGCTCCGACCACGTAGGCGCCGACGGCAATGGTCAGCATGCACAGGCCGAGATCGGCAGAGAAGACACGTCCTCGAAAGCGGTCGTCAGTGTTCAGTTGCAGCAGCGTGGTCGAGAACACCCACACGGTCGAGCCTCCGAGGTGCGCAAAGGCTGCCCACAGACAAGCGAACCAGACGTTTCCCGCCTTGCCGATGAGCGTATATCCAATCGCCGTTACCAGGTAGCCGAAGAAGATACCGAGACGCAAGCGCCGGTCGCGATGTCCTGCCCAAGGCGCGCTGATCAGCGGACCCATAAGCGCCCCCAGACCGCGCGCGCCCAGCAGCAAGCTCATGCCCAGCATCGCGCCGCGCTGAGGATCGAGATGGTGCCAGCGAACCGGAAAGTACCTCTGTCCCATGACCGTGAACAGAACCCAGCTCGGACCGATGACGAGGTTCCCAGCCTTCACGAAGATGGTGGCGAGCAGACTGCGCTGGCTGCGCACGTATCGCACGCCTTCGAGGATGGGAGAGTAGTCAAACAATTCGCGCACGCGCAGTGGCGGCGCCGTGTCGGCGTGCGGCTCGGCAAAATGCATGCCCGCAATGAACAGCGCGGAAACCAGGAACGAAAGCGCATTCAGGATGAAGACCGCATCTCGGCCAAGCAGCGCGGCCACGACTCCGCCCAAAGTCGCGCCCAGCACGAGGTTCAGTGACCAGGTCGTGGACCCAAGCGTGTTGGCCAGGATGACATCTTCACGCTTGGTGATGTTCGGAATCACGGAGCTGCGAGCCGGCTCGAAGAATGCAGCCATGATGGTTTCGAGCAGCAGCAGCGGATAAACCAGCCAGACGAGAGAGCGCGAGCGTACCAGCAGCATCGAGAGCACGATCACGGCGCGAATAAGGTCCGCGGTAATCATCACGCGCTTGCGGCGGATCCGGTCGTTCACGACTCCGGCAGTCGGCCCAACGAAAGTCTGCGGAAGGACCTGCAGGACCAGCGCCAGCGCGACCGAACTGGCCCGACCGGTGAGTTGCAACAGCAGGCTGTAGATGGCGAGGGTGTAGAACCAGTCACCGATTTCGCTGACGATCTGCGCGGCCCACAGGCGGCGAAAGTTGCGGTTCTCCCGCAACAGCCGCACATAGGAGGCAAACGAGATCGAGTTCACTTCGCGTTCGGGTTCGGGTTCCATGGTTGGAGTGGGATCGTGCGGAACAGTCTTCCAAGATAACTGATCGGGAATGAGAATCGCATTCTTCGCGGAGTTATATTCCAGTAAACTTCGCGACCATCCTCTCCTCTAGTCATTTGCAGTCAGTTGTTTACACGCATAACTGGATCTAGACCTTTGGGAATTAAGGACTTATCGCAAAATCTTGACCCGCTTCCCGGTACCTGCCCTGCATTTGAGGACTGATGACTGTCCCGAATGCGCCAGCCGATGTGCAAGCGATTGCATCTTCGACTGGCGTGACAAAGATTGTCATGCGTGCACCAGTGATTGCGATGAGTCGGCGATTCAAGGGTTTATCGGTGGAAACCCGGCGGCGGCGAACGTTGGTGGCAAGCCGCTCCGAGGCAATGTAGTTGCTCTGGTTACAGGCGAGAGGAACGACGAAATGCTTGCCAAAGCTTTTAAGGGCGTCATGCTGGTTCTTTCGGTCATCTTGATATCTTCAGCATTTCTACCGCTCAGCACGCCCAATCCGCCGCGTTCCCTGATGCTGCTGGCCGCGGGACTGGTGAGTATGGG